>CAJMOF010000012.1 GCA_905215065.1 uncultured bacterium | reverse complement strand
CGACGCTGCAAACGCCCCTAAGCGGCAATCTGACGTTCAATCGTCGGTCGCGTACCAAAGTACGCTTTCCTCCTCTTTCACGTCACCTTGCTCGCTTAGGGGCGTTTTCGCTGACTTATGCTCAACCTGCGGCGGTGCCAAATTAGTTATCCGCACAAACAAAATAAGGAGGCCTCCGCGGCGATGCGGAGGCCTCCTTTTTGTGCACGGTGTACTTTTGGGTGTGCAAGTGGGGGAGTTGTTACTCCTCGACGATCTCGGTGATCGCGCCAGCGGGGCAAGCATCCTGGCAAGCGCCACAGGCGACGCAGGAGTCCTCGTCAGCGACGGTAGCGACGTCCTGGAGCTCCAGGACGCCAGCGGGGCAGGAGTCGACGCAAACGCCACAAGCGATGCACTCGTCGGCATCAATTACGGGATGAGCCATGGTAGTTTCCTCTCTGTTGACCGACGCTACAGGCGATGCGCGTCGGTTTGATTCGGGCAAAAACATACCACGGGAGCGACCGTTTGCAATACCCTCTGGCCGGCATCTTCATACCGTTCGCCGAGTATGCCAAGGTTTACTAAAAAACGCGCAGGTGGGGCCGTTGAGCTGCGCAAATGTTAGCTATAGGTGACTTGTAATATTGACCTATTGAGCGCGCCTGCGGAAAGGGCATCCCGTTATTTGGCCGAAAACCGGGTCGCAGTTTCCGGTTGGGCCCGCTAGCGGAAACTGCGAGCCGGCATCAGCTCTCAAAACGGGATACGGTTTCCGGTTGAGCCTTCAGACGGAAACTGCGACCCGGAATCCACGCTCAAACCGGGACGAGCTTTCCGCAAGGCAGCTCCAGACACCTTCGGACCCAAGCCTCAGCCATCTCTACATAGATCTCAATAGATTTGCCGAGAACTCAAACAGCGCTTCTACCTGCGATTTTGCGAACCTAAACTCTCGGAGATAAGAAATCTTATATGAATTGACTTAGATTTTGTATATTCCGGCCCATAAGGGGATACACTACATCCTGAAAGACAAGCCGAAGCACCGCGCGGCAGACCGCCGAGGCGGCGCAAACGCACAAGAGAGAGGGAATTTCTAATGGGCAAGATTCTTGGTATCGACCTTGGTACTACTAACTCCGCTATGGCCGTCCTCGAGGGCGGTTCTCCGACCATCATCGTGAACGCCGAGGGCGACCGCACTACCCCGTCCGTCGTGGGCTTCCGTGCCGACGGCGACCGCGTCGTGGGTAAGGCCGCTAAGAACCAGGCTGTCACCAACCCCAAGAACACCGTGTTCTCCATCAAGCGCTTCATGGGCCGTAAGTACTCCGAGTGCACCTCCGAGCTCAAGACCGTGCCGTATGAGGTTAAGGAGGGTCAGGGCGGCCGTGCCGTCGTCGACATCGAGGGCAAGGATTACACCGCCGAGCAGGTGAGCGCCATGGTGCTCGCAAAGATGAAGGCCGACGCCGAGAAGTATCTGGGCGAGACCGTCACCGACGCCGTCATCACCGTCCCGGCCTACTTCAACGACGCCCAGCGTCAGGCCACCAAGGACGCCGGTAAGATCGCCGGCCTCAACGTCAAGCGTATCGTTAACGAGCCGACCGCTGCTGCTCTGGCCTATGGCCTGGACAAGCAGGGTTCCGACCAGCGCATTCTGGTCTTCGACCTGGGCGGCGGCACCTTCGACGTCTCCATCCTCGACCTCGCCGACGGCGTGTTTGAGGTTCTGTCCACCTCGGGCGACAACCACCTGGGCGGCGACGACTGGGATCAGCGCGTCATCGACTGGATGGCCGACAAGTTCCAGCAGGAGAACGGTGTCGACCTGCGTCAGGACCCCATGGCCCTGCAGCGTCTGAAGGAGGCCGCCGAGAACGCCAAGAAGGAGCTCTCCGCCGCCCAGCAGTCCACCATCAACCTGCCGTTCATCACCATGAACCAGTCCGGCCCGCTGCACCTCAACTACACGCTGACCCGCGCCGAGTTCGAGAAGATCACCCGCGACCTGCTCGAGCGCTGCAAGCAGCCTGTCACCAACGCCCTGCGCGACGCTAAGCTCAAGCTCTCTGATCTGACCGAGGTCATCCTCGTCGGCGGCTCCACTCGTATGCCCGCCGTCCAGGAGCTCGTCAAGACCATGACCGGCAAGCAGCCCAACATGTCCGTGAACCCCGACGAGGTCGTTGCCGACGGCGCTGCCGTCCAAGGCGGCGTGCTCACCGGCGACGTCGAGGGCATCCTGCTGCTCGACGTTACCCCGCTGTCGCTGGGTGTCGAGACCATGGGCGGCATCATGACCAAGATGATCGACCGCAACACCACGATCCCGACCTCCAAGACCGAGGTCTACTCCACCGCTGCCGACAACCAGACCAGCGTCGAGATCAACGTGCTCCAGGGCGAGCGCGAGCTTGCCCGCGACAACAAGTCGCTTGGTAAGTTCCAGCTGACCGGTATCCCGGCTGCCCGTCGCGGCGTGCCGCAGATCGAGGTCACCTTCGACATCGACGCCAACGGCATCGTCAAGGTCTCCGCTAAGGACAAGGGCACCGGCAAGGAGCAGCAGATCACCATCTCCGGCTCTACCGCGCTTTCCGACGACGAAGTCGATCGTATGGTCAAGGACGCCGAGGCTCATGCCGAGGAGGACAAGAAGCAGAAGGAAGAGGTCGAGGTCCGCAACCAGACCGACAGCCTGTGCTACTCCACCGAGCAGACCCTCAACGAGCTGGGCGACAAGGTTTCCGCCGATGTGAAGTCCAAGGCCGAGGCCGCTATCGCCGACGCCAAGAAGGCGCTCGAGGGCTCTGACGTCGAGGCCATCAAGGCCGCTGGCGAGTCCCTGCAGTCCGTGGCCTACGAGCTGGCTCAGGTTGTCTACGCCGACGCTCAGCAGCAGACCGACGGTGCCGCCGGCGCCCAGACCGACGACGATGTGGTCGACGCCGACTACGAGGTTGTAGACGACGAGGACAAGTAATCATGTCCGACTGTAAAGCTCGCACGGAGGCGGCTGCCACCAGCGCCGCCCCCGTTGACTCTGAGGAGAAGGACGTGAAGATTCCCGTAGAGGCCGTAGACGATACCGAGGCCAACGAGGCCCCGGCCGCCGAGGCTGCCGAGAACCAGGTAGAGGATTCCAACAAGGAGGCGACGATGACCGAGGACGAGATGGTGGAAGCCGCTATCCGCGCCGGTGAGGAAGCCGCCGACAACGACTTTAAGTTCAAGTTCGAGCAGGCCCAGAAGGAGCTTGCCGACGTTCGTCATGAGCTCGATGCTGCGGCAGAGGCTCAGAAGGCCGCCGAGGACAAGGCAAAGGACGCCACCGAGCGCACCGCCCGTCTGCAGGCCGACTGGGAGAACTTCCGTCGTCGCACCGCCAACGAGCGCATCGCCGAGCGCGAGCGCGCGACCGAGAAGCTCGTCACCGCGCTGCTGCCGGTGGTCGACGATATCGAGCGTGCGATCGACCATGCCCGCAGCCAGGAGCTTGCCGACGACTTTAAGCAGTTCGTCGACGGCGTCGATGCGGTGCATGCCAAGCTGCTCGATGTGTTTGCACACGAGGGCGTTGAGCCCATCGACCCCAAGGGCGAGGCGTTCGATCCGCTCGAGCACCAGGCCGTGGGTCGCGTCGAGGACGCGTCGCAGTACGACGAGACCGTCAACGACGTGTACCAGAAGGGCTACCGCATGGCGGACCGCATCCTGCGTTCCGCGATGGTGACGGTGACCTACGGTGGCGAGAAGCGCCCCGCACCGGAGCCCGAAGCGGCGCCCGAGGATGCTGCGGCCGACACGGCCGAGAGCACCGAGGAGTAATTGAGAAGGGCCCCGGGGCAACACCCGGGGCCCTTTCTGGCCTAGTGCCATATGACAGTATGAGCCGCCGCCCGTTGGACGGTGGATGAAACAGGAGAGGAGCTACGATGGCTGCAGGCAAAACCTTCTATGACATCCTGGGCGTATCCAAGAGCGCCTCCGACAAAGAGATCAAGAGCGCGTTTCGCAAGCTCGCGCAAAAATATCACCCCGATGCCGGCGGCGACGAGGCCAAGTTCAAGGAGATCAGCGAGGCCTACGAGACGCTTTCGGACGAGAAGAAGCGCAAAGAGTACGACCAGATGCTCATGTTCGGCGGCATGCCGGGCGCGGGCGGCGCGTATAGCGGTGGCTACGGCGCCGGCGCGGGCGCCAGCGGCTGGGGTGATATCTTCGACAGCATCTTTAGCGGCAACGGCGCCTGGGGCAGCGATTGGGGCTCGGGCTTTGCCGGGGCCGCGGGTAATGCCGGTGCCGGCGCGGGCCGCAGTCGCGCGCGCAAGGGCGGCGACCTGTCGCTGACTGTCGACGTAACGGCCGAGGACGCATTCCGCGGCGTGACGCACAAGGTCACCTACCGCATTCCCTCGACGGGCGAGCAGCAGACCATCACGGTCGCGGTGCCTGCGGGCGCCGTGGATGGCGGCAAGCTGCGCTACAAGCGTCGCGGCGAGTACGGCGTCGCCGGCGGCGAGCGCGGCGACCTGGTCGTGACCACGCACGTGGAGGAGCACCCGCTGTTTAAGCGCAAGGGCGCCGATGTGACCATGGAGGTGCCGATTTCGGTCTACGAGGCGGCACTCGGCTGCACGGTGGACGTGCCCACGCCCGGTGGCGCGACGGTTCGTCTGAAGGTGCCCGCGGGTACCCAGACGGGCAAGAAGTTCCGCTTTAAGGAAATGGGCGCGCCCGACGTTAAGCACCGCGGCCGCACGGGTGCGCTGCTCGTCGAGATCAGGGTGCAGGTTCCCACGAACCTATCCGATGACGAGCGCGACGCGATGACCAAACTGCGCGAGGCCGACACGCGCGACTATCGCGAGAAGGTCAACCGTTACAAGGCGACGTACTAGGGCGGTCGTGGCGCACACCCGCGCCCGCGGGCTTATGATGGACGATAACGAGACGGAAAGGGGTCAGGTAGCATGGCCGAGGACAATAGGAATAAACCGCTGTACATGATCAGCGTGGCGGCCGAGTTGACCGGCATGCATCCGCAGACTCTGCGCGTCTACGAGTCCAAGGGCCTGGTGAACCCCCAGCGCTCGGGCGGCAACACGCGTCTGTATTCGCGTGCCGATATCGAGCGCCTGGAGCTCATCAACCAGCTGACTGACGAGGGCATCAACCTTGCCGGCGTGGTGCGCATCCTCGATATGAAGGAGCGTGCCGAGGAGCGCGAGCGCGAGAACGAAAAACTCCGCGCACGCGTGCGCCAGCTCGAGGACGAGCTGCACGAGTACAAGATGCAGAAGAAGATCACCGCCCTGGCCCCGCGCGACGGCTCGGTTAACCCCGAACAGGTCATGCGCAAGCTACTGGGCGCCGGCGGGGATTTGTAGGTTACGCCGTTCTGCCGAACGGCGTAACGGCTCGACGCTGCGCGACGTCCAGAGCGACAATTTGTCATTCAAAAGGCAAGGCATGACCAGAAGGTCTATGCCTTGCCTTTTTCATGCCAACTTGTTCGCTCTGGACGTCGCTCGCTGTCCGTCCTCTACCTGCGGCGTTGCCTTGCTCCGGATGCGGTAGTCATTGGGAATGTTCTTAAATGACTACCCGAGAGATTGCCAACCTGGCAGTTAGGGACGTTCCTTTTGTGCCGGCACTTTGGGACATTCCTTGTCAAGAGATTGGTGCAAGATGCTCGTCCTTTACTTTACCGAGATAAAGTGAACGTGCAGATTCGTAACCCACTCGCAACCGTTCTATGGCACGATATTGAACGAATGTATGCTATGCGCCCAAATCTTTTGGGCAGAGTGGGAGACAGTATGGTCAAGCTGTACGAGGACGGCATCTACCTGCGCGGCGGCAGCGAGGTTGTGCCTGCGGCCGAGGCTGCCGAGCGCGGTATTACGCAGACGCCCGAGGATGCCAAGCGCGGCACCATCGCGTATTCGATCCTCCAGGCACACAATACGTCCGGCGACCCCGAGGCGCTCAAGATTCGCTTCGATGCCATGGCGAGCCACGACATCACCTTTGTCGGCATCATCCAGACGGCGCGCGCCTCGGGCATGGAGCAGTTCCCGCTGCCTTACGTGCTCACCAACTGCCATAATTCGCTGTGCGCCGTGGGCGGCACCATCAACGAGGACGACCACGTCTTTGGCCTCTCGGCCGCCAAGAAGTACGGTGGCATCTTCGTTCCGCCGCATATCGCCGTTATCCACTCCTTTATGCGTGAGAACTTCGCGGGCTGCGGCAAGATGATCCTGGGTTCCGACTCGCACACCCGCTACGGCGCTCTGGGCACTATGGCCGTGGGCGAGGGCGGCGGCGAGCTGGCAAAGCAACTGCTGCGCGACACCTACGACGTCGCCTATCCCGGCGTCGTCGCCATCTACCTCACGGGAGCCCCGCGCCCCGGCGTCGGCCCGCACGATGTGGCGCTCGCCATCATCCGCGCTGTCTTTGCCAAGGGCTACGTCAAGAACAAGGTCATGGAGTTTGTGGGCCCCGGCATCGCGAGCATGACGACCGACTACCGCAACGGCGTCGACGTCATGACCACCGAGACCACCTGTCTGTCGAGCATCTGGGCCACCGACGAGGACACGCACGCATTCCTAGCCATGCACGGCCGCGGCGACGACTACCGTGAGCTCAAGCCTGCCGATGTTGCCTACTACGACGGCTGCGTCGAGGTCGATCTGTCGAGCATCAAGCCCATGATTGCGCTGCCGTTCCATCCTTCCAACGGCTTTGAGATTGACGAGCTCAACGAGAACCTCGAGGACATCCTTCACGAGGTGGAGCTCGAGGCCGCTAAGATCGGCGAGGGCAAGACGCACTTTAGCCTGCTCGACAAGATCGTCGACGGCAAGCTGCACGTGCAGCAGGGCGTTATCGCCGGCTGCTCGGGCGGCAACTACGACTCCGTGGTCCAGGCTGCCCGCGTGCTCAAGGGCGCCAACACCGGCTGCGGCGAGTTCTCGCTGTCGGTCTATCCCACGAGCCAGCCCGTGGCACTCGAGCTTACACGCCGCGGCTATATCTACGACCTTATGGAGGCCGGCGCGATCGTGCGCACGGCATTCTGCGGCCCGTGCTTCGGTGCCGGCGACACGCCCGCCAACAACGGCCTGTCGATCCGCCACACCACGCGCAACTTCCCCAACCGCGAGGGCTCCAAGCCGGGCAATGGCCAGCTGAGCGCCGTGGCTCTGATGGACGCCCGTTCCATTGCGGCGACGGCTGCCAACGGCGGCATCCTGACGCCGGCGACCGACCTGCCCGAGGACACCTGGGACGAGGCTTGCGAGTACACCTTCGACGACGCGCCGTACAAGAAGCGCGTGTACTGGGGCTTTGGCAAGGCGGAGCCTGCCGACGAGCTGGTCGAGGGTCCCAACATCAAGCCGTGGCCCGCGATGGAGCCGCTCGGCGACGACATCCTGCTCAAGGTGTGTTCCAAGATCATGGACCCGGTCACCACGACCGACGAGCTCATTCCTTCGGGCGAGACGAGCTCCTTCCGCTCCAATCCGCTGGGCCTGGCCGAGTTTACGCTCAGCCGCCGCGACCCGGCCTACGTGGGCCGTTCCAAGGAGGTCGACGCCGTGGAGAAGCGCCGCGTTGCTGGCGAGTCCGCGGGCGACCTGGCGGCGCTCGATGCCGAGCTTGCCGGCGTGTTTGAGGCACTGGCGGGCGCGGGCGTCGCGGCCGATGCCAAGGCGACAGAATACGGCTCCATGCTCTATGCCAAGAAGCCCGGTGACGGTTCCGCTCGCGAGCAGGCCGCGAGCTGCCAGCGCGTGATCGGCGGCCTAGCCAACATCGTTCACGAGTACGCCACCAAGCGCTATCGCTCCAACGTGATGAACTGGGGCATGGTGCCCTTCCAGATGGAGACGGAGCCCAACTTTGAGGTGGGCGACTACGTCTTTGTGCCGGGTATCCGTGCCGCGCTCGATGGCGACCTCAAGAACATCGCCGCCTACGTGGTGCGCGCCGACGGTGCGGTCGAGCAGATTGAGCTCTACATTGCCG
This sequence comes from uncultured bacterium, assembly GCA_905215065.1. Lineage (GTDB taxonomy): Bacteria > Actinomycetota > Coriobacteriia > Coriobacteriales > Coriobacteriaceae > Collinsella. Next base: position 59,664 of record CAJMOF010000012.1, on the reverse strand, counting down.
ATATGACGGCCGAGGAGCGTGCCATCGTCAAGGCCGGCTGCCTGATCAACTACAACAAGTTCAAGGCCGCTGCCGAGTAACTCTGCTGTACGCCCCGGCCGCACCTTTCCCTCGCGCTCACGCGCTTCGCGAGGGTCGCCCGAGGGAAAGGTGTGGCCGGGGCTACCGCGACGTTCTCGTTGGGTCTTGAGGGACGCCAAAAATAGACTTGCTTGATGCCTCCTCTGCTATCGGGGCGGCTTCTTTTTGTCGAAAACCACCACAAAGGGGACAGGCACCTTTGTGGTGGTGGGGACGAGCTCGATGTTGTTGTGATCGTTGAGCGGCATGTTAATGGGCGTCCCTACAGGATTTCATCCAAGCCGGGAGTCTTGGTTGTTTTGGGGATGCCGAGTTTGGATGACGCGAAATCGTCAACATTGTCCTTAATTCCGTCTTTGGTGTAGACAGTGACTATATAGGTGTTGTGTCCGAATTCGCCCTTGTCGCGTGTTGCCCAGGCATCCCAGTAGGCGGCCCCGTTTCGCCCTTTGATTTTTCCGACACGGCGGAGTTCTGTTCGCTTTAATTTCTGGTTGCTATAGATGGTTCGACCGGCCTCCTCGGTGAGCCCGCACTGTCCAAGCATCTTGTCGAGGACTTGGTTCATGTGGCGCTCACCGGTGTTTGGTGCGTAGTCGTAGGCGAGGGTGATGGAGTCGAGTGGCTGGTCGTCGATCAAATAATTCATCGTCTGAGGTTCAAGGCTGAAATAGGGGAAGCATCCATCAATCGTTCCGAGCAGCGGTAACTTTGACCGCCAAATTCCGGTGGGAATTCCATCTTCGTAGAACACGCCGCGACAGATAAAGGAGAGCGAGGTGGCACGCGAGCCGGCGTCGACCATTCCGCATAAATCGAAGGGCGAGGCGATGCCAAGGGAAAAGGGCGTGGCGACGATAAGGAAGAGCATCACGATGGGTATGGCGAGAATGGCGATGACGTTGCGACCGGTGGAATGAGACAGCTTCATATGCGCTCCTCGAGACAAAGATCTGTTGAGGATAGGCAGAAATGGATATGTTCAGAGAACAATTCAAGTTTAATCTCATGGCGCGAGATGGTCGACCGTTAGCGTCGAAAACCACCACAAAGGTGCCTGTCCCCTTTGTGGTGGTGAGGAGCGCGCGGCTTCTTTTGGTAATAGTGCTGGCTGGCGATATCATTAGTGCAGGTAGCGAAGGTTTGCGTTGCGAGGTGCTTTGCTGTGAGAAGTCCTGCCCGTATTGGATTGATTGTTTTGGCGCTTGCGATTACCGTGGTTGGCGCGGGCGTTGTCGGCATGGCATTTCTACCTGCTGCGGTGACGGAGCCGGTGGTCAAGCCTGTGACTCAATCTGTCGAACTTCTGACCGGCGACGACAAGCCCGAGACCATTGCCGTTGATTTTGATGAGCAGCCGGCTGTGCTGGGTATTAGCAATTATCCGCGTATTCAGCTTGGGGCCATGCGCTATACCACGGATACAAGCCTGATCGATAAGGCGTCCGAGCTACTCAAGGGCAAAACATTTAAGCGTTGGTACGGATATGCGTCCTATCGGGCAAAAGCGAACGACATGGTTGGCGGATGCCACTCTTCCATCGAGCTGGACACTGCAAACGGCGCAAAGTTATGTGATGTCTCGTACGATCCGGGCTACGAGGGCAATAAGGGTCCGGGCATCTACATCATGGACGGTGATGTCGCCTATGTCATGGAGGGCGACCAGACCGAGCTCAACGATTTTATGGGTCAGTGTATCCAAGATGCCTATAAACAGACCTGCTTGCCTGACCCGCAGACTGCACGCGATAGTGGGTCTGCCCGTACATGGCTGTTCGAGGATGAGATGCCCTGGACCGTCGAATCGGGAAGTACGGGTTCGGCGAAGGAGTAGAGACCGCGACTACCACAAAGGTACCCGTCCCCTTTGTAGTAGTTCTCGGTTTGTCTCGATCTGTAACATCTTGGCCGCTAAAAGTGGGCCTGGTGTTACAGATTTAGATTTTCGACTCAGGTGTCTTCGTTCGTCTCGATTTGTAACAGTTAGACCCTAATTTGCCGAGTAGATGTTACAGATTGAGACAAACGGTTGCCGCTGGTCATTTCATCTTGATCTGTAACATCTAGGATCAAAAATGGCTGCTAGATGTTACAGATCGAGACGGTAGTGCGCCTGGGCAGCGGCGGGCTGACATCTCAGTACCCTATCCATCAATCACTCAGAAAATCTTATATATAGAGACTTAGATTTGTGTATAAGATCGCGCAAAGCTGGCAACAATACTTCTCGAACAACGTGAAGCCGCCCCGTAGGGCGGCCGCCCCAAGAGAGGTGATTCCATGAGAATCGATAAGCTAGCAATGACGTCGCGCGAGGCGCTGCAGACCGCCATGAGCACAGCTGCCGACGCGCAGGCCGGCGCGGTGGAGCCGATTCACCTGCTGTCCGCCCTGCTTGGTGCCGGCGAGCGCAATATCTCCGTGATCATCGAGCGCATCGGCGCCGATCCGGCCCAGCTTGCACGCTCCACACAAGATGCCATCGACCGCGCGCCCAAGGTTTCGGGCGAGGGCCAGCAGATGGGCCTTTCCAATGAGCTCGTCCGTGTCATCGAGAAGGCCGAGAAGAAGGCCACCAAGATGGGTGACAGCTTTGTGGTGACCGAGCATCTGCTGATGGCACTTGCCGAGGACAAGGGCGAGGCTGGTCGTGTACTGCGTGACGCTGGCGTGACCAAGGAGCGCATCGAGCAGGTCTACGAGGAGCTGCGTGGCGATGACCGCGTGACGTCTGCCGAGGACAAGACCCAGTTTGAGGCGCTGGAGCAGTACGGTCGCAACATCTGCGATCTGGCCCGCGCCGGCAAGCTCGACCCGGTCATCGGCCGTACCGACGAGATCCGCCGTACCATCCAGGTTCTGTCCCGCCGCACCAAGAACAACCCCGTGCTCATCGGCGAGCCGGGCGTCGGCAAGACGGCCATCGTCGAGGGTATCGCCCAGCGTATCGTGGCCGGCGACGTGCCGAGCACCCTGCGCGACCGCGACCTCATCGAGCTCGACATGAGCGCGCTGGTCGCCGGCGCCAAGTATCGCGGCGAGTTCGAGGACCGCTTGAAGGCCGTGCTCAAGGAAGTGCAAAAGGCGCAAGGCAAGGTCATCCTGTTCATCGATGAGCTCCACACCATCGTGGGCGCGGGTGCCACCGAGGGCTCCATGGATGCCGGCAACATCCTCAAGCCGGCGCTCGCCCGTGGCGACTTGCACGCAATCGGCGCGACTACGCTCGACGAGTACCGCAAGTACATCGAGAAGGACGCGGCACTCGCCCGTCGTTTCCAGACCTTGATGGTCAGCGAGCCTACCGTCGAGGACACCATTTCAATCCTGCGTGGCCTCAAGGAGAAGTACGAGATCTTCCACGGCGTGCATATCACCGATAGTGCGCTCGTGGCAGCTGCCGACCTCTCCGATCGCTATATCGCCGACCGCTTCCTGCCCGACAAGGCCATCGACCTGGTCGATGAGGCGGCAAGCCGCTTGCGCATGGAGCTCGACAGCATGCCGGTCGAGATCGACGCCACCACGCGTCAGCTCACCCAGCTGCAGATCGAGGAACAGGCGCTCATGAAAGAGACCGACGACGCCTCTAAGGAGCGTTTGGAGGCTCTGCGCCAAGAGATTGCCGAAGTCCAGGAAAAGCTCAACGTGCAAAAGGCCGGCTGGCTCAACCAAAAGAACGCCATCGACCACGTGCAGGAGCTTAAGGGCCAGCTTGACGAGGCCAAGAGCGAAGAGGAGCGCGCGACGCGCAACGGCGACCTGGGTCGTGCGTCCGAGCTGCGCTTCTCCGTGATTCCGGGCCTGCAGCAGCAGATTCAGGAGTCCGAGGCTGCGCTCGAGGCACAAAAGCAGCAGGATGGCGAGGGCCTGAACGAGCAGGTGACCTCCGACGAGATTGCCGAGGTCGTGAGTGCCTGGACCGGCGTGCCCGTGTCCAAGATGATGCAGGGCGAGCTCGACAAGCTCAAGGGCCTGGAGGGCGAGCTGCATAAGCGCGTCATCGGTCAGGACGAGGCCGTGTCCGCTGTGGCCGCGGCCGTGCGCCGTAGCCGTGCGGGCCTCTCCGATCCGGACAAGCCCATCGGCAGCTTCTTCTTCCTGGGCCCCACCGGCGTAGGCAAGACCGAGCTCGCCAAGGCGCTGGCCGAGTGCCTGTTCGATGATGAGCGCGCGCTCGTGCGTATCGACATGTCCGAGTATATGGAGAAGTTCAGCGTTCAGCGTCTGATCGGTGCGCCTCCGGGATACGTGGGCTACGACGAGGGCGGCCAGCTCACCGAGGCCGTGCGCCGTCGTCCGTACTCCGTAATCTTGCTCGACGAGATGGAGAAGGCTCATCCGGATGTCTTCAACGTGCTGTTGCAGGTGCTTGATGACGGCCGTCTGACCGATGGCCAGGGTCGCCAGGTGTCCTTCAAGAACACGATTATCATCATGACGTCCAACGTGGGCTCCAAGGCCATCGCCGATCTGTCCGGTAAGGACGAGGAGGAGATGCGCCATCAGGTCGACGCCGCCATGGCTCAGACCTTCCGCCCCGAGTTCCTCAACCGTATCGACGATATCGTGGTGTTCCATCCGCTCGGCATGGCGCAGATCGAAAAGATCGTTGATATTCAGCTCGCCGACGTCCGCGCACGTCTGGCCAAGGAGCGCATGACGCTTGCCATCACCCCGGCGGCCAAGCAGATGCTCGCCGTGGGTGGCTTGGACCCCGTGTTCGGTGCCCGTCCGCTCAAGCGCCTGGTCCAGCGCGAGGTCGTGGACGCCATCGCCGCCGCCATCATCGACGGCACGGTGCGCGAGGGAGATCAGGTGACGGTCGATGTCGACAAGGACGGTGCTTTTACCGTCGTGTGCGACAACACGCCGGCGGCCACTTACGAGGTCCCCGACGCCGAGTAGGCTTTTGGGCATGCCTTAAAATCTACCAGCCGTCTCTAAACGCCAAGGGCGGCGGATCCAATGGGGTCCGCCGCCCTTTTTCGTGCGACAATCGATGATGCTGAACGGATGCGATGCAAGGAGCTATGCAGATGAAAGACGAGATCAAGACAAGCGCGCCGGCGACCGATGCCGCACCCAAGCCTGCGCCTAAGCCGGCACCCAAGCCGCGCGATCCCTACATCCGCGCCGAGAACGAGGACGACGACGGCTACGATCCCTACAGCGATCGCCGCCCCGAGCGCGAGCCAATGTTCGAAGCTGACCCCTGGCGTTAAGTAGCTAATTTGGGTGTCGCGGGCTGCTAGTCTTGGACCTTGATGCTCGGTAACAGCAAAACTTGATTTTCTATTAATCAAGTTGCACGTAATCTTGCTCTCTAGCTAATCAAGAATCGGTATAATTTTGATTAGCTAGAGAGCAAGATTGGAGAATCATGGCATTCAACGACTTGATCGCCCAGAAAATAAAGGACTTTGAACAGCAGGGGGTTCCACAGGTCTTTGAGCGAGACCTTGATCTGGGAAACCCACAGGAGCCAAAGCGCGACAACATCGTAAATGTGGTTGTGGGGGCCCGCCGTTGTGGAAAGACGTATCGCCTGTATCAGGAGATGCAGCGGCTTCGGGGCCGGGGCGTCGAGCTTGACCGGATGCTTTACTTTAATTTTGAGGACGAGCGCTTGCGCCCGTATGAGCCATCGCTGCTGGCGGACGTGCTCGACACGTTCTATGCGCTGCATCCTGCTGCTCGAACCGAGAGCGCTTACATTTTCTTTGACGAGATCCAGGAAATTCCCGAATGGGGTGCGTTTCTGCGGCGTGTAGTCGATACGGAGAAAGCGACCGTCTATGTGACGGGATCTTCTTCTAAGATGCTGTCCTCAGAACTTAAGAGCGAGTTCAGGGGTCGTTCTCTTATACGAGAGCTTTTTCCGTTGAGTTTTTCGGAATACGTTCGATATAAGACGGGGAGCGTTTTCGAGCCAGATGCGACCTTTTCCCCAAGCGATGCAGCGCTGCTTCGACATCATCTGATCGGATATCTTGAACGAGGGGGATTCATCGCGACGCTTGAGCAGACGCCCGCAGACGCGATTCAGCTGCTACAGGAATATGCTTCGCGAACGGTCGCTATGGACGTCGTTGAGCGTTACGACGTCAAGAACCCTCGCCTGGCATCGCTGTTCCTAACGCGGTGTATGGCATCTTCGGGACGAGAGCTGTCGGTGAACAAAGTGTACAACGAGTTCAAGAGCAGGCAGATACCCGTCAGTCGTAATTCGCTCAGCGACTTACTTGAGTATTATGAGGATGCCTACCTGCTGTTCTCCGTGCCGGAGTTCACGCGTTCACTGGCAAATAACATGCGGTCTGCGTCTAAGGTCTACGCTGTCGATCCCGCGATGTTTGGAGCATTCTCTCCCGCATCGGCATTGGACCAGGGCCAGAGGCTCGAGACCGCAGTGTTCAACGCGCTAAGAAGAAGGACTCCCGCGGTGAGGATCGGATCGGTCTGCCGCCTGCTGATCAAAGAGAAGAGCAAGAGCCATGAGGTGGACTTTGTGGCTGGGGATGCACTGCTCATGCAGGCTTACGGCCTGATTCAGGTAAGTGTGGATATGACAAGCGAGAAAACGCGCGAGCGCGAAATTGCCGCGCTCGATGCCGCGATGGCCCAGTTTGATCTTGGCGAGTCGGCAATCGTTACCATGGATGAGCAGGCCGATATTCCATGCAAACACGGCGTGGTACATGCTGTGCCCGCATGGAAGTGGCTCCTTTCCTAATCGTCTATGGATTTGCGAGGCCAGGACTCAGGTGTCATGGTCCGCTAGTCCTGGGCTTTGATGCTCGGCATCAGAATCTGGGCGAGGTAGTCGGTCTCGAGTTTGGTCGCGGCGTCGGCTTTGCCCTCTTTGCCGACCAGTACGTTCTTGATCTGGCTATAGGTGTAGCGGTTGCCGGTCGTAAGCTCGACAAGCTCAATGGCCGTGTCCATGGGGTAGGTTGACACGGGATTCTGCGTCCGTCCGTTGATGGTCTGGGGCACCACGTACGGATAGACGGGGCCGCTGGCGTAGACGGTATAACCGTTGCCTAGGTTGGCCGCACCCAAAACCGTATCGCCCTCATCGGGCGTAAAGCTCTCGCCCTCGCGCACCGCGACGAGCGTCACAATCGGCGTGTTCGTGTCGCCGGCAAGATAGATGCACAGCGTGCTGCCATTTTGCCAAGTCTCGACCTTGCCGTACCATTCGACGGGGATATCGAGCTGGTAGAGGTCGGTTGCCTTGTGACGGGTGTCGGCATCACGGGTGGACTGTGCCTCGCTTGCGCTTACGGCGTTGGCGGCGGCATCGCGGCGCGTAATTGCCGCCTGCTGGAGTATCTTTGCCGCGGCGGCAGAGCTCGCGCCGCCTTCTTCGGCATACTTGGCGGCGGCATCGATCTGGTCGTCAGTCACCGTGTCGGCCGAAGGCACCTTGAGCTTAAAGGTGGCCTGGGCACTCAAATCCTGCCCATCGCTCTTGATCGTGACCTGCGCCTTGGTGGTCGGCACGGTATAGACGGTACCGTCGGACGTGATGGGGGAGGCGGCGATGGAGAGCGTGTAGTCACCGGGTAGCAGTTTGATGCCACGGCCGTGCTCGTCAACATAGAGTGTTTCGCTCACGGAGGATCCGTCAGAATCCTGGCCACTCACTTGTACGGGAATCTTGGAGCCGGCGGAACAGTCGAGTCCCGCGGCATGTATGCCAATCTGCACCGACATCATCGTGTGGGCATTGGCGGCGGTGATGGCAGCCTGCTCTTGCCGGTATCCGTTCCAGGCTGCGTAGCCTGCGCCGCCGGCGACGAGCGCGACGGCCACAACGCCGGCAACCATCAGGTTGCGGCGCTTGGGCGACATCTTGCGATGACGAACCTCGGCTTCGCGTGCCGAAGGAACGGACGGTAGGGGAATATCGCCCATGGCGATGGTCTCGTCCACGACAGGAGCAGAACCTAGGCCGGGGAGCTCGCGGGTCAGCGAATCCTCGGTCGGTAAGCTGTCGAGCAAGATGGTTTCCTCGCTCGTATCGGATTCGGTCTGGTCGTCGGCCTCACATTCGGATTCCTCGTGCCCCGCCTCGTCTTCGGTGGGCGCGGCGCCATCGTCTTTTGCATCCTGATCATCGGGCTGCGCCTCGATTTCCGGCTCATCCTGCACATCAATGCTCGAATCGTCAAATGCAATCTCGGCCAGCGCGATCTGGTCTAGGCTCTCCAGGGCCTCGGCACACGCTTCTGCATCTTGGGCCGCGTCCTCTTGGCCTGTCGTCTCATCTTTCATATATCCCCCAAGCTCAATATCGGGACAACACTGTACCCAAAAACGGGACCCCATAGAGCCGCCGCATGATTTGAAATCCGATTTTATATATGCGCATGTTTTTGAATAGATGAATAGGGACGCAACGACAAAAGCCCCCGAAAAGCGAGCGAAACGCTTTCCGGGGGCTCTGCGAGACATTGGATTGAAAATCCTGGCGGGCGGGCCTATGCCCAAGCGCCAACAGCGACCAACATGTTACTCGGCGTGCGCGTAATCCACCTTGGCGCGGCGGGCGGTGGCCTTCTCCCAATCGCTGGTGCCCTCAAAGACATCCTGCTTGTAGGGATTGCGGCCGAGCTTCTTGGCGCGGTAGGCGATGTAGATGATCGCGGCGACGTTGGCGACCAGTGCGGCGATCGAGACCGCGGTAGCGGCGCCGGGGTCGAGCGTGGAGTGGGTCACAAAGATGGACTCCTCCTGGAAGTAGGGGAACACCTGGGCAAACATGCACCAAATGGCAAGCGTAAAGGCGCGATTCTGGATCCAGCCGCCCTTGTTCCAGATAAAGGCGGCGACGGTGGGCGCCAGCAGCAGCGCAAAGCCGCAGAACCAGGAGTGGGTGGGCAGGCAGTTGTAGGTGTAGCAGAAGTTCCAGATATCGTAGGCGATGATGTAGACCCAGGTCATGTCGGGCCACAGCATGTCGGTCTTGTCCTCGGAGGCGTAGACGCTCCACCAACCGGTCATGCAGAAGATGTTGATGATACCGGCGATGCCGTTGAACACGTTGTTCCAGCCGGCAAGCTGCGTAGCACCTTCGGAGGTGACCCAAGTGGACTGGCCCAGGACAAAGAAGTGATAGGCGCTCTCAAAGTCGGACACGACGGCGATCATGATGTTGATGGCGACGATCACAAACGGCCACGCGCGGAACCAGTGTGCCTTGCCGATCTTGCCCCACTGATACTTAATGGCGATGAAGCCCCAGCAACCGGCCAACGCCGCGTAGACCTTGGCGTAGTGGAACCAGCTGTTCTGGTACACATGGGTGGGGTTGGTGAGCGCCCACTCGGCGCCCTGCGAAACGCCGATGGCGATGGCGACGCAGTAGATGGTCATGGCCAGCGGAGCCACGCCAAAGATGATGGCCGCGCCCAGCTTGGTGCGGCGGCCGACCTCGTTGAGCACGATCAGGCCAATAAAGACCATGGCCCAGCCGGCCCAGTGGATAGGGGTATCGCTACCCCAAACATCGAACAGCATGCTGCTCTCCTTTCACACGCCCGCGGCCCCTCTTCCGATCGCGGGCAGTTTGGACAAATGTCGTCAGTTCTGGGGCTTGCGCTCCGGATACTTGGCGGTATAGCCCTCGATGTGGAGTGTCGAGGCGATGATTTCCTTGACTGTCTCGTCGGGCACATCGGGGTGCGTGCGGATATACATCAACAACCCCATGATGAGGGTGTAGAACGTCTCGTAGACATGGTCGATGCGTAGCTCGTGATGGGCGACAAAATCCACCACGGTGGTGTCGCAGATATACTGCGCCACACGCTGGACCACGTTGTGCAAAAAGCCGCCGTAGAGCGCGCCGCTGTTGGAGGTCAGAGTGTGCGGCAGTTCGTGGCCGCTGGCGACCAGGCGCTTAAAGAGCGGGGCGACGGTGTCGAGCGCGCCCTCGATATCACCGACGGTGCGGTTGGCATTCCACTGCTCGAGCTCGGAGATAAAACCGTCGATTGCCTCGTCCATGACGGCGGTGACGGCGGCGTCCATGTCGGCGAAGTAGTGGTAGAACAATGAACGCGTGCAGCCGGCTCGCTTGGTCACGGCCGATACCGAAAGATGGGACACACCCAGCTCGGAGCTTACGGTGCGCACGGCATCGAGGATCTCGCGACGGCGTTCGTCGCCCGTCAAGCGCTTTGCCGCGCTGTCGGGCGCGGGGACGGCGTCGGCCACAGAGGTATCTGCTGTGTTGTTGCCCATGTTTTGCCGCCTTTCATCCTCTTTTGCTTGACCGTTCGCCTAACAGTCTTGAATATTGTTGACGGTTCGTCAATACTATTTTTGACACAATGTCAACAATGGCGGGTGAACGGCATGGGGGCATGCCCGGCCTGCAAAAAAAGAGGGGTGCCGCGGCCTCGCCGGGCTGTGGCAAGAGAAGGGACAACCATGATTCTCAACGGACCGGGAATTAGCTACACCGAGCCCGACATCGGTTCGGAGTTCGTGCCGCCGCTGCCGGAGCATCCGCGCGAGGCCATCGTCAAACTGTGCGAGCACTGCACCAACCGCCTGCTGCATTGCGATGAGCTGCTGGGCTACGAGTACTGGTCGTTTGCCGAGGCCGCGACCGACGAGCAGGCCGAAGTGCTCTGCAAGATGAAGATGCGCCGTCCCTATACGCTGCCCGAGATGGTCAAGCTCACCGGCATGCCCGAAGCCGATATCGAGAAGATGCTCGACGACATGAGCTACACGGGTCTGCTCGAGTACAACTGGGAAAACCCCGAGCGCGCCAAGCAGTGGGTGCTGCCCATGCTGGTGCCGGGTTCCGCCGAGTTCCTCAACATGCGCGTGAGCCAGCTCGAGGAGCATCCGGTCTATGCCAAGTTCTTTGAACAGGCGTCCAAGGGCCCGCTGTCCAAGGCCACGCCGATGGTGCCGCCCGGAGGCGCCGGTATCGGCATGCACGTCATTCCGGTCGAGAAGGCCATTGACGCCACGAGCACCTCGGTGCCGATCGAGCATATCGAGCACTGGCTCGACAAATACGAGGGTAAGTATGCCGCCAGCACCTGCAGCTGCCGCGCGAGCCGTCGCGTGATGGGTGAGGGCTGCGCCGACGACCCGGCAGATTGGTGCATCGCCGTGGGCGATATGGCCGACTACGTGGTCGAGACCGATCGTGGCCATTACGTGACCCGCGACGAGGTTTACGACATCCTGCGCCAGGCCGAGGACAACGGCTTTGTGCACCAGATCACCAACATCGACGGTGAGAACAAAATCTTCGCCATCTGCAACTGCAACGTCAACGTGTGCTACGCCCTGCGCACTTCGCAGCTGTTCAACACGCCCAACCTGTCGCGCTCGGCCTACGTCGCCAAGGTCGAGAAGGACAAGTGCGTGGCCTGCGGTCGCTGCGTTGAGGTGTGTCCGGCCGGCGCCGCCAAACTGGGCCAGAAGCTCTGTAGCAAAAAGGCTGGCGGACAGGTGCCCGAGTATCCGCGCCAGGAGCTGCCCGATGCCACCAAGTGGGACCACACCAAGTGGTCGCCCAACTACCGCAACGACAACCGTATCGAGACGCATGAGTCCGGCACCGCTCCCTGCAAGACGGCCTGCCCCGCGCACGTTGCCGTTCAGGGCTATTTGAAGCTCGCGGCGCAGGGCCGCTATAACGAGGCGTTGGCGCTCATCAAGCGCGAGAACCCGTTGCCCGCTATCTGCGGCCGTGTGTGCAACCGCCGCTGTGAGGATGCCTGCACCCGCGGTCGCGTGGACGAGGCCGTGGCCATCGACGAGGTCAAGAAGTTTATCGCCCAGCGCGATCTGGATGCCGCGACTCGCTATGTCCCACCTGTGGTGACCCCGACGCGTGCCGGCGGCTTCGACCAGAAGATCGCCATCATCGGCGCCGGTCCGGCCGGTCTGTCCTGCGCCTTCTATCTGGCCGAGAAGGGCTACAAGCCCGTCGTGTTCGAGAAAAACGAGCGCCCGGGCGGCATGCTCACCTATGGCATTCCGAGCTTTAAGCTGCAGAAGGACGTTATCGAGGCCGAGGTTGAGGTTATTCGCCTGATGGGTGCCGAGTTCCGCTATGGCGTGGAGGTCGGTCGCGATGTGACGCTCGACGAGCTGCGCGCGCAGGGCTTTAAGGCCTTCTACGTGGCTATTGGCTGCCAAGGAGGCCGCCTTGTCGGCATTCCGGGCGAGGATGCCGAGGACGTGACCGTGGCCGTAGACTTCCTTCGCGAGGTTAACAGCGGCAAGATCGATACCCTGTCCGGCCGCACCATCGTGGTGGGCGGCGGCAACGTGGCCATCGACGTTGCCCGCAACGCCTGCCGTCTGGGTTCCGAGCACGTTGAGATGTTCTGCCTGGAGAGTGAGGCCCAGATGCCTGCCAGCGAGGAAGAGCGTCGCGAGGCCATCGAGGACGGCGCGCACATCAGCTACGGTTGGGGCCCCAAGGAGGTTCACCTGGACGAGGCCGGTCATGTGCGCGGCATCACCTTCAAGCGCTGCACGCGTGTCTTTGACGACGAGGGCCGTTTTGCGCCCGAGTACGACGAGAACGACCTGCGTCGTGTCGATGCCGACCGTGTCGTCATGTCGATTGGCCAGTCCATTGTGTGGGGCGACCTGCTGGCTGGCTCCAAGGTGGAGCTTGGCCGCGGTCAGGGTGCCCTTGCCGATCCTCAGACCTACCAGACCGCCGAGCCAGACATCTTTGTGGGCGGCGACGTCTACACCGGTCCGAGTTTTGCCATCGATGCCATCGCCGCCGGCCACGAGGCCGCCGTGTCCATCCATCGCTTTGTGCAGCCGGGGTCCACGCTCACCATCGGCCGCAACCAGCGCCGCTACACCGCGCTTGACCGCGACGATGTCGTGATCGAGAGCTACGACAACGCGAGCCGCGAGGTTGCCCATGTGGACCGCGAGCGCGAGAAGGCCGCGCCGTTTAGCGAGTACGTCGAGACCTTTACCGAAGAGCAGGTGCGCGCCGAGACCGCCCGTTGCCTGGGCTGCGGCGCCTCGATCGTCGACCCCAACAAGTGTATCGGCTGCGGCCTGTGCACCACCAAGTGCGCGTTCGATGCCATCCATCTGGATCGCGATCGCCCCGAGTGCTCCACGATGGTCAAATACGAGCAAAAGCTCCCGAGCCTTGGCAAGTATGCTTTAAAGCGTGCAATCAAAATCAAGTTCGGTCGTAAATAGGTAACCATGGCGGGTAAGGGGACGGCGCAGACTAGATTTCGCCGTCCCCTTGCTTTGAGTTTGCATCGCATCAACCGTTGTTGAAAGGTTTCTACCTTGCATGAATTGGGAATCGTTTATCACATTATTCGCGATGTTGAGAACGTGGCGCGCGCCAATGGCGTGCGTCGCGTTTCGAGCGTCACGCTGCTGCTGGGCGAGGTCTCGGGCGTCGTTCCCGACTTGCTGCTCGACGCTTGGCGCTGGGCGGCAGATAAAAAGTCCATCACGCAGGGCGCGGAGCTTATCGTGGAGCCCGTCGAGGCCGTGACGCATTGCGAGGCGTGCGGCCGAGACTATGCGACAGTCGAGCACGGCAAGACCTGCCCCCATTGCGGCAGTGGCGATACCTATCTGCTCCAGGGCCAAGAGGTCATGATCAAGCAGATCGAGACCCCCGACGAGGATCCGGCAGACGCTGCCCCTGATGGTCCCGCTGCTCCTGACGCCGTCGACGCCGCCAACCCCCTCCACATCGTCTAGCCCCTAGTCGTTGGGGACGTTCTTGCATGGCTAGTCAAACAAGAACGTCCCCAATGACTACTTGCGCTAGAACATAAGCCACGAAAATAGTCAAGTCATATCTGTTTAAACAAAATAGCGGCAGTACAAGCGCATTCGCACTTGCTTAAAATCGGCATCAATGAACAGCATGCTTGTATCTGTAAAATACATGACTTGATGAGCGACGCTTTAGTGGGAAATGAGTCGAAAAATAGCAACGTAATCAACTTGTAACAAACCTAGACGTTTAAACAAATAATCCAACCTTTTGCGGATTCAGCTATAATTCCACAATCCAAACAGGTATACTTCGTTCATGTCGTGTAGGAAATACGTAGACAAAAAGGAGGTTATGTGATGGTAAGTATTGTTCTTGCTAGCCATGGTGACTTGGCGGCTGGAATCAAGCAGACGGGCTCGATGGTCTTTGGCGATCAGCCGTCTGTAGCCGTGGTCTCGCTCGAGCCGAGCATGGGCCCCGACGACTTCCGCGCCAAGGTCGAGGAGGCAATCGCTTCCTTCGAGGACCAGGAGCAGGTGCTCTTCCTCGTTGATCTGTGGGGCGGCACGCCCTTCAACCAGATCAGCGGTCTCATCGAGGGCCATGATTCCTGGGCTATCGTCACCGGTGTCAACCTGCCTATGCTCATCGAGGCATATTCGCAGCGCTTTGACGCAAAGAACACTGCACATGCGATCGCAAAACATCTCGTGACTGAGGCTAAGGCCGGCGTGCGCGTCAAGCCCGAGTCTCTGGAGCCCGAGGAGAAGAAGCCGGCTGCGGCCGCCGCTGCTCCTGCGGGTGCCATTCCTCCGGGAACGGTGATCGGCGACGGGCACATCAAGATCGCCCACGTCCGTATCGACACGCGTCTGCTGCATGGTCAGGTGGCCACCACGTGGACCAAGCAGATCAACCCCAACCGCATCATCGTGGTCTCCGACGGCGTTGCTCACGACGAGCTCCGCAAGACCATGATCGAGCAGGCTGCCCCTCCGGGAGTCCACGCCAACGTCGTGCCTATCAAGAAGATGGCCGAGGTCGTCAAGGACACGCGCTTTGGTGACACCAAGGCCATGCTGCTGTTCGAGAACCCGCAGGATCTGCTCAGGGCCATCGAGGCCGGCGTCGACATCAAGGAAGCCAACATCGGTTCCATGGCCCACTCCAAGGGCAAGGTCGTCGTCACCAACGCTGTCGCTATGGGCGATGACGATGTCAAGACCATCGAGGCTCTCAAGGCCAAGGGCGTCAAGTTCGAGGTCCGCAAGGTTCCTTCGGATGCCTCCGAGGATCTCGACGCCATGTTGAAGAAAGCTAAGGCCGAACTGGCCGCTCAAGCATAGTAAAGGAGGGTCCGATACATGTCTGCAATCACTATTCTGCTCGTTGCGATTGTCGCGTTGCTTGCCGGTATGGAAGGCATTCTGGATGAGTTCCAGTTCCATCAGCCGCTCGTGGCATGCACGCTTATCGGTCTCGTAACCGGTCACCTTCAGGAGGGCATCCTCCTGGGCGGTTCGCTCCAGATGATGGCCCTTGGCTGGGCTAACGTCGGCGCCGCCGTCGCGCCTGACGCCGCTCTGGCCTCGGTCGCATCTTCCATCATCATGGTGCTCGCCCTTAACGGTGGCGCCACCGATTCGGCCAAGGCCGTTACCGCCGCCATCGCCGTCGCCGTCCCGCTGTCGGTCGCTGGCCTGTTCCTGACCATGATCTGCCGTACCCTGGCTACCGCTATGGTTCACGGCATGGACGCCTGCGCCGAGAAGGGCGACTTCGCCGGCATCGAGCGTTGGCAGTACGCCGGCATCCTCATGCAGGGTGTTCGTATCGCCATCCCGGCAGTACTTCTGTGCATCATCCCGGCCGAGGCCGTTACCAACGCGCTTAACGCTATGCCCGATTGGCTGTCCGGCGGCATGGCTGTCGGCGGCGGCATGGTCGCTTCCGTCGGTTACGCCATGGTCATCAACATGATGGCCACCAAGGAGACCTGGCCGTTCTTCATCCTCGGCTTTGTCCTTGCTGCCATCCCTCAGCTCACGCTGATCGCCCTTGGCCTCATCGGCATCTCCCTTGCCCTCATCTACCTTGGCCTTAAGGATCTGGCCAAGCAGGGTGGCGGCATGGGCGGTGGCTCCGGTGACCCGCTCGGCGACATTCTGAACGATTACGAGTAGGAGGGGAGTGATACATATGGCAGAGAACAAGATTCAGCTCACCAAGGCTGACCGTAAGAAGGTTTGCTTCCGTCATCAGTTCCTTCAGGGCTCGTGGAACTACGAGCGTATGCAGAACGGCGGCTGGTGCTTCGCAATGATCCCTGCGATCAAGAAGCTCTACACCAGCAAGGATGACCAGATTGCCGCTCTTAAGCGCCACCTGGAGTTCTATAACACCCACCCCTATGTTTCCGCCCCCGTCATTGGCGTTACCCTCGCCCTCGAGGAGGAGCGCGCCAACGGTGCTCCGATTGACGACGTCGCCATTCAGGGCGTCAAGGTCGGTATGATGGGCCCGCTCGCCGGCGTCGGCGACCCCGCCTTCTGGTTCACCCTTCGCCCGATTCTGGGCGCACTGGGCGCTTCCCTGGCCCTGTCCGGCAGCATCGCCGGTCCGCTGCTGTTCTTCTTCGCGTGGAACATCATCCGTTACGCCTTCCTGTGGTACACGCAGGAGTTTGGCTACAAGGTCGGCTCCTCCATCGCCAAGGACCTCTCCGGCGGTCTGATGGGCAAGGTCACCGAGGGTGCTTCCATCCTGGGTATGTTCATCATCGGCGCCCTGGTCGAGCGCTGGGTGTCCATCTCCTTCACCCCGGTCGTCTCCAAGGTCACGCAGTCCGCTGGCGCCTATATCGACTGGGCCAACCTGCCCGCCGGTTCTGAGGGCATCAAGCAGGCATTGACGATGTACAGCTCTGTCGGTGCCAACGCACTCGACCCGGTGAAGGTCACCACGCTTCAGGCCAACCTCGATCAGCTCATCCCCGGCCTTGCCGCCGTGTGCCTGACCCTTCTGGTCTGCAAGCTCCTCAAGAAGAAGGTCAGCCCGATCGTCATCATCCTGGCTCTCTTCGCCGTCGGCATCATCGGTCGCGTCTGCGGCTTCATGTAAGCACGCTTCGGCTTAAGACCGAGAGTTGCTAGGCAAGGGCTTTTGAGCCATTGAAACGGACCGCACCCGGTGGGTACACTGGATGCGGTCCGATTGTTTTTATTGGAGGGCGAGGCGCGTATGGCGCAATCTCAGAACAGCACGGTCGATCTGGCAACGCCGGCAACCTGCCTGATGGGGCTTACCAGTCACGGTAACGTGATGGTGGGCAATAAGGCGTTTGAGTACTATAACGAGCGTAATCCCGAGGATTATATCCAAATCCCGTGGGACGAGGTCGACTATATTGCCGCCGAGGTTTTGCGCGGCACCAAGAAGATTACGCGTTTTGCCATCTTTACCAAAGAGAATGGCCACTTTACGTTTTCGACGCGCAATGACAAGGAAACGCTTCGCGCGGTGCGTAAGTACATTGACGAGGACAAGCTCGTTCGTTCGCCCGACTTTATCGATGTGACGGCCAAGGGCGCCAAGAGCATCCCCTCCGTCATCAAGAACCTTTTCCACAAAGGCAAGTAGTCGTTGGGTTGTCATCTGCGACGTTCTTAAACGACTAGTCATTAAAGAACGTCGCAGATGACTATCTCGAAGAGCGGTTATGCGCTGCATGGTAGTGGCGCAAATCTGCTACACTAGTACAACATGCCTCCGTAGCTCAGGGGATAGAGCACCGCTCTCCTAAAGCGGGTGTCGACGGTTCGAATCCGCCCGGGGGCACCAGAAAAATCGCAGGTCAGGAGTTAATTTTGCTTCTGACCTGTTCTGGTTTTAGGGTTAAGAACTGCTTTTGTTTGTAAATCTGGTAAGTAAATAATTTAACTTACCGAGTTTTCCACTGAAAACAGGAAATCACCATTTTGGGGATAAAAAGTTTTCAACAGCCGTTAGTCGGTTCCATTTTGGTGAAGCGCTTCCTCAATTTGGGTAAAAAATTTCACCATTTTGATGATTCGGCTGCTTTGAGTTTTTGATAAAAACGCCTGTTCAGAAGCTTGCGCTATACCCATTTTGGTGAAACCAATTAATAGAGAAATATACTATAAAAATATAGGGACGGCGATGCCGTCCTCTTCGCTCGCGAAGCTCGCTGCGCGGCCACGTACCGTGTCCTTGCCGCCGGCTAAGCCGTCGATAAAGAATAGGGACAGCGATGCTGTCCCCCTTCGCTCGCGAAGCTCGCTGCGCGGTCACGTGCCGTGACCTTGCCGCCGGCTGTGCCGTCGATTGATTCGCTCACTGCGTTCGCTGATTGATTGATGGACTAATCCGTTTTCTCAGTCACACCAGTCATGAGTGCAGCGATTGTCATGTCGAATCCGTTAGCAATTTTACAGAGGTTAGAAAGACTGACATTTCTTCGTCCGACCTCTATCGAGGCGTAGTAAGACCTGTCCATGCCGATGCGATTCGCAAATTGTACTTGAGAGTAACCAGACTTTGATCTTAATTCTTTGCAGCGTAGACCAAAGGATCGTTGTAGCGGCGAGATATCCATGACAAAAAGAGTCATGGATTGTTGTATAAAAGCCAACGGACTATATACAACAATCCCTGTTAAGGCGCATAATTATCTCTATTGGAAAGCACTCTGATGCCCAGTCGGATAGGGCACGGAAAAGGAATGGAATAGCAATGACTCAGGGAAAGCATTTCGCTGCCGGCGGCGATCACTTCGCCACACTGCCAAACAAAAAGATTCACGCCCCGAAGGGGATCGCGCGTCTGACCGTCACCGCGGCGACCATGGCCGCCATGACCGGATCGAGCCTCATCTCACCGTTCACGGCATTCGCCCAGACCGGTGACGGGGGCACGCAGCACCCCGCCGTGATGTCGCCGATCGCCGCCCACGCCGGCGCGGCATCCGGTGTCGGCGCGAAATCCGCCGCACAGACCATCGCGGACCTGCAGAAGGCAGTCGACGAGGCGAAGGCGAAGGAGGACGCCGCCAAGGCATCCTACGATGAGGCCGCCGGTCCCTACAACGAGGCGGCTTCCGCCCGCGACCAGGCCAAGGCATCCTACGATTCGGCAGTCAGCGCCGGCACGGCAGCCGACCGAGCGGCAATGGACGAGTACGCCCGTCAGGTCGCAGAGGGCAAGGACGCCGCCGATACTGCCGGCAAGGACCTCGAGCAGGCGAAGGCGGGTCTCGCAGACGCCAAGGCGGATGCGTCCGAGAAGGACGAGGCGTACAAGTCCGCCCTCAAGGCGGCCCAGGATGCCAAGGATGCCCTCGATAAAGCCAAGGCAGATGCCGTAAGCGCCACCCCGGAGGCAATCAGTGCCGCCGAACAGGCCGTGCGCGACGCCCAGGCTGCCGTGGACAGGGCACAGGTTGAACTCGCCAACGCCAACGCTACGCTTGCCGATGCCCAGTCCAAGCTGGTTGCGGCCCAGTCTGCAAAGGATTCCGCCGATTCCGTCCTTGTCGCAGCCAAGCAGAACAAGGACGCGGCGGATGCGAAGGTCGCAGCAGCCAGCGCCGCCTATGAGCAGGCGAAAGCCGACCTCGCCGCAGCGGAGGCAGGCGCCAGCGGTCCGGAGTACGATGCGGCAAAACAGAAGGTCGCGGACGCGGAGGCAGCCCTCGCTGCCGCACAAGCGGCACAGTCCCAGTGCGAGTCCGAGCTCGAGCAGGCGCAGTCCGCTGCAGCAACGGCGCAGACCGAGCTGAATGATGCCCAGGCGTCCCTCTCCATAAAGCAGCAGGCCGCGGCCGATGCCGAATCCGGCATGAACGCCGCCCAGTCCGCACTCGATGCCGCGAACGCCGACCTCGATGCCGCCAAGCAGGCGAACGTCGACGCCATCTCCAAGCTGGATGCAGCGAAGCAGGCTGTCAAGGACGCTGAGTCCGCCAAGGCAGCCGCCGATGTAGAGCTTGCGAACGCCAAGGCCGCAAAGGATACCGCAGACGCCGCCGTGACCGCCGCGCAGCAGAAGGTCGACGAGGCACAGGCAAAACTCGATTCCGCCGACGCGCAGCTCAAGCAGGGAGCCATCGGCTTCTTCCGTGCCATGGGTGCCGATGACGCAGTCAACATCATCCTGAACGCCAAATATGCCGGAAAGACCGAAGTCGGCAACTCCAAGGACGCCACGTCCCTTGATAACATGCTCAATGCGATCAGGTGGATGAAGTCCGTCAACGACTACCGCAAGTCGGTCGGCCTGTCCGAGCTCCAGGTCACCTACAAGCTCATCGCCGGTGCCATTGCGGATGCCAACTACAGTGACACTGTGCTCGATCATGCCCGTCAATATAATTTTGCCGAAAACCTGGCATGGAATTACGGAATCGATCCGAGTGGGCAGTGGATCGAGCAGGAGAAGGGCTTTTTCGACAAGGCAACGGAGGCCCTTTATGGAGTCACCGGTCTTGTCGGCAAGGATGCCTATGATTTCTATGCAAAGAACGGCGTCGCAATCAACCATTGGATTGCAAACAACTGCCGCTGGGAGAACGGCAGCAGCGGCACCGTCGGCCATTACATGAACATCATCAATCCCGAACTCGCCGTTATGGGAATGGCAACCTGCACCAAGGGCACCATGTCCGGGCTTCAGACGCAGTGCTATACCGCAGAGATCTCCGGCTGGTCCGGCTCCGGTTGGAACACGAACCCCATCTCCGTCGACGAGTACGAGCAAAAGCTGACCTCCTATATCAACGGTCTCAAGAACGCCAAGAGCGCACTCGACGCAGCCAAGGCCGATCTCGCATCCAAGAAGCAGGCAGCCGCCGGCGCCACCGCAACCGTTCAGCAGAAGCAGGTCGCAGCGGATTCCGCACAGGCAGGTGTCGATGCCGCGAAGCAGGGCGTCGCGGATGCCCAGCGTGCCGTCGATGCCGCCAATGCTGATGTCGCCGCCAAGCAACAGGGCGTCACGGATGCCCAGACCGAGCTTGATGCGGCGAAATCGGACCTCGATGCCGCCAACGCGGCAGTCGATACGGCAAAGTCGACCGTCCAGCAGAAGCAGGTCGCCTTTGATGCTGCCAACGCAGCCGTAACGACCGCACAGTCTAAGTTGGATTCCGCCAAGGCGGACACCGCTGCTAAGCAGCAGGGCGTGGACGATGCGAACGCCGACCTCGCGAAGTTCTTCCAGGACATCGCCGACGCCAAGAAGGCGGTCGATACAGCAAAGAGCGTCCAAGACGCGGCGGCAGCCGACCAAGCCGAGAAGGCGGCAGTCCTCGCAGCCGCCAAGCAAAAGGCGGACGGCACCGCACGCGCCCTCGCGGATGCCCAGCGTGCCGTCGATGCCGCAAAGGCCGACACCGGCGTTGCCGCCGACAGGCTCACCGGCTCCCAGACCGATCTCGAGGACGCACAGTCGAACCTCGACATCCTCACCGGTCTTGCCGCGAAGCTCGCAGAGGCACAGCAGCGCCAGCAGGATGCAGTAAAGGCCGTCAATGACACCAAGGCCGCGCTCGATGCCGCGAAGGCGGATACCATCGCCGCCGAGTCCCTGGTCTCCGCCGCCGAACAGGCAAAGGCGCAGGCAGACGCCAAGCTGGCGAGGCTGAACTCCATCAATGCCGACGCGGCGATCGCTTCCGGCCATGACGCGAACGCGGATGACGCCCTCAACGCGCTTTTCGCCGCAGCAGTCGAGGCACGTGCCAAGGTCGCGCCCGCCAAAGTCATCCTGGACGAGAAGCAGGCTGCGCTGGACGGGCTCAAGCCCGGCTATGATGCGGCGCTCGCCGCCTACGAGCAGGCGAAGTCCGACCGCATCGCGGCGGAGCAGGAGCTTTCCGATGAGATCGCACGACAGGAGGCAGAGGAGGCCGCAAAGCAACAGGTGGCATACAGCCCGAAGCATCTCGCCGGCACGGAGACCGCCCGGCCCGGCAACCTCGCCCAGACCGGCGACCGCACGGGCCTCATCGGCGAGACGTTCGCCATCGGCGGTACCGTCCTTGTGGCAGCCGGCGTCTTCCTCGACCGGAAGAAGCGCCGCGAGCAGATGTAAAAGCGAGTCGGGCGTTGGATATCGGCTAGTGTCCAACGCCCGGTTTCATGGACGGGGAGATCGGTGTGAGAAAAAAGGCTATTATCGTTGCGCTTCTGGTGTGCCTTTCGGCACCTCAACTTGGATGTGCCGGCGTTGCAAAGCAAGGAAGCGGCTCTACGGAAAGGGCCGCCACAGCGGTAAAGAATAAAGACAAAAAGAAGCCAAGCGAAGAAAAGGCGGCGCAAACCTCTGGAACCAAGAACGAGGAGAAGAAAGAATCCGACGACAAGGACCAGAAGTCCGATGACTCCAAGAAGGAGGATAACAAGTCTTCCGATTCCTCGAAGTCGGACAGCAAGGGCGATTCCTCCCAGTCCAAGCAGAATCCCGGCAATTCGCAGAGTTCCGGCAGCAACAATTCCTCTTCCAACGGCGGCAGCCAGAAGAAGTGGGTTGCCGAGCAGGGCCACTGGGAGACAGATTACAGCCAGGTCTGGGTGCCGAATGTGGTTTATACGCGCCATGAACGTTGGATCTGCAGTGCATGCCACGCAGCATTTGGATCTGCAGCCGAAATGGACGCTCACGCTCACGCTACTTTTGGCGATGCGCAGCATCCTAACGGCGGTTCTGCAATCAATGATTCGTATACCACCTCTGAGGACCAAGGACATTATGAACAGCAGGCTACGGGACAACATTGGGTTGTCGACGTCGCCGGTCACTGGGAGTAATGTACATCGTTCCTCTCCTCTTACATTTGGTAAATGTTAATTTGCGGGCGGCCGGTTCGGCCGCCTTTTTTAGACGCCCAGTCTGGGAGCAAACGATAGGAAAGCAATCAAACGAGAGGCCGTTCCAAAAGAATTCGGCGGTGCCGGATGCTTCGGGCAAAACCTTCCGCAAATCGGTAAGGTCTTCCATCAACTTGCTCCAGCCCTCGCCCGGAGTCCGCTACAGCGAATTTCTAACACTCAGCATCCTTCGCGTTAAAAATTCGCTTCCGCTCACGGTCTCCGCTGACACTACGACACCGCGAAGCCTTTCGCTCGAAACGAGGCCTCTCATTTCGTGTCTACGCTACGCTTCGCCCAATCGCCGTCCCGGTGATTGCAAGATTGGTGTTGGGCTAGATAAATGGGGCCATACTCGCCCCCTTTATCTGCCAACACATCTTGTTTAACACCTCACACGGCGATAAAGTTAGAAATGAAGTTCGCCTTCATTTCTCTAAGGGAAGCGACGGCGTCACTTCAAAAATCGGCGCGACGTCAGTCGCTCCTAAAAAGGAAAGCAATCTCATATCGGTTTTGAATCGGTGGCCTCACCGATTCGCTCTGCTTTCCTGGGGGCATGAATGATGAGTTGCAAACGTCCGTACACCGTTAAGGCGACACTCACTTCTGAAGAATACGAAACGCTTTCCGCTTTGGCAGAAAAGGCGGGCATGACGAAAGCCGAATTCATTCGCTATGCACTGATTCATTGGAATGAATCGTTCGATGATCTAGCCATTTCCAAAAATAAGAACGGTGGCCGTAGCAAAAAGCTGCAAACCGTTTCAGAGGATTCGAACGAAAAGCGCTCGGCGGTTATTTACGTCAAAGTCACCGATGGCGAGCACGAGGCGATTCGCAAGCAGGCGGATGCGCTCGGCACGACCGTCAGTGCGTATGCCCGCCGCGTGATGCTGGCCGGGAAAATCGAGATGATCGATTTCGATATGAGCCAGGTCGCAAAAATCTATCACGAGCTGTATCGCGAGGGGACGAACCTCAACCAGCTGATGTACTTCGTGCACGCGCAAGGTCTTCCGGCCTACAACGAGAAGGCAGTTTTCCGAACGCTTGAAAAGGTTTACCAGAACGCCCGCAAAGTCACTCTCTTTATCGAAGAACTCGAACAGCGCTATTTCGTCGGCGGTGATCAAAATGACCGTCGTTAAGCAGAAAGGTGTTTCGTCCGAGCGCTATGCGAAGAACGTGCGCAAGTACATTAACGGAAAGTACGCTTTGGCCCGCGGCGGCTGGAACCTCGCGAACCGAAAGTACTGGTTTTCCGAGATGGCTATGACGCGGAAGATGTTTCATCACGACAGGCCTGCGCGTGCCGGCGCGAAGAACATAACGATGCTTCATCAGGTTCTTGCGTTTCTTCCCGAGGAGTGCAGCTGCAACGGAGGCAAGATGACCCCCGATGCATGTATGGCCTACGCGGAGCAATGGCTTGCGAAACACTACCCGCATCAACAAGTGATTGTCGCCTTGCATGAGGAAAGCGATAAGGCGGGAAAACGTTACGCGGTCCATATGGCGATTAACCGCACGGATCTTTTGACGGGTAAGCGTTGCGAGACGGGTGGGCGTCGCGGAAAGTACGAACGCGCTGCGTGGGTTCGTGAAATGGACAAGGCCTGGAATCTCGCTCAGCTCGAAAAGGGAAAGAAGAACTCGAAGATTCGAGACCGACAGCCGCGCGACACTGAAAAGAAAATTGTCGATCGGGGAGAGTACAGCTATAAAAACAATTTGCGCGAGTTGATCCATATTGCAATCAACGACTATCACCCGAAGACTATGGAGCAGTTCAAAAAGTTACTTGCCTCATGGGGCGTAGAGATTTTCATTAAGAACAACCGAGTCTATGCGACGGATCTCGATATCAAGGAGGCCGGCAATCCGAAATGCACTTTCAACCTGACCCGTCTTGACGGGCGGTTTGCGATCAAGCAGCTTGAGGCGGCCTTTAAAAATAACGTGCTGGAAGCCGAGCGAGCCCTTCCTTATGAGAGGCGTTGCGAGATTTACATTCAACGGCTTAAGAAAGCGTATTCGGCGTGGGTCGAGCAGGCAGAGGCGAGCAAGGGCGTCGCCTACAATCTCTTCCCTAAGTTCATCGCACCGAAGTGCGATGAAGATCTGCTCGAGGATCCGGCGGTTCGTGATGAGCTTCTTGCCCGGCGCGGTTACGCAAGGGAGATTCGAAACCGTTACGCCGGCGCCGTTCCCGATGCTGGCGATGACCGTGTTCGCGCCGCAGGCCGAGCCCATGGTGGCAACATCGACATCTCGCCGCAGGTCGATCGTGCGGTCGACCGAGGCGATTACGCTCGCGGAGACACGCCTCGCTAGTTTTGGAGAGCCTATCGTCGGTGCCCTAGCGTGCTGCCATCCAGTGCCGATTCTTTCATGCTCGCAATTCGGCGAGGGTGAGGAGTATGAATTGATCGGCGGGAGTCAGCCGCTCTGATAGAATCGTCCTTGCTGTCGGCAGCCCTCGTGCCGGGCAGAGCCCTCCATTCGATGGGAGGTGATGCCCATGACCGATTTCACCGAGCTCGTGAAGCTCCTGACCGCTACGGTCTCGCTCCTCACGGCCCTTGTCGGCCTTTCCAAGGCACTCAAGCAGGGCTCGAAGCCCAAAAAGAAAGGCCACCGTCGCTAAGACGATGACCTAACTCTATTAAGCAACGGCTCTGCCCAGCTCACTACAACTTGGGCTGCCGTCGGCACCATTCTACCCTTCTGACGAGGAATTCGTCCATATTTCAAAAATCGAATCCTGTTCGCGCGTGGGCGCGTGGGCGTAAACTTTTAGTTGGGCAAACCCGACAGATTGGAGCTTGAAACATGAGGGATATGCACCTCATGTCGCTCATAAAACGTCTCCTGACCTCGAAGGAGAACGTTTTTTAGCGACAGAAGGAGACATAAATATGATCTGGTTTACCAGCGACACCCACTTCGGGCATGAGAACGTGCTGAAGTTCACCGACCGCCCGTGGGAGACGATTTGGCAGATGAACGACGCCATCGTCGACAGCATCAACGGCAGGGTTGCCGTGGACGACGAGCTCTACATCCTGGGTGATTTCTCATTCAAGATGACCGCCCAGGACGCCTACGGGCTGCGCAAGCGGATCGCCTGCAGGCGCATCCACCTCGTCCCGGGAAACCACGACAAGGACTGGACCCAGCCGGCGGTCGCGGGCGCCTTCACCGTGGAGCCGCCGATCTGCGTGCTCAAGATCGACGGGCAGAAGATCGTCCTGAGCCATTACCCCATGGCCGACTGGCAGGGCATGAGCCATGGATCGTGGCACCTCCACGGGCACATCCACAGCAGCGGCGGCGCGTACAACGAGTTCAACCGCAAGCAGGGCCTTCTGCGCTACGACGTCGGTTGCGATGCCAACGGGCACTCCCCGGTGAGCCTCGACGAGCTGAGGGAGTGGTTCGCCGGAGTCGGCGAGCCGTGCGGCCGGGTGAAATGGCCCTGGTGGGTCAACGAGACCGGCGACAGGCAGGTCGAGCGCGAGCTGGCGGCGTACAAGAGGGAAGAGGTGATTCGATGACGGTCTATGTGACGGGCGACATCCACGGTGGGCTCGACATGCAAAAGCTCCGCGACTGGGAGCTTGGGGATAGCCTTACCGGCGATGACTACCTCATTGTCGCCGGCGACTTTGGCTTTCCGTGGGATTTCTCTGCCGAGGAATGCGCCGATATCGCCTGGCTGGAGTCGCGCCCCTACACGGTGCTGTTCGTCGACGGCAACCACGAGCGCTTCGATCACTGGGCGGAGCGACCCATGGAACTGTGGCACGGTGGGCTGACGCAACGCCTGTCGGATACTTCGTCTATCCGCCGCCTCATGCGCGGGGAGGTCTTCGAGCTCGACGGCTCGACGGTCTTCACCATGGGCGGTGCCACGAGCGTGGACAGGGAATACCGCGTGCCGTATTCCAGCTGGTGGCCTCAGGAGCTTCCGGACGAGCGCGAATTCGATGCCGCGCGGGCCAAGCTCGACGAGGTCGGCTGGAAGGTCGACTGCGTCATCACCCATACCTGCGCCACGCGCATGCTCTCGCCGACGCTCTACCCGGACCCGGGCTGGGAACGCCCTGATGTGGACCGGCTGACCGGATTCCTCGACGAGATCGAGGATCGCCTGGACTATAAGCACTGGTATTACGGTCATTTTCACCGAGACGGCAACCCGGACGAACGGCACACGGTGCTGTATGACCGGATCGTGAGGCTCGGGGACAAACTCCTGCCGTGGGGTGCGTACTGATGACGGTCTATGTGACAGGCGACGTGCACGGCAGGGCCGAGTACGGGTCCAGCCGGTTTGCATTCAAAAATTGGCCGCTGGGCCGGACCCTGACGCGCGATGACGCGGTGATCGTGGCCGGCGACTTCGGCTTTGTCTGGGATGGCTCGAATGCTGAGAGGTATTGGCTCGACTGGTTCGAGTCGAAGCCCTGGACCACGTGTTTCGTAGACGGCAACCATGAGAACCACCACGCCCTGGCCGGGCTGCCGGTGCGGGAGTGGAACGGCGGGCTCGTCCATGAGGCACGACCGCACGTGCTGCACCTGATGCGCGGAGAGGTGTTCGTTATCGACGGGCTCACAGTCCTTGCCATGGGCGGCGCCGCGAGCAACGACAGGCAGTATCGCAAGGAGGGGAGGAGCTGGTGGCCCGAGGAGATGCCGAGCGAGAAAGAGACGGAACACTGCCGCTCCTCGCTCGACCGCGTGGGCTGGAAGGTCGACTACGTTGTGACTCACGAGGCTCCTGCTGCCCTGGCTAGAGAGCTGTGTCGCGAACGCGGACGTGAGTACCGCGGGGATCCGCTGCAAACCTTCCTGGGTGAGCTCGACGGACGGCTCGGCTACCGCGTCTGGTTCTTCGGTCACTACCATCGCGATAAATGGTGCGACACCAGGCATCGCCTTATCTATCGAGACATCGTGCCGATCGAAGATGCTGCGCCCGGTTCTAGAAACCTTCTAAAAGCGCTCTAGAAGGTTTCTAGAAATCAGTTACCTGACAGGAAGGGCGCGGGACTACTCGCCCCTCATCTTGGTCATGACCTCGACCTTGGCCTCGGCCACGGTCGCCCGCCGCTCGGAGGCGGCGAGGCGGTCCTTGAGGGCGGCGACTTCGGCCATCAGGTCGCGCTGGGCCAGGAGCGCATCGCTCAGCTCGGCTTGGGCTTTCAACGCGGCGTCACGCTCGACGCGCAGACGCTCGATCTCATCGGACATGGCCTCAGCCTCGGCGTGGAGCTGGACGACCTGCCTGCTGAGCTCCCTGGCATCGGCGAGGTATCTGACGCTCGCGGCATGGAGCTCATTGTTTTCGAGCTCGATGCTCGCGGTGTCGAGCTCGAACTTCTCCTCGATAAAGGCGACCCGCTCATTGCAGTCGGCCTCAAGTCTTTCGTTCCGGTCTCTCGCCTCGACGAGCTTGCGGTTGAATTCGTCGAGCTGGGCCCTGAGTAACGCGTTCTCGGTCTTGAGATCGGCGGTCTCGCGCAGCAGCTTCTCTCGCCAAGCCTTTTCAATCTGCTCGGCGGCCTCATCGAGGACGTCCTTCGCGCCGGGCGTCTCGCTGATTTTTCTGTCGTTCGGGTTGTCTGTCATCGTGCGGCACTCCAATCAACAATGGGCATGGCTCCGCCATGCCGTACGGCTGGGAACAAATACGCGGCCGCTGTTGAGTTGTGTTTGTCCTGCGCTTGGTGAGTTCTAAAAGCGTCTCAAGTCATACGTTCACGCAGGTTTTCGATTGGAGAAATACCGCACGTTTTCATGGTATCACGTGCCTTAAAGAACATGAATGGGCGGTCATATCGATTCGTTGAAAATAGCACCTACGACGTGCTGGTGGCGGGAGAGTGATGGCGTTAAAGATGTCGAGAATGATTATGGGAGTATTTTAGATGCAGGTATGAGAAAGGGTCGAATCGAAGTGTCTGGCCGGACGCCAATTGTCCGGGAACTGTTTCGGTTCGACCTTGCTTCATTTTACATCCGCGGCATGTTTTTGTAGACGCCTGGCGATTACCGACCTTCACGACCTCGATGACGGTTTCCCCGTCCTCGATTCTTGCCAGATTGCGGTAGACATGCTGCGTGAATGGTCGGATATCATTTGAGCCAGAATCATCTTCTATTGAAGCGGATTCTGGCTCAGTGGTTTTTAACTCGGTTGTT
Organism: uncultured bacterium; assembly: GCA_905215065.1. Taxonomy (GTDB): domain Bacteria; phylum Actinomycetota; class Coriobacteriia; order Coriobacteriales; family Coriobacteriaceae; genus Collinsella. The sequence continues at coordinate 30,717 of CAJMOF010000012.1, read as the reverse complement.
TGACAGAAGCCCACGTCGATAGTCGGGCTGTGGACTTAAGATTTCGGGGGCTCCCAAGCGTTTTCGATCGCGGCGCGGTAGATTGCAGCGTAATTAAGCATCCAGCTGCCATCACCAGTTTTTTGAATATACCCCTTATCCTTTAGAGAAGTATAGGCTCGGGATATCGTGTTCTTGCTCAAGTGGTAGTGATCCTCAATCCATTTGCTTCTAGCGCAAAAGCCCATGGGCCGTTTGTTTTTGGAAGGTTTTCCAAACTTCCATACGAGGCCGAGGATGAGACGCTCGGCGGCAACGGTGGTGACGCAGCACGCCCACTCGGGCACTGAAATAAAAATAGCTTTATCCATTTTCTCTATAATCTTTCGTTGCTCGGTAACATCATCGTTGAATATGTCGGAAATTGACGGTAGCTCGCTCATGTTTACCGCCTAGTCAAGGTGGGCGGTACGACCTTCAAGCTGCTTGAAAAGCTCATAGAATGAGCTTTCAAACATGTAATTCGAGCGATGGATTTGGATGAGCTTGCCGGACTCGCGCATAAACTTGCGCGCGGTGTTTTCGCTCCAGCCAGTGAGTTCGCGGATATCGTTAACGCGGAGTAACCGATCGCACTGAGCGGCACCAGTGGGGAAAGTCGGTGTGGACGCCTGAGTGCTAATCTGTGGAGTAGCCATGATGAGCTATCCTTTCAATGAGGGCCCTCCCTGTGCTTGTAAGACTTACCAGGTTCATAAGCACTTGGGGGGCCGGTTTTTATGACTACATGCGTAGCCATCTGACAGCTTTAGAATCTATTAAAACTCATTAGATGTCAATCAAATAAAGCGTCTACCTGCGGAAATAGTAGTATAGTACCGTAATATTATTGATGAAACGATGAATGAATGACATGCTATTTCTCGCTTTTCTGTATATAGGCGTTGATGAAGTCTTCGTAGCCTTTAACTGCTTTTATTTCTGATTGTTGAACGAGGCTTGTATACGTTTTGAGCGTGATATTGGGGTCCGCGTGGCCAAGAATACCTTGCACGCTTCTAACGTCCGATCCGTTCGCCAGCATAAAAGTGCTTACACAATGCCTGAGCTGATGCGGGCAGATGCCCTTATATAGTTTTCCGCCAGTCGAATTGTTCGGCTCATAGATTCCAAGATTACAGCTAACTGCGAAATCGCGAAACCAATGGTTGAAGATGTAGTTTTTCATGTGACAGACAGTAGGGACCCCCTGCTTGACAGCAATATCGCTAATGATGGGAGTGCTGCCAGTCTGGGACAGCCCCAGAGAGGCCAGGAGCTCTTTTTGTATGGCTGACCATGATTGAAGGCGTTCGGCCAAGGTTTCTCCAACGGGGATTTTGCGTTGGCTTTCTTGTGACTTGGGTGCCCTCAGTTCATGGTCGTTGGTGTACTGCCTGTCAATTTTCAAGGTTTTATTGGCAGGGTCCCAATCGCGCCATTCGAGGCCCAGCATCTCGCCTTTCCGCATACCCGTATACACTAGTACTAGCGTACCAACAGCTTCGGCGGTGAGCTCAATGTGTTGAAGATGTGTGCATAGGGTAGCTACTTGGTCGATTGTCAGTGATTCTCTTTTGTTGCGTGGTCTGCGAACATGAACGGTAGCGCAGGGGTTTCGGTCAATTATTCTCTTTGCGACTGCATTCGACAGAATCTGACGCAGTTTTGAATTGATTCGTACAAGCTCTGATGGTTTGTATTTTCCCGTACGACGAGCTTCGGCATATGCTTCTTCGATTAAATCGGGAGTTAGCCCCTCAATTGTCTGAAACGCACCGAATAGGTCTTCGATATGCCTGCAATCGTACGCTTCTCTTTCATAGCTCGTTGGCACAAGCTCGGTGTCCCTATTTTCATGAAAGGCCCAGCAGTAGGACGCAAGCAAAGTGGGCTTTTTAGTTTTAGTGATCGTGCCAGAGGAGTTGATTTCAGCCAGCTTGGCCTGCATTGCAGCCTTAGCTTCTGTTTTAGTCTTGCAACGAACCGTATAAGTTGGGGATCGTTTGTAGCGCCCTGTCTTCGGGTCCTTGACTCCAAGGGAAAAATAATAGCGATAGGTGTTAGGTGATCTCTTGTCTTTCCAACACGTGCCTCTTCCGCTAATGAGTGGCTGTTCTGACATCTTTGCACTCCGTTTCTTTGAATAGTTTTCAACAATTCATTGAGTGCAGTTTAGCTAAAGCCGTTAGTAATATGTTTGTAAAAGCATAGGCGCAGCTACCGGAGGCAAAAGACGCAAACTGCTATGTTTATCTGCGGTTATATGATGTTCAATGATGCTTGATGAATGGTAGGGGGTAGCATTAAATCATATCTCCTAAAGCGGGTGTCGACGGTTCGAATCCGCCCGGGGGCACCAGAGGAATATCGAGCCCGGTACCGCTACGGTGCCGGGCTCTTCTGGTTCATGTCATGTCAAAAACGAAGCGCCCGCTTGCTGGGGAAGCAAGCGGGCGCCTGTGAGCGAATATGTTTGCGGCGAGAGCCGAAATGAGCGGTGGGGTGGCGACTTAGTTGGTCGTACCGGAATCGCCGCCCGTGCCCGTGCCCGAACCCGAACCCGAGCCAGAAAGTGCAACCGTCAGCGTAATCGTGCTGTCGGTGGACTGCTTGCCGGTGGGGGAGACGCCCGTAACGGTGGCATCCTCGTTACCGCTCACGGGATTGCCGTTCTGGTCACAGAAGCCAATGTTATAGAAACCGGCGTTGTTGAGCGCGGTAACGGCGGCGGAAATGCTCTTGCCGTATAGGTTGCCCGGGACGGAGGCCTTGCCGGACTTCTTGGCAATGACGACGGTAATCGTGGCGCCGGGCTTCTGCTTGCCGCTGGGGTTCCAGCTGATCACGGTGCCCTCGGTAACCGAGTCGTTCTCCTGGTAGCTCACGTCGACGCCAAAGCCTGCCATATCGAGGGCGTTGCGCGCCTGGGCCTCGGTCATGTCGGTCAGATCGGGGACGGACGTGGTATCCGGGCCGCTCGAGACCTTATACGAGATGGTCGTGCCCTTTTCGACTTCCTTACCGGCTTCGGTGCCCTGCTCAAAGACCTGGCCCTCATCGGCCTCGTTGGCCTCCTCGGAGGCGTTGCCCTTCAGGCCAACGCTTGCCAGCGCGGCTTCTGCCTGGTCCTTGGTCAGGCCGACAAGCCGGGGAACCTCAACCTTCTCGGAGGGCTTGGGGCCCTTGGAGATCACCAGGTTCACCTTGGTGCCCTTGGCCTTCTTGGTGTGGCCGTTGGGCGTCTGCTCGGCGACCTTGCCCTCGTCGATATCGTCGTTGTAGCTTTGGTCGATGGTGCCGACCTCGAGGCCGGCTTCCTTGATCTGCTCGACGGCAGTCTGCTGGTCCTTGCCCAGCACATCGGGCACGGTGACCTGCTCGCCGCCAAAGAGTCCTGTGGCAAAGGCCACCACGATGCCGATGACGGCAACGGCTGCCACCGCGGCGGCGATAATCTTGTTCTTGTTGGACTTGGGCTTTTCGACCTCGTAGGAGCCGGTGGAGCCCGAAACTGAGCTACGGGCGGTATTCTGGCCGCTCACGCCCGAGACGGGACGCACCATGGCGCGCGTCTGATCGGAAAGCTCGCGAGTCTTGGTGGCGCCCAGTTCACCGGGGGCACCGATGATGCGCGTGGGCTCCGAGATGTTGACGGCACGGCCCGACAGGTAGCTGTTGAGCACCTGACGAAGCTCTTCGGCGGTCTGGAAGCGGTTTGCCGGGTCCTTCTCCATGCACTTGAGGATGATGCGCTCAAGGTCGGCGTCGACACCGGAGTTGATCTGGCTCGGTGGAATAGGCAGCTCGTTGACCTGCTTGAGTGCGACCGAGATAGCGTCGTCACCGTCAAAGGGAACACGGCCGGTGGCGCACTCATACATCACGACGCCCAGCGAGTAGATATCCGAGGTGGGGCCGAGGTCCTGACCGCGGGTCTGCTCGGGGCTGACGTAGTGGGCGGTTCCCAGCACGTTGTTGTCTTGCGTGAGGTGGCTGTTTTTGGCGCGCGCGATGCCAAAGTCCATGACCTTGATGTTGCCGTCGGGCAGCACCATGATGTTCTGCGGTTTGATGTCGCGGTGGATGATCTCGTGCTTGTGGGCGACCGAGAGTGCAGAGCTGATCTGCGATCCGATCTGGGCGACCTTCTTGGGGTCGAGGGCGCCGTGGCTCTTGATGCCGCTCTTAAGGTCGGTACCGCGCAGGTACTCCATGACGATGTAATAGGTGTCGCCGTCCTTGCCCCAATCGTAGACGCCCACGATATAGGGGGAGGAGAGACCGGCTGCTGCCTGGGCCTCCTGCTTAAAGCGTGCGGCGAAGGTTGCGTCGCCAGCATACTGCGGCAGCATGATCTTGACGGCTACCGTTCGGTCGAGGACCTGGTCCTGTGCACGGTAGACGGTCGCCATACCGCCTGTCCCCACCTTATCCTTGAGGAGGTATCTTCCCCCGAGGACCCTCTGTTCCATTCCTGCTCCTAACATAACTATTCGCTCAACGATGTGTGTAGTACCTACGATGTGGCCGCTGGGGCCGTGTGGCGCGTTGCCGCTAACTCTTCGGCCGCGGCGCACCTCGGGTGTCCGATTCGATCATGGGCATCACGCTCCCTGTGCGGCGAGCGCCGCGGTCAGGACGATGCCGGCAATCTTGGCCGCCTTGACGTCGTGTTTGTCGTAATCCTCCAAGGCCACCGAGATGGCGACCGTGGGTGAATCGTAAGGTGCAAAGCCAACGAACATCGAGTTGACGTTGGTGCCGCCGATCTCGGCCGAGCCGGTCTTGCCGGCGACCTTGACGCCGGGGACCTGGGCATCGGTGCCGGTACCGGACTGGACGACGGCGAGCATGGCCTGCTTGACCTGGTCGGCCGTGGCGGAGCTGACGGCCTGACCCAGCGAGCGGGACTGCGTGGTCTTGACCACAGTTCCGTCCGGGGCGAGTACCTGGGCTACAAAGTACGGGTCCATGACCACGCCACTGTTAGCGATGGCGGCGGCAATCACGGCGTTTTGCATGACGGTGGTCTGCGGGCCGGGCGTGTGGTCCATGCCGACAGGCTGGCCGGCGCCGGCCCAGGCGGTCTCCCACTCGGTCATGAGCGACGGGTCGGCCATGATGGAGGCCGCGGAGGTCAGGTCCTGGCCGAGCTTTTGGCCGTAGCCAAAGGCGTTGGCAAACTGCACGAGCGTGTTTGCGCCAACTTCGTTTGCCACCTGGCCAAAGACGACGTTGGAAGACACGGCAAAGGCCTGCTGCAGGCTGATGGTGCCGTAGCTCTCGTTGGCATAGTTGGTGACCGGCGCGTTGCCGATGTCCATGGAGCCGGGCGCCTGGTAGGTGCTGGTAAGGCTGGCGGTGCCGGTCTCGAGTGCCGCGGAAAGCGTAACGACCTTAAACGTGGAGCCCGGCGTGTACAGCGCGTCCATGGCGCGATTGTACATAGAGCCGTCCTCGCCGCCGCCCGCCTGCAGCAAGGCGTCGATGTTGGTGTTGTCGTAGGTGGGCGAGCTGGCACATGCGAGCACCGCGCCGGTACGCGGGTCGATGACCACTACAGCGCCCTTAAAGCCCTTGAGTGCCTGCTCGGCCGCCGTCTGGATGCGCGAGTCGATGGTGAGCTTGGCGGTGTTGCCCGGCTGGGTCTGGCCCGCGAGCGACGCGATGGCGTTGTTCCAGCTGGAGTAGTCCTTAGAACCGGTGAGCGTGTCGTTCATGACACTCTCGATGGCGGTGGTGCCATACTGCTGGCTCACGTAGCCAACCACGTGCGCTGCCAGGTTGCCGTTGGGGTAGGAGCGTACGTAGGTGCCGTCCTCCTGCTGCAGCGACTCGGCCAGCGTCACGCCGTCGGACGTGATGATGGAACCGCGCTGGATGTACTTGGAGCGGGCGATAGTGTGGTTGTTGGTCGGCATATCCTGATAGTCCTTGGCCTTGATGACCTGGACATAGGTGAGGTTGCCGATAAGGATGGCGAACAGCGCCGTAAAGGCGAGCACCGCACGGGTTAGACGGTTGGCGAGCGCAACGCGGCCGAGCACACCGGATTCAGGCGTGTCGAGCAGGCGACGGCGCATGCGCGAGCCGACGGAATGGCTGCCGCTGCCGTAGGAAGACGAGGTGGCAAAGCGCGTGCCCGTCGGGGCGGCGGCAGGTGCGACCTGATCATCGGTGATGGCAGCCATGGTGCCGGTGCCGGTAAGCTCGGCCTCGCGTCCGGTCGCCTCGTCACCGGCGCGCAGCAGGAGCGCGACGATGATAAAGCTCGCCAGCAGCGAGGAACCGCCCTGGCTCATAAAGGGCAGGGTGACGCCGGTCAGCGGGATCAGGCGGGTAACGCCGCCCACGATCAAAAAGGCCTGGAAGCTGATGGCGGCCGTAAGGCCCGTGGCGCTAAAGGCGGCGAGGTCGGATTTAGCGCGGGCAGCCGTGGTGAGGCCACGCACGGCAAAGAGCATAAACAGGATGAGCACGGCGCCGCCGCCCAAAAGGCCCATCTCCTCGCCGATGGCAGAGAAGATAAAGTCGGACTCGACGACAGGGATGTTGTTGGCCATGCCGTTGCCGATACCAACACCGACCAGACCGCCATCGGCAAGCGAGAAGAGCGACTGGACGATCTGGTAGCCCTGGCCCTGGGCGTCCTTAAACGGATCGACCCAAACTTGGAAGCGCACCTGAACGTGCGACAGGAACTTGTAGGCGCCCACGGCGCCGACGGCCAAGAGCGCAAGGCCGATAACGACATACGAGAATCGACCCGTGGCAACGTAGAGCATCAGCAAGAAGATGGTGTAGAACAGCACGGCCGAACCCAGGTCGCGTTCGAAGACGACAACGAGTAGGCACACGCCCCACACGGCAAACAGCGGCAGCAGCAGTCGCAGGCGAGGGATCTTAAAGCCTAGGATCTTGCGGTTGGAGATGGAGAGCAGCTCGCGGTTCTCGGCCAGGTACCCGGCCAGGAACAGCACGATAAAGACTTTGGCGAACTCGCCGGGCTGGATGGTAAAGCCCGCGATGCGAATCCACAGCTTGGAGCCCGAGATCGTGGTGCCGATAAAGATAGGCAGCATCAGCAGAATGATGCCGATAATGCCAAAGGTGTACTTGTAGCGCATGACTACGTCGAGGTTCTTAACCAACGCGAGCGTTCCCACCATGAGCGCCACCGAGACAAACAGGATGATGAGCTGTGAGATGGCGAGAGCGGGGGCGAGACGCGTCACGAACGTGATGCCGATGCCCGAAAGCACAAAGACAATGGGCAGGATAGCGGGGTCGGCACCGGGCGCCAAGATGCGCACGGCAATGTGGGCCGCGGCAAAGGCGGCAAAGAGGCCGATCGGTACGGCGAGCGTCTCAAAGGAGATGGCAGCGCCCGCGGTGAGGACGTACATCGCATACAGTAGGATGACGGGGAACGCCGAGGCGATGAGCAAGAGCAGCTCGGTGTTGCGGCGACTCATAAGCGGCACTCCCTTTCTAGTTCTTTTCGGAGGCTTCGGCCTCGGCGGACTGTTCGGCGGTTTTCTCGGAATCTGATTCGGAGGTCGATCCCTGATTGGTGTTGTCGCGAATCGTTTGCGCGTCGATCACCTGGCGGGTCTGCTCCTCGTCGATCTGGTGGCGGTACTTGGATATCGTGTCCTGCGCATCGTCGACACTTGTTTGCGGAATGCCCGCCTTGAGGCGGTTTTGCGTGTCTTCGGGCAGGTCGGACAGCTTAATACTGGTTTCGCTTTCGAGCCAGTGAAGCTTGAGTCCGAGCGGCTTGCCGGGCAGGCCGCGCCAGACGGCGACATTGCCCTGGTGGGTACCCAGGTAGTACGAGCCGGTGACACCCGTGTAGGCCCAGATGCCAGCTGCCAGCACAAAGACGAGGGCCAGGATGGCGGCGATAGTAATGTTGCGGCGACGCACGCGTTGCGCCTCGCGCATAACGCCATCGTCAACCAGGTCAACGACTACTACGGTCACGTTGTCGTGGCCGCCGGCGGCAAGCGCCGCGTCCACTAGGTTGTCGACGCAGATTTGCGCGGTTGAGGACTGCGTGGCGATGTTCTCGATATCGCTATCAGGAATCATGCTCGAAAGGCCGTCAGAGCAAAGGATCAGGCGGTCGCCTTCCTCGATATGCAGAGTGAAGTGGTCGGCATACATGGCGGGGTCCGAGCCCAGCGCACGGGTGATGACCGAGCGGTTGGGGTGGACGCGAGCCTCGTCTGCCGTAATCTCGCCGGCGTCCACGAGCTCCTCCACGTAGGAGTGGTCGCGGGTCACGCGGATGAGCGTGCCCTCGTGGAGCAGGTAGGCGCGAGAGTCACCCACGTGGGCGATGGCGAGCGTGTCGTTTTCGATATAGGCGCAAGTGGCTGTGCAGCCCATGCCGGGCTTGCCCAGGCCGTTCAGGGCCGCCTCGATTACGGCGGCGTTGGCTGCCTCGACGGCTGCGGCCAGGCGTGCTGCGTCGGCGGACTGCGGGGCCGTCTTGGCAATAGTCTCGACGGCGATGGAAGAGGCTACCTCGCCGGCGGCGTGACCGCCCATGCCGTCGCATACGCAAAAGAGCGGCGACTGCACCAGGTAGGAATCCTCATTGTGCGGGCGTACGCAGCCAACGTCAGAGCGGGCGCCCCACATGAGTTGCGTGGTGGTGCCGGCATCATAGGTCGAGTCGGTCTCGATGCGCTCCTCGGTCAGGGGCTCAAAGCTCATGGTCGAGCCGGGGTCTTTGAGCTTGGCCTCAACGGCGGCAACGTCGATCTCGGCTGTGTCACCGGGAGAGACGGTGTCGGTCTCGGCGTTTGATTCGGAATCGCCGGTGTCCGGGGAGCCGGGCTCTGCGGACGCGCAGGCGATCGACTCGTCGTCTTGCGGGCTGACGTCTATAGGCTCGGGCGTCGCAAAGTGCGACGGCGCGGGTGTGCTTTGCGACTGGGCGGCGGGCTCGGCCACGGCATCGGACTCGCTTGCGGGCGCAGGCTGCGGGGCCTTGGGTGCAGGGCCGTCCTCGGGGGATGGCCCCGCCTCGGGCGCCGGCGTAGACGCGGGCGCAACCTCGGATGCCGGGGCTATGGGAAACGCCGGCGCGGCGGGTTCGGGTGCCGCAAACACCGCAGCGCTCTCGTTGATTGCCGCGGCGACGGGCTCTGCAAAGTGAGCCGGCGCCGGGGTTGCTTCGGGCGCTGTGGGCTGTTCCGCAGCATGTGCGCCGATGGGCGCCGCTACGGCATCCTCTTCGCCCTCGTTATCGGCGAGATCCGAAATATCATGCGTTACATGCGAAAGAGGCAGGGAGAACACGGTGTCCTCGGGCTCCACGGGTGTGGAGTCCGCCGGAGCGGCGTGGGCCGGTGCAGCTACGGCGGCAGCCGGTGCCTCGGTCATGGTTGCGGACTTGTTCTCCTCGTCGATCATCGACGGTTCACCTTCATGACCACGTCGCCAATCTGGACTTCGTCGCCCTCGCGCAGCGTTGCGGGCTCCACAAGCTGGCGGCCGTTGACGAGCGTGCCGTTAAGCGAGTTGAGGTCCTCGATGATGAGCGCCGGGCCCTGCAGCGAAAAGCGCGCATGCGAGGCCGAGACGAACGGTTCGTTGATGCAGATGTCCGAAGATGGCGAGCGACCGACGATGACGGGGCCGAGCATGTCTACGTGGATGCCGCGGATACCGCGCGGACCCTTGTCCACATCGATCGTCCAGATAGCCGAGTCGCGACGCTGCCCGCGCACAAGTCCCACGCCGGTCTTCATGACGGCGAACAGGAAGATATAGAGCAGGGCGACCAGGACGATGCGGCCTGCAAAAAGGACGATATCGATGTTCATAAGAGACTATCCCCTAAATTCAAAGGTGCTCAGGCCAAACGTCAGCAGATCGCCGTTGCGCAGCGGGCAGCGCGTAATGCGGCGGTTGTTGACGAGCGTGCCGTTGGTGGAATTGAGGTCCTCGATCGACCAATCCGAGCCCGTAAAGGTGAGCTGGGCGTGGCGGCGCGACACGTTGGGGTCGCGCAGGGCAATATCGGAAACTGAGCGCTCGCGACCGATAGTCACCTGTGCGGAGGTGATGCTATGGCTCTCGCCGCTCACGACGTCGACGAGCTGGGCGAGCGGGCGCTGTGGGGCGCGAGTGCTCGCCATGTTGGAGGCGATGCCGGCTGCGGCGCCTAGGCCCACGGCGGCACCGGTCGCGGCGGCTCCGCCCATGCCGGCAAGCGCGTCGCGCGAGACGGTCTGCGGCACCGGGATAGGAGCGGCGGGGTCGGGGACGCTAGGCGCGAAGGGATCTGCTACGGCAAGCGGGTCAGGAGCGGCGGCGCGAGGCGTCGGCTGCTGCTGGGGCATGGCGGCGGGGCGCTGCGGCTGCGGGGCAGCAAACTGCTGCTGGCCGGCGCGCGGGGCGCTGGCGGCACGGCTTGCCGCGGAGTTGTTTTGGCCCAGACCGTTTTGATAGGCGCGCTCTTCTTCGTACAGGCGGCCGAGCGTGGGGGCATCGACGTTCTCGGCAAAGACCGAGAACTTGCCGGCGCGCAGCTGCGGATCGATCATAAAGCGCACGAGGGGCTCGCCGACAAAGACATAACGGCGCTTTTCGGCCTGCGCCTTCACAAACTCGCGGACCTCGCGCGAAAGCTCGGGGTAGAACGGGGCGAGCATGGGATCGTCGTCGGCGGCGATCAGGATGGTATAGAGTGCCGGCGCCGTGTTGACGCCATTGATCACCAGAGTCTGATCCTCCATGTCGCGAGCGGCCTGCTTGGCAAGCTTCTTAAAGGAGAACGGGGCACGGGTGGCACCGAAGATGCCGGCCACGTGGTCCTCGAAGATGTTCAGGAAGTTCACGAAAGATCACTCTCCGTATAGGTTCTTTGGTATCCGAGCAAATATAGGCATATCCCAACGATTATAGAGGATAGGGTTCCCGCAACTGCCGCCTTGGCGGCGACCGCGGCTGCAAGGCTGGCAATTTCCATATGGTGTGCAAGACAGGATGCCGCTGCGCAGCCGATGCCGGTGACAGCGATGGCGGCGATGGCGGCAAGGTTTGAGCCCTGATCGGCACGCTTGGCATGGGCATTGAGCAGCGCAGATGACGCCGCGGCAGTTGTCGCGACCAGCGCAAAGGCAGCCCAAAGGAGCGGGTCTTCCAGCGCTGCGGCAACGTTGCCGAGCCCCAGCACGCCTCCGGCTGAAAGCGCGACCGTGGCCAGACGGGCAAAAAGCGCGCCCATGCCCGTTGCCGCGGCGGCGCTTGCCGGGCCGAGCCAAAATGACGCGACGCCGGCGGCGACCCCAGCTGCCAGGAAGGTATTGCCGGTCAGACAGCCAAGCGCAAGCGCGCAGGTGAGTGCGGCGCTCGCGGCAGCCTCGGTGCGACCCCAGGCGATCCACCAACCGGACATGGCAGCGGCAAAGATCACCGCGACGGGCAACATCGACAGGATGCCCTGCGCCTGCATGGTGGCGTTGGCCATGAGCACCAAAAAGCCCACAGCCGAGATGGCCGAGCCAATTTGGGGGGCCAGGCCAGCCGCCGCTCCGATCGCGATGGCCGCAATGACCAGGCCGGGAAGCGCCGCGACCCCGGCCGTTTGCATCAGCAAAAAGCTAAAGGTGCCGCACGTTAGCGCCGAGATAGCGTGCATGGTGTAGTCGCGCGCATGGCTCCAGCGCGTGCCCGCCCAGCCGAGCGCGGGGTCGACCTCGATGGCGTCGTCCTCGTAGTACGACGGCTCGATATCGTCGAGCTCCTGCTCGTCATTCGAAAGCTCGCCAACCATTTGCTCCAGGCTGCGACGGCCCTCGCGCACACTGCCCAGACCGGCAAGGAGCTGGTCGCAAAATGCCTCGATGCTGTTGGGGCGGTCCTGCGGCATGGGGGAGAGCGCGCTCATGAGCGCGGCCTCGGCTCCCGGGGGAAAGTGTGGTATCAGCTCGCTGGGATAGGTGGCGCCGCCGATGATGCGGTCGAGCGAGTCGGCGGGCGTGGCCGCCATAAAGGGAGCGCTGCCGCACAAGCCCTCATAGATAACGCAGGCAAGGGCGAAGACATCGGCGCGTTCGTCGACCGTGCCGGTCTCGATATCGAGCTGCTCGGGCGGCATGTAGCCGATGGTGCCGCCGCGCGAGCCGCCAAAGCCACCGGCGGACGACAGTCGCGCCATGCCAAAGTCGGTGAGCTTTACATTGCCCGAGTGGTCGATGAGCACGTTGGCGGGCTTAATGTCCAGGTGGAGTACGCCATTGCTATGGGCGAAGGTGAGCGCCTGGCCCAGGGCATCGGCAATGGCCGCGGCCTCGTCAAAGGTGAGCGAGTGGCCGTCCACGCGATGCAAAAACTCGGCCAGTGACATACCGTCGACATACTCCATGACCAGGTAGGCATAGGCGGTGTCATGCGTAAAGTCGATGACCTGCACGATATTGGGATGTTGAAGCATGGCGGCAGTGTGCGCCTCGCGCAGGACATCCATGATGTCGCTGGCGGGCATGCCGGCGCCGTTGATAAGGGGGATGCGCTTAATGGCGACGCGGCGGCGCAGGTGCGTGTCGCGGCAAATCTCGATGGAGCCAAAACCGCCGGTCGCAAGTGTCTCGAGCGGCTGGTACCGCTTGAGCAGCTCGCGAGAGCTGGTGCCCTCCAAAGGAACGTCCGGCGAGAACCGGGCGGTATGTTGCGAGAAAAGCGGCATGGCCAACCCTCGTGCGTTTAAAGTTCGTTTGCGAGTGGCGGGCGCGGAGCCGAGCCGTTCGCGGTGGCATAGATGCTGCTAGTGTAGCACGCTCGGGTGCATGGGGAGGATAGCGGGATGCGAGGCTGTCTGTCTGGTTTGGTCTTAGCGCTTCTTCTTGTTCTTCTTCTGCTTGCGCTGCTTGCCTTTGGTCTCCTGGGGCTTGTCTCCCTGCTTGGCCTCGGCGGCGGCCTTCTCGGCCTTCATCTTCTTGCGTTTGGTCTCGATGCGGAGTTTTTTGTTGATGCGCGCCTTGAGGAAGGAACCAAACTGCTCGGCATCGCCACGGACGAAGGTGTCCTTGGGGATCGTCACGCCCTGGTCGGCGAACATGGCCACAAAGATGCGCTCGCCGTCGAGTACGTGGTCGAGCTTGTCAAACGGGAAGAACTGCGACTTGCCGCTCTTGCCCCAAACCATCAGGCCGTCCTCGTTGGCGGCGATGCGGCGATAGCGGCCACCCATGGACTCGTCGGCCTCGACGGCGTCGATAAAGTCGCGGGCGAGCGTGTGGTGCAGGTTCTTGCTCCACCAGGCCAAAAAGGCGCCGAACACGATCAGCACGACGCCGAACTTGATCCAGTTGCCGCCGGCCGCCAGCATGCCGATGCCGATGAGCGCGGCAATCGCGGCGGCGACGTACAGGGAGCCACGGCGCCTGGGCGAGGCGACCAGGCGCGCAAAGTCGGTGACCAGGTCGTTTTCGTACTGGTACTCGTTGAGGTACAGGATGCCGTCATCGGCCGCGGCCTGCTTCTCGAGCGCGACCTCGACCTGGTCGGCTGCTTCGGAGGGAACGAGGTTGCTCTCTGCGTCTGCCATGCTCTTTAGACTCCTATCGCGGCGGGCTCGCCGTACGGGTTATTATGAATGCAGTATGCCGTGCGACCGCATGGCCATCGCGGCAACAAGTCTCAGTATACCCGGGGGAGCACCCATGGAATCGTTGTACCGAAAGTATCGCCCGCTCACCTTCGACTCCGTGGTGGGCCAGCAGCATATCGTCTCGACGCTCGAGCATGCCATCACCGAGGGGCGCTTGTCCCACGCCTACCTGTTCTGCGGACCGCGCGGCACGGGCAAGACCACCATGGCGCGCATTCTGGCCAAGGCGCTGCTGTGCCGCAATGCCGAGGCGGCGCGCGCCGAAGGTGCAAGCGGCTGCATGCCCGACGGTACTTGCGAGGAGTGCGAGCTCATTGCCGAGGGCAGCCACCCGGATGTCTACGAGCTCGATGCCGCAAGCCGCACGGGCGTGGACAATGTGCGTGAGGAGATCATCAATTCCGTCAACTTTGCCCCGGTGCGCGGCAAGTACAAGATCTATATCATCGACGAGGTTCACATGCTCACGACGGCAGCGTTCAACGCGCTGCTCAAGACGCTTGAGGAGCCGCCGGCGCACGTGATCTTTGTACTGTGCACCACCGATCCGCAAAAGATTCTGGAGACCATCCTCTCGCGCTGTCAGCGTTTCGATTTCCATCGCATCGGCAACGAGGATATTGAGCATCGCTTGGCATACGTGTGTGAGCAGGAGGGCTTCGATTACGACGACGAGGCGCTGGCCATCGTGGCGCGCCATGCCAAGGGCGGCATGCGCGACGCGTTGTCCACGCTGGAGCAGCTGAGCGTCTTTGGCAACGGTTCTGTGCATGCGGACGACGCCCGCTCGCTTTTAGGCGAGGTTTCGGACCAGATTCTGGGCGAGTTTTCCCGCGCCATTGCCGATCGCGATGTTGCCGAGCTCTATGGACTGATTCGTGCGCAGGTCGAGGAAGGAAACGATCTGCTGGAGCTGACGCGCGACCTGGTGGCGCATGTGCGTGACGTGTACGTTGCCTGCGTTGCCGGTGCCCGTGCCGAGCTGTTTGAGGGCGGCTCCGAGCAGGCCGAGGCGCTTGCTGCCGAGGCCGCTGCCTTTGGCGAGCATCCTGCCGACCGCCTGGCCCGTGTGCTGACAGTGCTCGACGATGCCGCACTGGAGATGAGGGGCGCGAGCGACGTGCGCCTGGTGCTCGAGATTGCCTGCACGCGTCTGGCACGTCCCGAGGCCGATTTGACGATTGAGGCATTGGCCGAGCGCGTAGCTCGCTTGGAGGCCATGGTTGCCAACGCCGCCGTTCCGGCGAGCGTGGCTGCTGCTCAGGCCGCCGCGCCTGCAGCATCCGTACCCGCTGCTGCCCAGCAGCCGACGCTAATTTCGGGCGTCCGTGCTGCTGCTCCGGCGGCATCCGCTGCCCCTGCTGCTACGTCCGCGCGCCAGGGCGGTATGCCTTGGGACCGTGGTGCTGCCGCTCCGGCTGCCCAGCCTGCGCCCAAGTCCGCGGCTCCTGCGCCGGCGCCCAAACCTGTAACGCCTGCACCTCAACCCGTTGCGGCTCCGGCCCCCGCGCCTGCCACCGTTCCGGCACCTAAGCCCCAGTCCAACAACGCCGCCCAGGTTGCTGCCGCTGGTGCCGCCGAGACCTCCGCGGTCGAGGATGCCGGAGAGCTGCAGCGCAAATGGGCTGAGGTTGTCGAGCGTGTCAAGGCGCGTCAGGCTTCCTACGCAGGGCTTTTGCTCAATGCCCGCGCCACAGCAGACGACGGCTCCAAGCTCACGGTCTCGTTCCCCGCGGGCTCGACCTTTGCCATCAAGATGCTCGGACGCGCCGACACGCAGTCGGTGGTCCTGCCGACAGTCAGTGCGGTCTTCGGTCGTCGCACCGTCGACTACGTCCTGGATGGAGGTGGCACGCTGGCTCCTCAACATGAGGAGCATTCTCCATCTGCACGGGCTGCGGCATCTGCGGACCCGCAACCCGTGTCCTCGGCGGCCCCTGCATCCTCGAACGTCAGCGCGACGCAGCCAAAAGCGGCACCGGTAGCGGCACCGACCCCGTCGGCGCCTGAACCCGCTGCGCCCAAACAGGCTGCTCCGGTCCCCGTGCCCAAGCCCGCCGCCGCGCCTGCGCCCAAGTCATCCGACCTGGGCAAAGCCCCCTGGCTGCGCTCCGACAACCCCGCTGGCGCTCCTGCCACGGGCAAGCTCCCGACCGAGCCCGCACCCCGAGCGCCCGAGCGCGCGTCCGCTCCCAAGGCTCAGCCGTCTGCGCAGTCTGCACCGTGGGAATCCGAGCAGGTGCCCTACGATGACGCCATGGTCGGCGGCTTTGCAGGCGATGCGAGCGGGGACGATCTGTCTCCGTTCGACGTGCCGGGTGCGGCGTCCGCGCCCAAGTCCGCTACAACTGCCCCCAAAGAGGAGGACGCTCCTGCAGCTCCCTGGGAGTCCAACTCCGGTGCGGGCGGCCCCTTCGGCCATCAGGGTGCAGCCCCGAGCATCCCGCAGACCGAGGACGAGGCCAAAGCCCTCATCCGCAGCGTCTTCGGCCAGTCCACCATCTTCAAGCCGGTGGAGTAGCTGCGCAGGCGGGTATACTGCTCAAGAAGAGAACCCTTTGAACGGAGCGAGCTTATGATGTGGGAATATGTCCGCCTCGAGGACGATACGCAGGTTTCGTATTCCGAAGTCCGGGAGGACAACACGGTGAAGGTTGTTGTGGAGCGCCCGCGCGATTGGGGTTTTGACACGGCGGAGTGTATCTTGCCGGCATTCAATTGGGTGTCACACGAGGGCTTTAGCGAAGCGAACCTCAAAGAACTCGATGATTTCGTGCGCAACAATGCCCCGCTCATCCTGCGTTTTGCCTACGAAGGCGGACGAGTCTATGCCTAGTCTCTTCCGACTCGGCCATATATCACTTTCTTTTGTCCGGGCGCATCTGTATTTCGGACATGTGTAGTGTGGTGCCGCGTATATCGCATTCGAGCAGACAAGCGCGTGACGGTCGGCCTAGGATGCTGAGGTCGATACGATACGTCGCATGGCCGTCCGTGTACTCGACTTGCTCGGCGTTGACGGTTGCTCCGATTGTAAATAAAGAGCCCAGTTCGGCATCGACAATCTTGGAGTCCTTTATCTTGACCTTGAACTCTTGGTAGAGGGACGGGCTGTTGTAGTAAATGGTTCGGGTTCCGTCGGTGCATTCATCGGTCGTCTCCCATTTGACGACGGGCTGGTCCGAGCTGGCTATCAGCAGTTCTGCTCCAAAAGCTATGGCATGGGTGATGACAACCAGCAATGCCCAGCCGACAAAGAGATAGAGAACCACATATGCAACGGGGTGTTTTGAGCGGATGTTTTGGAGCGCGTCGGGGGCATTCATGGGGCACCTCCAAATTGCAATCTATGACAATCAAATTATACCCTGCCGCCATGTGCTCCGCCTCGAGCAGCGGTTTGGCATTTAGCTATTTAGTGGCACACATGAAATGCCGGATTCGGCTCTACTAGATTGAGTATGCGATATTATGCAACCTTGCATAATTCGGCCTTGCATAATCTTTGCGCGTGGTTTGTATTGGAGGACATGTATATCGACTGAGGTAGCGTGTCCGCCCCGCTCGCTGGCCTCGCGCCGTGGTACGATTTTTGAGTTTGAAAGTTCCGCCGCGCCCCGGCTGCCCTTGCAGCTCGGCGTGCGGCCGCACGTAAAGGAGCCATCATGGCCGGTATGAACATGCAGCAGATGATGAAGCAGGCTCGCAAGATGCAGGAGCAGCTTGCCGCCGCGCAGGAGAACCTCAAGTCCCAGACCGTCGACGCCTCTGCCGGCGGCGGTATGGTCAAGGTGACCGTTAACGGCGAGATGGAGCTCGTCAACCTCACCATCGACCCCGATGCCCTCGATCCCGAGGACGTCGATATGCTGCAGGACATGATCATGGCTGCCGTCAACGAGGCCGTCCGCGGCGTCAACGAGCTCGCCAACAAGCAGATGGGCGCCATCACCGGCGGCCTCAACATCCCGGGCATGCCGTTCTAAGACACGCATATATATGAGTGCGAATCACAGTCTGCAAAAACTGCTCGATGAGCTGGGCCGTCTGCCGGGCATTGGTCCCAAGTCGGCCCAGCGCATCGCCTATTACCTGCTCGAGGCCGATGCCGAGGAGGCCCGCCGCCTGGCCGAGGCCATCCTGGAGGTTAAGCAGGAGGTCCACTTTTGCAGCCGTTGCTTTAACTACGCCACGGCCGACGAGTGCTCCATCTGCCAGGACCCGATGCGCGATACCACTCGCATTTGCGTGGTGGGCGAGCCGCGCGATGTCCAGGCGATTGAGCGCACGGGCAGCTATCACGGTCTCTACCACGTATTGGGCGGCGTGATCAGTCCCATGGACAAGATTGGCCCCGAGCAGCTGCACATTCGCGAGCTGCTGGCGCGTTTGGGCCACGAGGATATCCATGAGGTCATCATCGCCACCAACCCCAATATTGAGGGCGAGACCACGGCGAGCTACCTGGCCCGCACTATCAAGCCGCTGGGCGTTGAGGTATCGCGTCTGGCGAGCGGCCTGCCCGTGGGCGGCGACCTGGAGTATGCCGACGAGCTTACGCTTGGGCGCGCTATCGAGGCCCGTCGCACGATTTAGGTGGCGAGCCTGCTCCTGCCGTATGTTTTCCTCGCGACGCACGGGGTAGTCATAATTTCCCCGTGCGACTGTAAGTTTGTTGTGCAACAAAGATGCTTTGTATCCGCTTATCGCATGGATGCTTCCGCTCACATCCTTAATTTGCCCATTCGTTGCGCAACCTTTTGGGTTCGCTGATACACTCAAATATGGATTCGAATGAATGCGCCGCTCCCGAGCGGCGTGTTTTTGTTGGAGGAGAACGCATGCGGCCCGGTGGCACTCAGACAAAGCGCGGCGCCGCGGTGCGCATGCGACGCCGACTGGGCTTGGCGCCGCGGGCGTACGCACTGCTGTCTTGCTCGCTGGTGCTGGTCATAGCTGGCGTTTCTGCCTATGGCATGACCGTGCCGTCCATGATGCAGGCACATGCCGCACGCGAACCGCGCGTGGGGCATGAGGTCAAAAGTGATCTGGGCACCACGACTGGATATGCTTGGGCAAGTGTGGTCGCGCATATTGTGTTTGGCGCCGACGACGCGGACGGCGCCGAGGCCCCGGACAACGAAGTCACGCTTGCCAATGGCAAAACCATCGTGCTCACCAACACCAAGATCATCGATCGATTGTCCAACAATAGCGTGGCGGCAACGGTGAATAAGGTCGAGCAGCAGAAGGAGCAGGACGCCCAGCAGTCCGGAAAGCCCGGTAGCTCGGATACTTCTGGCTCCGGCTCGGATTCGTCGAGTTCGGGCGGCGGCTCTGGGTCGGGTTCCTCTGCCGGAGGGTCTGGAAACGGCGGCTCGACGGGCGGCAACACTGACAACGATACAAACTTCGGCGGCCTTTCCGCTGCTGAGGAAGAGAGCATTCACAGTTGGCTTGTGACCAAGTACAACATGCTCGACGGCTATGTTTCTCGTGCCAATGACGTGGTTTCGACCTATAACTCTACGGGAGATCCCAGGCCGTGCGACAGCTTGGTCGGGGAGATGTTTGTCATTCGAGCCGAGTTCGGTCGTCAGACATTCTCGCCCCGGTCAAAGTGGTATCAGCAGTATGCCAATCTGTGGGGCTGTTACACCAACCTATGTCAATGGGTCGGCCATTACGGCGATGATGACGTCGCGCTCGGTAACTTCAACAATAACGTGGCGGCGCTTGCCCTATGATGACCGATCTTGCATCCACCACACCACAATCGCTCGGTCGCGATCCCATGGTCGGCCTGCGCCTGGCGCGTGTCGACGGGTTTGAGCCGGCCATTGCGCTCGGTCAGGACGAACTGCCTGCCTATCTGCGTCGTTTTACGATACTGTTTGCCGACGATGCCACCATGCGCCGTGGCGGTATCGGCCGCGTGACGCGTGCCGTCAACGCCCAAGGCGAGGCCGTAGCACTCAAACAGCTCATCTTGCCGACGCGCGATGAGTTTGACGACGATGCCGCCCATGAGGCGCTGGTCGCCAAGTTCAAAGCGGCATTTCGCGAGGAATATGAATGCCATCGCGCCCTTTCGGGCCTTAAGGGCTTTCCCCGCCTCTATGGCTGGGGCGAGGTTGACGGTGTGCCTGCAATTGTCATGGAATGGGTCGAGGGCGAGACGCTCGCCCGCTTGCGCTCGCGCTTTGCCGTGGACGATGCCGGCCGCCTATCGCCGCTTGTGACGGCGCGCTTGGGGCGCGACCTGTTCGACCTGCTCTGCCGCATGAGCCTGGTGGGGGAGGGCTTTGTCCATCGCGATATCTCGCCCGCTAATATTATGGTGCGTACGGCGCGTTTACCGCTTGACCGGCAGCTTGCCGAGGGCGCCTTTGACCTGTGCCTGATCGACTTTGGCTCGTCGCTGGCGCTCGATCCTGCGTTGGCCGTGGCCGGTACCGGCGGCAAGGCGTCGTTTACGGAGCGCTATGCCACGCTGCGTCGCGCGACGGTGGCCTACGCTCCGCCCGAGATGCTCACCGACGATATTCCCGACCTGCGTGCTTTGCGTATGTCGCCGGCGATCGACGTCTATGCCGCAGCAAGCACGGTTTACGAGCTCATTGCCGGCGCCGCGCCATACGAAGCCGCGCCGAGCACTTCGGGCACCTCGGGTTCGCGCAAAAAGACGCGCGACATCGCCAGCCCCTACCGTCTCAAGATGGACACGCTGCCCGACTATCCCATTGGTGCCCATGCGCCCGGTTGCGATTTGACTCAGCTGCTTCGTCGTGAGCCCGATGTGGCGCTCGCTGCGGCCGAGCAGGCCCAGCAGCTGGGGCTTGAGCCGGATTCCGAGGAGCTACGCGATGCGCTGGCGTTTGTCGATGCCCAGCTGTTCGACGTGGTGATGGCCTGTCTGTCCAGCCATCAAAAAGATCGTCCCGAGCCGGCGGCGGTCGAGGCGGCACTCTCGGCGTTTTGTGACCACTATGCGCAAAATGTCGGTCGTTCGCTCCGCGGCGAGCCGCTCACGCCGTGCCCCATGGATGCGTCTGGCCGCGCGGTTCGTCGCGCGCTGATGGTCGGCGCGACGGTCGTCTGTGGCGTCGTTTGGGCTGTGGTCGTGGTTTCGGCCGCGCTGCTGGCGTCGGGCGCTCGCGTGACGGCGACTTTGGGATCGCTCGTGTGGTCTGGGTCGCTACCGGGTATTATTGCCGCACTGGCGTTGGCGCTGCCAGGCATAGCCGGCGTTGTCGCGGGGGCACTTGCGCGCAATCGGCGCTCGGGCTTCCTGCAGGGTGTGCTTGCGCTTTCTGCCTGCGAGGTTCCGGTGCTGGTTGTGGCTGCATGTAGCGTATTTTCCCAACGCGCCGTGATGGGCGGCCTTGTTGCCGCTCTGGTTGCAACCTATACGCTTACGTGGTTTTTGCTTGCGATGGGCTTTGCCTTTGAACTTCCCGTTTCGGCACCGCGACGTACAAAAGCCCAGATGGCGACTCCGCTTGCCGGTGGAGCCGCGGCTGCCCGTACTTTTGGCGGACCTGTCGAAGTATCGTCCGGTTCTATTTCTACGACCAAGGAGGCCTAGGTCATGGCATCTCAAGTTGAGCTCACCCCATGCGGGGCCATGTTTGACATCTTTAAGCGCGCGGCGCATCTGAGCCATATCGAGCTGTGCGGCTTGGTGCTTTCGTCCCGTCCGCTCGCAGACGGTCGCAGCCCGCAGAGCCGAGCCGCCGATCGCTCTTGGGTTTCCCGCTTTATCGTTCGCGCGCCGGTCGGCACGCTTCAGCAGCGCTACTTTGCCGAATACGGTACCTCGGCTGCGCGTATTATGTCGCAACTGGCCCTGCGCCAGCGCAATCCCATGGACTCCACGGCTGTGATCAATATGGTGTGCGGCCCTGCAGGTGAACCGATGGTACGCGCGCTCGAAGAGTGTCACCAGGACACAAATCTCTATCGCAACGCGCTCGATCGCCTGTCCCAAGCGGCGGAGCTCATGCCCGCCGAGCGCGCCGAGGCCGTGCTGGTGCTGTTTGTCGCCGTCGGTTGTTCGGCGGATGTGCGGTCCTCGGTGAACTATGCCATCGACTACGCACACGCGACCTGTGGCGGAGGCACATCCACGCCGCGTTCGCTTGGCATGTCGCTGACTGCGGGCGAACGCGAACCCGCCCCGGCGCACCCCTTGGGCTTGCTGCGCGTGCAAAACAGTTTTGTCGTGAGCGCCCCGCGCTGGATTCAGCCGAGTGAGCAGGGTGTTGAGATTGGCGCGCTGGCCACTGGTGAGGGCGATATTACCGACGTCGGCGACGATGTCTCGGCCCGCCATGCCCATATCTGGTGCGATGCTCAAAATATCTGGCACGTCGAGGACTTGTCGTCCACCAACGGAACCGTGGTGGTAAACGGGGCCACGCGCGTCTGCATTCAGGTCGAGCCCGGCCGTTCCGCCCAGCTCAATCCCGGCGACGAGCTCAAGCTCGGCGAATCCACTACCTACGCCGTCCTCTTCGGTGCCCTCTAGCCGGCAGATAGGGACGTTCCTTTCCTGCCGGCACTTTGGGACACTCCTTGGCGCGCCAGAGCCAGTCGCCCGGGGATGGAGGGACCATTTTGGCCCTTGGCGGTCAGTCGGGGCGAAACTAGAAGATCTTTCCGATTCGCGGCTGTTCATGCTTGTAGAGCATCTAAAACAATAGGATGTTATTCTGGAATATGCCGGGTGCGTGAACTTGCCTGTCTTAGCCTTAATAAGGTATAGGGGAGTTTGGCTCAGGGGTTCCGTCTTGTTCTTCAGCGCAGTATTGTGGGACAGATTTGCTGAGATTGGCGCCTTACACCGCAGAGCGCACGGAAGGCTCTCGATTTGTGTTCTGGCCCCAGAATACAGGGCCTGATACTTACCAACTGTGGCATGGATGTAACATCTGTAGAAATCAACCCTTTTGTTGTCGACCTTTGTAAGAAAAACACTGCCATCAACTCTTTGGATGACGAAACTAGGGTGCTTGAGGGGAGCCTTTACTCCCCTCTGAGAGATGACTCATGTTTTTCGCTTGTCGTTGTGAATCCTCCGTTACTGCCGATTCCGGATGAGATTCCTTATCCCTTCGTTTGAGATGGAGGACAATCGGGTCTGGATAAAACACTTCGTATTCTTAAGGGTGGCGATACGCATTTAGAGAAAAACGGTAAATACTGCTAATAGGGGTGACGACGATGGTGCAGGGGCGACCCGCGATGCTCTCATCAATACGTCGGATACTTGGGAAATCAGGTCTAGATGCATGTATGATGATGCTGTGTGGCTATTCAATTAATCCGCGTTCCGAATGGGTGCAGGGTATAGCTGCGACATCGTATGCTTTTGACCCGGCGCGATACTCAGATATTTCTGAGGCGGTTGACGAAGTTTATACGCACTATGCCGCGCAAGGCGTTTCGGAAGTTTGCACATCTACGTTACGGGCTTAGGTTTCTTCAAGCGAGCAGGCCGGTTGCGTTATTTCGAGCGATTTTTCTAGTCTAGACGACAAAAGGCAAAGGATTTGATGGGTATAAAACGCGGACGTTTGTGGGCGGATGCTCAAATCTATTGTGGCAATCGGGCGGTTGAAAAAGATATTTCAACCGCCCGATTGCCAGGTTCGTCGGAGGAGATGTCCGATTCCGACTCTCTTGTAGGAAGAGCTTGAGATCGTATTGGCCCAAGGCAATCTTAAAGCAGTCTCATTGGCAAATCTTCGCTCCTGTTGTGTTGAGGTGTAAGGTATCAGTGATTGATGTTTTGTGGCGGGTAGATTGGGGCCTTCCTTGATTCGATGCGTTCTCTCGAGGTTCATCAGAGCAAAAGGGGCTTTCGTCTTCATTGCTATCACGGTGATTGGAACCGCTCTCTCCTATGCCATGCCATACGTGAACGGGAAATTCTTAGATTTTCTTCTCGGTAACCGCAGCGAAAGAGACGCCGTACTCTTCGCGCTCCTGGTTGCGTCAATAGGAGTTTTCTCCACCCTCTTTACTTATTTTGCAGGAACACTTTCCATTCGCATAACCACGAGACTTTCCTTTGATCTTCTCAGGGAGGCCGTCTTGCGTTTTGAAAGAGACGATTACTTGGTGAGTCGGACCATCGATCCAGCCTATACAACGCAACGGATTATTTCCGACTCCAGCGTGGTCTCATCCTTCGTTTTGGCGAATTTTATCAGTGCGCCGCTGTCCATTGTAGCCATTCCCATCGTATTGCTTATCATATGGTCAATTGATTCAACTCTCGCGGTGTTTTCCATCATTCTCCTCATCGTGTATTTCTGTGTAATTACTGGGTTGAGGAAACTTTTGTATAGGGTCACGTATGAGAAGAAAGAGGCGGACAGCGCCTTTTACGCCGCAATTGCATCGCAGCTTAATCAGATTCTCAACATTCAACTGACATCTTCGTACGGCAAGAGCGAACAAGCGCTCGACGCTGGGTTTAAGAGCTATTTTCCCAAAGTTTTGCGCTCCGGAAAGCTATCATATTCTCTGACATCGCTCGATGGTCTTTTCGCAGCGTTGTTTCAAGCGGTGATACTTGTTGTTTCCGGAGTACGAATCATTAACGGAACTATGTCAATAGGCGAGTACACTATCATCGGTACATACTTCGCGGTTCTCTTTAAGACTTTGAAAAGTATGATGTCATTGTTCAAATCCTATCAAGATGCCAAAGCATCATGGGATAGGACGGCTATCGCGACGAGAGAAAAGGAGAGATCGGGGTGGAATCGGACCGATTTAGCTAAACTCGATGAAATAAATGACATTTCGGTATCTGATTTGGAATTCTCGGTTGCCCTTCCAGACGGATCTGTCCGAGAGGTCCTCGGCGGGTTTTCTTTCAAGTTTTCCGGTCCTGGTACATATTGCATAGTTGGGGAAAACGGAAGAGGCAAGACGTCACTTCTTTACTTGATGCTCGGGCTATACTCATCGAAAGGCAAAGTAAAATACAACGGCGTGCCAATCGAAGAATGCGACTTGGATTACATACGTGCGAGAGAGATATCGTGCTGCCCACAGTCGTGCTTCGCGCCGGACGAAACGGTGAAAGAGCTGTTAGAGTATTTCGACACGCCCTTTTCTTCCTATCACCGGGGTGTAGATGGCCTACTTTCGCTGGAAAACAGCGTGAAGGAGTTGCTCGGGAAACGTTGCTCCGCGCTTTCGGGCGGTGAGCTGCGCCGAGTGTACTTATGGTCGGCGATTTCACGCAAGTCGTCAGTTTTGGTACTCGACGAGCCCACGACTGGGTTAGACGCTGTAAGCCGCGCCGAGCTTGCGGCCTATGTTAAGCGCAACAAGCAAAGCCAGCTGATCATCGTTGTCTCTCACGATGACGAGATGGTCGGCGCGGTAGAAGGGGTAGTGGATTTAGGCAGCATGTACCAGGGTAAATGATGACAAGTGTAGTGCTACCCAACTGGCAGAGATAACAAAAAGGCGATGCAGATGCACATAGCATTCAGGCGGTTCGGACTCGGTGCCTTCACGCCATCGCAACGCTTTCAGATATAGTTCTCGTTCTCTTACTAAAGGAAACTTTAGTCTACGTCATCTTGTCGAGACAGAGGTGAAGCGAAGTGTTGTCGCGACGTATCTTATTCCAGGTGGCTCAGTATCAGCGTGAGAATCGCACCAAAGTGTACTTACGATTCTCGTGTCCCACGGACAACATGAGCTGAGCATTGAGGTTCCACCATTTGCTGCAACTACACGGGGTTGGACGGCAATGAATATGCCGGGCCGCATACCACGCGCAGCGGGGGTCCATGTCCCAGTATGTTGCCTACAGCAGCCTCGATGTCCACGCACACATCATCTCTGCCTTCGCGTTCAATCCATTTGCCGGAGAGTGCGAGGGTTGCCAGGCCGTAGAATTCGAGCCGAACAAATGAAATGCGGTATCAGCGCATAGGATTAAACTGACGATTGCTTTGCACTGAGAATACGCTTGGAAAGCCGCTATGGGTGGCGGCCCGGGTTAAATAGAGAAGCCCGTCCGATCACTTTCATGTGGCGAACGGTCGGGCTTCTTATTCCACTTGCCAATGCTCGGCTCATATTGGAAGAAAGCTACGCTAATGTTTGCGTGACACTCCTATTTTCTCCGAAGAAAGAGTCGGATAATGAAGAATAGAATTAAAAAAGGTGCCAGATATAACGCAAGTATAAAGGCTAATCCAACGAGACCTTGCAATAATGGCATAACTCCTCCCAGACACGAGATTTTGGTATTTGTTCCCATCTTATTCTGAATTGGACCAAATAGTTCCTAGCCACAAAACTACTCGTCAACTGGATCGCACCAATCTGCTGGCAAAACACAGCTTGATTCTTTATCGACATAGCACCAATCCGCAACAGGGCACTCGGCGATGTCGTAAAAATTGCATATATCAACTCCAAGACAACAAGGCTCAACGGGAGGATGTTCATTTGAACCAACAGGATGGATATGCTTCATAACAGCTCCTCACCTTAATCCAATTAGAGACTACGTTTGATCAATGCCACAGTGATCTACAACGCAGATGCTGCCGCCATCCATGTCATAGTCGCAGTAATCGTATGCACCACAGCCATCTGCTTTATCATAAACAGTACAGATGTCAGTAATGCCCAAGAGGCAGTCAAAAGACATCGGCTTCACGCCTGCCTCGTCGCCACTTCCTGGATTAATCGGATGAATATGCTTCACGACTACCTCCCTTTGAGTGCAGAAAAACCTCAATATTGTGTATAACAAACCAAGATGTCTAGTTCACCATATTTCTAGAATGGTTTCGGCGAACGTAGCAATAAGCTTCGCAGACGGTAATCAGAAGAACGAACACCTCCACAATGGTGACAGCAATGCGCTGAACCGCTTATTCCGATACAGTAGCTTCTCGTTGATTTTTCTCCTGCGAAGATGAGTGGCGGGAAATAAGGTCAAAAGCCATCTCGTAGCACATCTTTCTATATTCACATGATGCAGGGTGTAGACTCTTGGGCAAGTAGCCGTGCTCGTCTGCAGCCTCCCAGCTACAGCCCCCACCACAGAAAGACCGAGCCCAACAGTCCGTACAGTCAATTCTTTTTTCGACACCCTGACTCCAGTTTTCAATATACCTAGTTTCGTCAATTCCGGTGACGATGTTGCCCATTTTGAATCGCATCATCCCGACAAACCTGTGACAGGGGTATACGTCCCCTTCGGGAGTCACGGAAATAAAACGCCTGCCAGCCCCGCATCCGACAAAGGCGATCCTGTTGCTCATAATCAAATCAACTGCAGTTTTCAATGTTCTAAACAAGGGCTTTTCCCCTTGATCAATCTGTTTGAGATATTGATCCGCCAAATCTATTAGGCCCGCCCTGATTTTGTTTAGTGAGTGTTCGTCGAGTTTGATATTCTCATCGAATGAGCTCACGGGCGAGAAGTAAATCCTTCTGAAGCCCATCTCTTTAAACTGAAGATAGTCTTCAACAAGGTTACAGTTATTATTTGTTAAGGTCGCTCTTGCGCCGAAGGGGAACGACTCGGAAAAACGACGAACGTTTTTGTCGATATCGGAGAAAGAGCCGCCTCCCGTCTTGTACGGGCGCGATGCATCGTGCTTGCATCCTGTACCATCGAGACTAATCAGAACAGAAAACCCGTGCTCCTTGAAAGAATTCACAGCAGTGTCATTCAAAAGCGTTCCGTTGGTCGTAATAGAATAGGTAAAGTTTCTATTGGGGTATATTCTTTTTGAATAGTCGACCGTTTTCCATATCAGCGGCTCGTTAATCATGGGTTCCCACCAAAAAAGACGATTGCAAGCGTTTCGTTTTCCGATGAACTTGCGACGAGGTAGTCGACCGCCTTGAAGGCTATCTCGTCTGTCATCAGCAGAGGAGACGTTCCATAATCTCCTTTACCGGCAAAACAGTAACTACAACCAAGGTTGCATGCATGTGAAACGTGGAGTTCGATGGATCTAAGTTTTCGAGGCGTGTCTTTTGTTAAGAAAGTCCGCTCAGACAATCGTTGATACTCATCAATGTCGTCTTCAAGTTCTGCTATGGTCGTTTGGTCGTAGCCTTTCGCAGCAAGTGACTTTGTTAGCAACTTCGAGTTGACCGTTCTTCCCGATGCTTCAAATATGCGAAGCGCATCTTCTGATGCTTGGTCAACCTGAAAGCAATTGCGAGTGACCTCATCGAAGCAGTAACGACGATCACTTACTGAGAAAAAATGCATACGTTCCTCAATTTCATGCTGGACTGGCACTAACCTTGTTTATTGTTACGCAGCTATAAAAAACCACCAGCGGGGATTCGGTGTGCGGCCCAATCGGACTCCCAAAAGGTTCTATTTGAGACTGGCAAGCTTTGTGTTGTTGGCACTTCGACAGCGCTCTTTATTCCAACATGGAGCCTCGCAGTTTGAGTCGACTTGCCTCTGGAAGGTCCGATCTCAACTTGATTTAGGATGAAAACAGATTACAGGCGCGCTCCTCTAGAAAGAAAGGAAACCAATCGCCGCCTTTCACCAGGAAAGTTTTTATAGCCCACCTCGAGCAAAATGAAAGATGCGAGAGCGATT
Source organism: uncultured bacterium (assembly GCA_905215065.1). Classification (GTDB taxonomy): domain Bacteria; phylum Actinomycetota; class Coriobacteriia; order Coriobacteriales; family Coriobacteriaceae; genus Collinsella. The sequence continues at coordinate 2,446 of CAJMOF010000012.1, read as the reverse complement.
GGGGAACAACGCGAATCTCCCCTTTTGGGTGGGAGCGAGCCTTCAGCCACCGGCGAACGACTCGCCCTGGTCAGAATCTGGAAGTGGTGCCGGGCCGCTTGGGCCTCCCCGGTGACTTCGTGGGGCTTACCTGCCTGACGTCGAGGAGTACATCCGCAAGATTCGTTCCCTATGCCGTTTGCTCTCACGCCCGCCTTGGTTCCAAGTCGGGCGAGCACGAGGTCGCGCCGGCGCATCCGCTGGGACTGCTACGCGTGCAAAACGGCTACGCGGTGAGCGTCCCGCGCTGGATTCAGCCGAGTGAGGAAGGCGTCGAGATCGGCGCGCTGGCAACGGGGGAGGGCGGCATCACCGATGTGGGCGATGACGTTTCGGCTCGCCATGCCCACGTGTGGTGCGATGACCAAAATGTCTGGTACGTTGAGGACCTGTCGTCCACCAACGGAACCGTGGTGGTAAACGACGCGACGAACGTCTGCACCCAGGTCGAGCCCGGCCGCTCCGCCCAGCTCAACCCCGGTGACGAGCTCAAGCTCGGAGAATCCACAACCTACGCCATCCTCCTCGGCGCCCTCTGACTCATCTCCTAAATAAGTTGCGGTGAAATAGGGGCTGTTTAAGGCTACGGCCGGCAAAAACAGTTCCTATTTCACCGCAGCTGCCATTTGGTCCCTCGGTGACGGAAGGATCAATTTTGCCCTTGATGGTCACCCAAGGTAAACCTTTACCGCCCGCCTATATTTGCCGAAATTACACTTGACGGCGGGGTACAATAAACCCGCATGCGGATTTCCGTTGCGGGCGCTTCCCATCGCCGGGGCGTGCCCGGGAGCATCCGGCATGCGGCCTTTGCGGCGCTCGGTCATGTGCAAGACGGGTAGCTGGGCTTGTGGAGCGCGTGCAGCCCTCCTCGCCTCGGCATGCCTTCTCTCCACGCCATGTACCTGCTGCTGAGCCTGCCTGCCAGATGATTGGAAGCAACAGCGAAAATCCCATCACGCCAACATCCCGGCGATCGCCGGGGCCTGTATACCTATATGAGAGGAGAGGGGTATATGGCGCGTAAGTTTAAGTCTATGGACGGCAACGAGGCGGCCGCATATGTTTCGTATGCGTACACCGAGGTAGCGGGAATCTATCCCATTACGCCGTCCAGCCCGATGGCCGACCATGTCGACCAGTGGGCGGCCCAGGGTCGCAAGAATATCTTCGGCACCCCGGTCAAGGTCGTCGAGATGGAGTCCGAGGCAGGTGCAGCCGGTACCGTTCACGGTTCGCTGGGCGCCGGTGCTCTGACCACCACCTACACGGCTTCTCAGGGTCTGCTCCTGATGATCCCGAACATGTACAAGATCGCGGGCGAGCAGCTCCCGGGCGTCTTCCACGTCTCCGCGCGTTGCGTCGCTTCCCACGCCCTGAACATTTTTGGCGATCACTCCGACGTCATGGCCTGTCGTCAGACCGGCTTTGCCATGCTCGCCGAGGGCAACGTCCAGGAGGTCATGGACCTCTCGCCGGTGGCTCACCTTGCCGCCATCGAGGGTAAGACCCCGTTCCTTAACTTCTTCGACGGCTTCCGCACCAGCCACGAGATCCAGAAGGTCGCCATGTGGGACTACAAGGATCTGGCCGAGATGTGCGACATGGACGCCGTCCAGGCTTTCCGCGACCACGCGCTCAACCCTGAGCACCCGCACACCCGCGGCAGCCACGAGAACGGCGATATCTTCTTCCAGAACCGTGAGGCCTGCAACAAGGTCTACGACGAGCTTCCCGCCGTCGTCGAGGGCTACATGAAGAAGATCAACGAGAAGCTCGGCACCGATTACGGCCTGTTCAACTACTACGGCGCTCCCGATGCCGACCGCGTCGTCGTGTGCATGGGCTCCTTCTGCGACGTGCTCGAGGAAGTCATCGACTACCTCAACGCTCACGGCGAGAAGGTCGGCCTGGTCAAGGTTCGCCTGTTCCGTCCGTTCTCCATCAAGCACTTTGTCGACGTTCTCCCCGAGACCGTCCAGAAGATTGCCGTCATGGACCGCACCAAGGAGCCGGGTTCCATCGGCGAGCCGCTCTACCAGGACGTCGTTTCTGCTCTCTACGAGGCCGGCAAGACGGGCATCAAGGTCGTCGGCGGCCGTTACGGCCTGGGCAGCAAGGACACGCCTCCCGCGTCCGCGTTCGCTGTCTTCGAGGAGCTCAAGAAGGACGAGCCCAAGCGCGAGTTCACCATCGGCATCGTCGATGACGTGACCAACCTGAGCCTGCCCGAGGCCGAGGATGCGCCCAACACCGCAGCCCCCGGCACCATCGAGTGCAAGTTCTGGGGTCTGGGTGGCGACGGTACCGTCGGCGCCAACAAGAACTCGATCAAGATCATCGGCGACCACACCGACAAGTACGTCCAGGCCTACTTCCAGTACGACTCCAAGAAGACCGGCGGCGT
>CAJMOF010000011.1 GCA_905215065.1 uncultured bacterium | reverse complement strand
GGAGTCGACTCACCCTTGCCGTCTGCTTGCTTCTCATAGGGCAGCCCATCGGAACCGAAATAGATCACGGTATCGTTTTTAACATCCTTAGGCTTGAGCTCGCCGCGCTCGACCATGGCGAGCTTCTCCTCGTGGATGCGCGACAGCAACTCGCTTGCGGACTCGTCGTTCGGATCTTGCGGAACAAGCTTGCCGCGGATGGCAAGGTCCAACAGCTTTTGACGTAGTTTCCTAGTGTCCATTAGTCCTCGATGTCCCTCAGAAGCGCCTCGAGCTGCTCCACGGCGTCGGCAATCGCATCGCTCTTCTCGTGAATGCTTGAGAGCAAATCAGAAAGCGAGATCTCCGAGATGTCCTCACCGGTTTTGATCCAGGTGATATCGAGACTCAGCTTGTCGCGGCTCATAATCTCGTCGATAGTGAAGCGACGCCAACGTCCATCGGGGTTGTTGTCCTCGTTGTAGGTCTCATCGCGCTCATCGATATGGCCGGGCCTGTAGCATTCAAGGAAGTCGGCAAGGTCCGCCTCGGTCATTGGGTGTTGCTTCAACGTGTGGTGAACGTTCGTACGATAGTCGTAAATCCACACCTCTCGGGTCTGCACGCTCTCGCTGCCGGGACGGTTCTCGAAGAATATGACGTTAGCCTTTACGCCTGGCTTGTAGAAGATACCAGTCGGCAAGCGCAGGATAGTGTGCAGGTTCGTGGTCTCCAGCAACTTACGGCGCACCGTCTCACCGGCACCGCCCTCGAACAGTACGTTGTCAGGTACGACAACGGCAGCGGTGCCGCCAGTTTTCAAGATGGTATGAATGTGCTGAAGAAAGTTCAGTTGCTTGTTCGAGCTCGTTGCCCAGAAGTCCTGGCGAGAGTACGAGAGCTCTTCGTCGACAAGCTCACCGTCCTCGCCGGCAGCAGCTTTAAGTGTCGCCTTTTTACCAAAAGGCGGGTTGGTGAGCACGTAGTCGAAACGCGTACCAGGGTCGGAGAGAAGCGCATCATTTCTTGTGATAGGCGGCACATCGTTAAAGTCACCGATGTTGTGCAGGAAAAGATTCATGAGGCAAAGCCGGCGCGTGGCGGGAACGATCTCCCAGCCGTGGAATGCCTCGTTCTTCAAGAACTTCTTTTGGTCGGCGTCGAGCTGATAGGCCTCCTCTATGTAGCTTTTTGCGGCCAGCAGGAAGCCGCCCGAACCGCAGCACGGATCACAGACGGTCTTCTCAGGCTTAGGCTGCGCACACTTGACGATGGTGTCGATGAGCGGCCTAGGCGTAAAGTACTGCCCGGCACCAGATTTGGTGTCCTCGGCTATTCGCTGAAGCAGCCCCTCGTAGATGTCGCCCTTGACGTCCTGCGACATAGCCGTCCACGTTTCTGCGCCGATCATCTGAATAACTCGCGCCAAGATCGCCGGAGAGCTCATCTTGTTTTGGGCCCCAGTAAAAATCTCCTGCAGCATGCCGCCCTGGGCGCCTAGCTTGTCGAGCATCTTCTTATAGGTGTCGAACAGCTCTGCGCCGCTCTTGTCCGCAAGACACTCCCAACGACAGTCCTCCGGAAGACCGGTCGGCCTATTGTAGGGGGGCTTGCTGTACTCGTCTGCCATCTTGAGGAAGAGCAGATATGTGAGTTGTTCGAGATAATCGCTGTTGGAAACGCCATCGTTATAGAGGACGGTCGCCATGTTCCAAATCTTCTGGTTAATGGTGGATGCGCTCATGCGCTGCCTTTCTAACTCATAGGTGTTATGCGACAAGCGCGTAGTTCATGTCGTCGAGAACGCCTTGGTACTTATCGCCGAACAGGATGTAGAAACGCCCGAGGCCGCCCTTCTCCCCGAAAGGCGACAGGTCGAGGTCGTCAGAGCTCACGCTTCCCGAAGTTGAGATATGGTCGCGAATCATACGCAGCCAATCCATCTGCTCTTCGGTAAACTGGCCGTGGCCTGCGTTCTTGGAGAAGACCCAACTCTTGAAACGCTCCGCCACGCCCGCCTCGAAGGGCCGCAGGATCTTTTCCTGTCCGAGTTCGAATCGAATGACGGAAATGATGTCCATAATCTTGCCCACAGCGCTTCGCGCCGTAGCGACGGGTGCCCCCGCAACCTCGTATGCATGCCAGACCGTGTCGCAAGAAAGCCCATAGGGGGACGTTTTCAACGCATCGTGAACAGCCTTGACCATACGCAGCGTGATGGGGCGCTGTTTGTAGGTTTGACCGTAGATGATTTGCAACGCGTCCAGCTCATCCTTGTTGTCGGCAAGGAACTGTCTGAATGTTTGGATGACCTCTTTGGCGTGGTCCTCGCGGTCGGTGTCCCAACCGGATGAAATGACAGCATCCAGGTTCTCATTATCTATAACCTGGTCGTGTGCCTTGCGCACGTTTTCGAGATAGTTTCTCAACTCGGCAGAGAACATCGGCTCTATCGCCTTTTCGACAAGCCGAGACTGGGCTTCTGCCAGCCTGGCTCGCTCTTCTTCGGTTGCTTCTTGAACATCATCGCTAAGGATAAACCCAGCTTCCTTTGCTATCTTGTCCTCGTCGAAAGCATCAAGCATATCTCTGGCGATATCGTTCACAGAGGCCCCGCCAGCGAGCTCGGCGGCCTTCTTTCGCTCGCCATTGTCCATGACGGCAGCGAGTCGAAGAAGCCGGTCGGCGAGTGAGGTGACGGTATCGTCATCGCGCGCGCCCATGGCGATGCTCATCATGAGCTCTTTCAAGCTTACTGAGGGCTTCCGCTCAAGCTGCCTTGTTTCAGTCTTAAGACTCTTCGTGACGCCAACGCAATCGACAACCACGTAGCGGCACTTGTTCGTTGTCGCTGGCGGCGAAACGCGAGCCAGGTCATCATGGCCGAGCGTACGACGCCCGCGGCCAAGCATCTGCTCGAAGTAGTTTTTAGAACGAACATCTCGCATGAAGACAAGACACTCGAGAGCTTTGACATCGGTACCAGTAGCGATCATGTCAACGGTCACGGCTATGCGTGGATAGAATTCGTTGCGGAATGCCGCAAGTACAGACTTGGGGTCCTCTTCAGCGTTATAGGTTATCTTCTTACAGAACTCGTTCCCGCGCCCGAATTCTTCGCGCACAATGTTGATGATGTCGTCCGCATGACTGTCTGTTTTGGCAAAGATGAGAGTCTTGGGTATTTCCTTGCGGCCAGGAAACATAACCGTTGTGACCTTGTCGCGGAACTCGCGGATGATGGTGCGTATCTGGGACGGGTTGACAACATCGCGGTCCAGTTTACCCTTGTCGTATTCCAAATCCTCGTCGTTCTGCTCCCATCGCTTCTCACGGGAAAGGCGATCCCTCTTTTCAACTAGACGCTCGGTAATCGTCGCGCCGTTCTTGCTCACATCAGTTTCGATGATGTAGATATCGCCGCCGACATTGACGCCGTCAATGACTGCCTCCTCATGGGTGTATTCACTCACGACGTTCTGATTGAAAAAAGAATAGGTTCGCTTGTCAGGCGTAGCAGTAAGCCCGATGAGAAAGGCATCGAAGTAATCGAGGACCTGCTGCCAGACGTTATAGATAGAACGGTGGCACTCATCGATGATGATGAAATCGAAGTATTCAGGCGGGTAAGCCGAGTTGTACTCAACATCGCGTGGCCCGCCGACGAAGCGACCCTCACTAGGGGAAGATTCCTCGTCCGCCTCATCAAGTTCCTTGCCCTTGAGAATGGAGTACATGCGCTGAATAGTACTGATGCATACGTTGGAGCCATTGGGGATCTGCGAAGAGGTCAAACGGCAGACGTTGTAAAGCTCAGGAAACAACCTCGCATCGTCGGTAGGCCTGTATTTGCGGAACTCCTCCTCGGCCTGTTCCCCCAGGTTCTTTGTGTCAACAAGGAATAGAATGCGCTTTGCCTTGGCAAATTTGAGCAGACGATAAACGTTGGTAATAGCGGTATATGTCTTGCCAGCACCAGTGGCCATTTGGATTAACGCGCGCGGGCGATTCTCCTCAAACGTCTTTTCGAGTTTTAAAATTGCATTTACTTGGCACTTGCGATAGCCGGCGGTCTCGAAGTCGGGAAAAGACTTAAGTCTATTCCGAAGAGTGCCAGAATCCTTCAGCCAACTACGTAGCTGTTCCGGTCTATGAAAAGAGAAGATCTCGCGAGAGCGGTAGTCTTTATCGTGGTAGTCGCAAAACCGGACCAGGACGTCGGTCGCCTCGTAGACAAAGCGAATGTCAATATTTGTAGTGGCATATTTGAATTCACTCTCAGCGTATTGCTTTGACTGCTCGGCTACCGCTGTTAGCTTCTCGCCCTTGTTGTGTTCCTTGGCTTCAATTAACCCGCAGGGGGTGCCATCAACAAAGATAAGGTAATCACATGGTCCAGAAGTCGTTTGCCACTCACGGACAACGACACCGCAGGCCGCTGCGGGATTGAACTCTTTAACGTCCTGAACGACATATCCAGAAGCCCTCAACTTTTCATCGATAACAAGACGCGCTTTTTCCTCGGGACTCACCCAACCGCCAGCCTTTCTCGATGCAGCAAACTAATATGCCAGCGTCCTAGAACATACATAAAAACATTTTATCAGGCAGTAGACAGCAGCGTCTATCTCTGAGCAAAAGCAGCGAGCGTTCTGGAGGAACGGTCGTTGAAGCGTGGTGGGCCCCGGACCCATCGGCGACGCAGCACATGTCCTAGAAAGTCAGAGAGAAACGCTCTATGTTTAGAAGCAAACGGATGGTCTTTCCAAAAGAAACACGAGAAGCGCATCAATTGAATTAAGGGAAGTTGAAATACAATAGACAGCAGTGAATTTATCAATGGCCTTCAGTCACCCAAGTCCACCAGCCACTCTTAGCAAATTGCGTAACCCCTTCGCCTTCGGCTTCAGCAGCAGATCGCTTAGCTCGGGGCACTTGCTGGAAAGGCGCGTCTGGGCGCACTCGTCCATCCCCCATCGTTGACGGATCTCCTGCCCGCGCGGGCTCACGTGATAGCCCCGTCAATCGCCTGTTTAAGCAGCCTGGCGGTCACGTGCATATCAGCAAGGGCACCGTGAGCACGGTCCGTCGACTCATCAAAATCGATACCGAGTCCCGGTGACGCACCACCCAGCGAGACTAACCCATAGCCGCCCACCTCCATAATCGAGATGTATAACGCCTGCAGGTCGGTCCAGTCCGCAGGAAATGCGGCGAGGCCTATGCGCTTCGACCGTCAATCGGCCTCGTGCTACCGCTAATCCGTCCCGTCCCGGCAGCTCACACAACGGTGAGATAATTCCCGCGACTATTAACGTAAGCAAGGAGCACGCTATGGCAGACAACGAGATCAAACCCTCGACGGACGGCGACCGAGAGGAACTCGTGGCAAAACAGCTCGCATCTACCAAAATCCACCTCGCGCTCACTCAGGAGCGGGCGGACGTCTCCGGCGCCATCAAGCTCCCGCTCGAACGAGTCCCCCAGCTCGGCATAGCGCTCGCCTCACTCCCCTCGACGTTCCGCACCGTCACCAATAAGGTGAGCGTGCCTATGCTGCTCCAGCCAACCGACAAGTTTGGCAGTCCGCTTGACCCGTCGATACTCCAATCGTTCAAGGACGGCAGCGGCCTCATGGGGTCCTACCGCGACGCAGCCAATGGCTTTGGGCAGGCTCGCCTCCACGTTGTCGAGGGTAATATCGCCACGAGTGTCACGCAAGTGCCCTACGACCCGACGTCGCTGTTCATGGCAGCCGCAATCGCGCAGATAAACCAAAAGCTCGACTCCATCCAGGAGTCCGTCGACGAAATGTTCGAGTATATGCGCCAGCGTGACAAGGCCAACATGCGCGGCAACCTCAAGACACTTGTAGACATCCTCAACGGCTACGGCCTCAACTACGACAAAGCCGTTTACATGGCCAATGCCCATATGAAGGTACTCGACATCAAACAGGCCTCCGTGCAGGACATGGAACATTTCCGTTCGCAAGCACAAGCGGACCTGAAAAAGAAAGGGTTCATCGAGGTGCGAGACGACGTGAAAAGGCGCCTCGACAAGGTTCTCGACTATCTCAGGGACTACCAGCTCGCCACCTATATCCACGCGTTCTCGCTGTTCCTCGAGCCCATGCTCACCCAGAACTTCAAACCTGCAAAGCTCGCAGACGCTGCCGCAAAAATCGAGGCGGACTCGCTTGCGTACCGCGAACTCTACACCGAATGTTACAACGCACTCGAGGCGAGCACTGCCGACACTATCGATGTGGCACTTCTGGGCGGCATCGCCTCCGCAGGCAAGATGCTCGGTCGCGCCATCGCGGCGACGCCCATCGGCGAGCTCACGCCCATAGACGAGGCGCTTGAGGGTGCAGGAGAGGACATCGGCAGGTTCAACGACGAGCAATCCGAGAAACTCATTGAGAAGCTCCACCAGGCAAAGACGCCCGACGTCGCACCGTTCAGGCAGAGTGTGATGGAGATCGACATCCTCTACAACCGTCCCACGCAGATTGCCGTGGACGCCGAGAACGTCTACATCTTACCTGCCAAGCAGCAGGAAGAGTAGCGATACGCGACTGGCACGCACTGTAAAGGCAGCCGACGCTGCCCTATCTCCCCTCCGCCTTCAGCTTTAGCAGCAGGTCGCCCAGCTCGGGGAACTTGCTGGAAAGGCGCGTCTGAGGTCGCTCGCCCATCCTCCACCGCTGGCGGACTTCCTGGGCGCGCGAGCTCACGTGGTAGTCCCCGTCCATCATCTGCTTGAGCAGCTTGGCGGTCACGCGCGCATCGGCCAGGGCGCTGTGGGCGTGACCCATCGACTCGTCGAACTCGATGCCAAACCACGTTGCCGCGTCACTCAAAGAGACGCAACCGTGGCTGCCCACGTCCATAATCGAGGTGTAAAACGCCTGCAGGTCGGCCCAGTCCGTAGGAAATGCGGAAAGATCGATGCACTTTGCCTGGCACTCGGTCAAAAGCTGTCGACGGTCCGCCCCGCTCCAACAGACCACCTGGGCGGAGTAGCGACCAATCCAATCGCCGAGCCTTTTGATCACCACATAGAGCGGATCGGCCATCGCGGTGTCCACGGCCGATATCCCTGTGAGCTCGCGGACGGGGAACGCGACGCCTTCGGTAAATTCCGTCTGCACAAACTGCGAGAACTCGCCCATAACGTTGCCGTGGTAATCGAGCTTGACGGCGCCGACCTCGATAATCTCGTTGCGCAGCCCACGGCGCTGGCGCTGCTTTGGCACCGGCGCAAACTCAAAGTCCAGCACAATCTGGCGCGCAAAGTTCGTCGTATCGATAGCAGAGATACCCGGCGTCTTTTCAGCTGACACGGTTAGGGCCTTTCTCCGTTGCCTGCCGCTCGTTTCTCGAACGGCTTCGTCGCAGTAAGCGTAACCGCCTGCGCAGACACAAACACAGGGTGGCCCCTCACATCTCGGCAAACGAGATCAGCTTGACGTCTCCCCTACTCTCTGCGGCATCCCGACATCCCTGTGTAAAACCGCTTTTTGAGAAAAGTGCATAGCTTTTTCGCTGCCGCCTAAAGAGCTCGCTTCGGTGCACGAGTTTTTGCAGCACGTCTTCGCCCGCCGGTTCATTGCGCCATTTGCACTCCGCAAACAGCGCAGCGCCCTCGCCATCGTCAACAATCAAGTCGATTTCTTCCTGCGTGTGCGTGCGATTATCCGTCCCCCACCAGCGCCCGACGCTCGCCGGAACCACATCGAGTTGGCCCGCCCGCGCGAGTTCGTACACGTATTGCCTGCATATAAGCTCAAAGACCGTGCCCATGTAATCCGATACGTGCGGCTCAATGCGCTTATACGCCATCTCGGCCATATCGTTTTGAATCAGCCCGATGTTCTGCGGCACAAACTTGTACCAGAACCTAAACATCTGGTCGCTCAGTAGATACACGGCCCGCTTATTGCTCGTCTCGTTTAGGGGCAGCTCGCGCTCGACAATCCCAAGCGACGCCAGCTTATCCACATAGCTCTTTACGTTGCTCGCAGGGATTCCCGTAGAGCTCGCAATCTCCGAGATCTTCGAGCGCCCCTGAGCAATTGCTTGCACGATCGCATCATATTGCTCGGGATTGCGGCACTCTTGCAATAGCAGGTTACTCGGCTCCTCAAAGAGATAGCCTGTAGGAGTAAGAAAAAGACGTTTGATGTTGTCCTTGAGCGGTGCGGCAGGATTGACTTTCTCGATATATGCAGGAATGCCGCCCGTCATGCCATAGCAAACTGCAGCGTCTTCGCGACTCATGCTCTGCCACAGGCCGAGGGTCGTCATAAAATCGAGCGGCATGATCTTAAACTGGGCCGTACGCCTACCGTATAGTGGGCTCTCGTAGCCCAACACCTGTTCCTCCATAAACGAAAGAGACGAGCCGCATAGAATCAGCATGAGCCTGGTCTCTTTGTACAGGTGATCAATCTTGTCTTGCAGCAACGAACTGATCTCGGGATTCGATTGGGCGAGATAGGGATACTCGTCAATCACGACAATCAAACGTTCCGTGCGAGCCATGGTGGCCAATGCATCGAACGCCTCGTCAAAGCTACGAAACGACACGCCTGCAGCACCAACCGAGCCTGCAAGTATCGCCTGGCTAAAGCCGTGCAGGTTTGCCTCTGCATTGGTGCGACGAGCTTGAAAGTAAATAGCCTTCTTGCCTTGGATGAACTCTGTGATAAGGCGCGTTTTACCCACGCGACGACGGCCGTAAATCACAGGCATTTCAAATGAACCCGTGCCATACAGTCGATTGAGCTCGGACATTTCCGCTGTTCTTCCGATAAACATAGGGCCATCCTTCCTTTACGTTATAGCTAGCTATATTATACCTTCCTATAATATAGCTAGCTATAACGTAATTCGACGACCGACGCAAACAAAAGGGGGCAGTACACCACCGCACGTGGACCGCTCCGGAAACTGCGCCCCATTCTGAGCGCCAATTCCGGGATGCTGCCTCCGTTCCAAACAAAAGGCCCCGGCTCGCGATGGAGCCGGGGCCAAAGATGCAGCATATGCAGTTGGTGTTGAGCGCGAACAGCCCGTCAGTAATGGCTGTCCGCGCCCTACCCTACCCGCGGTGACGGGCGCGGCTGTACGGCGTATCCACCATGGGCAGATCCGGACGCAGCTTGCCGTCGAATGCGCGGTAGGCGTTCTGCACGGCGGGCGCCGTGGGGATCGTTGCGATCTCGCCGATGCCCTTGCCGCCGTATGCCACGGGCAACAGCTCGTCCTTCTCCACGTAAATGGCGTGGATATCCGGAATCTCGGGCGCACGGAACAGCCCGAGCGTACCGTACCTTGCCTGGGGTACGCAGTCCTTGAGCGGCCAGTCCTCGGTAAGCGCATAGCCCATGCCCATGAGCACGCCGCCTTCGATCTGACCCTGAATGGAGATGGGGTTGACCACCTTGCCGGAATCGTGTGCGGCATAGACCTCGCTCACGCGGCCGTCGTCGTCCAAAATGACCACATGCGTGGCAAAGCCGTAGCAGATGTGACTCTTGGGATTGGGGACGTCGGCGCCCAGTTTGTCGGTCGGCTCCAGGTACACGTAGCCAAACTCGCATCCCTCGAGTGCCTTGATGGCGGCCGCGGGGTCCTGAGGATGCAAGCCCTGGCCGGCGACGAGTTCCTGCGCGCGCAGCTGGTAGGCGCGACCGTCGTCGTACTCGATCTTGACGCCGTCACCATGCGCGCTCACAGGAGCATCGGGTGCAGGCTTACCGGTCTCGATGCCAACCATGGCATCGCGCAGCAGGAAGGCGGCGCCGCGTACGGCCTCGCCGGTCACGACCGTCTGGCGCGAGCCAGACGTGGTGCCGGAGTCGGGAGCGTTCTCGGTGGAGCACTCGCCATTGGCAATGCAGCTCAGCGGCAGACCGCACGCCTCGGCAACGTCCTGCAAAAAGACCGTGTTGCAGCCCTGGCCGATGTCGGACGTGGCGGCATAGACTACGGCCACGCCGTTCTCGACGCGAATCTTGCAGCGGCCGGCATCGGGCAGGCCCACGCCCACGCCGGCGTTCTTCATGGCGCAGGCGATACCGGCGTGTCCGGGATGCGCGTAATAGGCATCCTTGACCTCGAGCAGCGTCTCCTTAAGCGCCGTGGAGCAATCGGCGATCTGGCCGTTGGGCAAAACCTCGCCCGGCTCGATGGCGTTACGGTAGCGAATCTCCCACGGATCCAGGCCGACCTTCTCGGCCAGTAGGTCGATCAGGCTCTCGAGTGCAAACTCGGACTGGCAAACGCCAAAGCCACGGTACGCGCCGGCAGGCGGGTTGTTAGTGTAGTAGCCAAAGCCGCGAATGTCGGTGTTCTGGTACTTGTAGGGGCCGACGGCATGCGTGCACGCGCGCTCGAGCACCGGGCCGCACAGCGACGCGTAGGCGCCGGTGTCAAAGTTGATCTCGCAGTCCAGACCGGTAAAGATGCCCTCGGCGTCGCAGCCCAGCGTAAAGGTGCCGTCCATCGCATGACGCTTGGGATGGAAAGCGAGCGACTCGGCACGCGTGAGCTTGCACTTCACAGGACGCTGGAACTTATATGCGGCGAGCGCGGCCAGGTGCTGGACTGAAACGTCCTCCTTACCGCCAAAGCCGCCACCCACGAGCATGGTCTCGACGACCACACGCTCGGGTTCGCTATCCCAGCCAAACATGTGGGCGCACTCTTTGCGCGTATCGTAGGCACCCTGGTCGGTCGACTGCACCTTGACGCCGTTCTTGTACGGGAAGGCGACGGCGCACTCGGGCTCCAAGAAGGCATGCTCGGTAAAGGGCGTGGTAAAGCGCTGCGTCACGGTAAATGCGCTCTCCGCCAACGCCTTGGCGGCGTCGCCGCGCGTCACATGGCGGCTCTGGCACACGTTGTCCTTGAGCTCTACCGTGTTGCCAAAGGCAAAGAAGCTGTCGTGCAGGCGCGGGGCGTCGGCAGCCCTGGCCTCGACAATGTTACGCACGGGCTCCAGCGGCTCGTAATCGATCTTTACGAGCTTTTTGGCCTTCTCGAGCGTCGCCTCGTCCTCGGCGACCACCAGCACGATGGCATCGCCCACGCAGCGGGTGATATCGCCCACCGCGATCATGACGTCCCAGTCCTGGATAAGGTGGCCGACCTGGTTGACCGGCACGTCCTCGGCGCGTAGGATACCCACCACGCCGGGCAGGGCCTCGGCCTTGGAGGTATCGATGGAGAGCACGCGGGCGCGCGGGTACTTGGAGCGCACAGCGCTGGCGTAGGTCAGACCCGGTTGATCGAGCTCGTCGATGTCGTCGGGGTACTTACCCTCGCCGAGCACCTTCTTGCGCACGTCGATGCGGAAGGCGCGCTTGCCCACGCCGTAGTCATCGCCGCGCTCCAGATCCTCGTCGATCTGCTTTTCGCCGCGGAGTACCGCAGCGGCCAGCGAGATGCCCTCGATAATCTTTTTGTAGCCGGTGCAGCGGCAGACGTTGCCGCGGATGGCGTACTTGATCTGCTCCTCGGTGGGCTCGGGATCCTCGGCGATGAGCGCCGCACCCGCCATGACCATGCCGGGGATGCAAAAACCGCACTGCACGGCACCCACGGCGCCAAAGGCGTACACAAAGGCCTCGCGCACGTCCTGGGGCAGGCCCTCGACGGTCACGATGTTACGACCGGCGGCAAGAGCGGTGGTCAGTACGCATGCCTTGACGGCCGCGCCGTCTACATGGATGGTGCAGGTACCGCAGGCGCCCTCGGAGCAGCCGTCCTTAGCGGAATGGATGTGCAGGTCGTCGCGCAAGTAGCGGAGCAGCGGCTTGTTCTGAGTCGTCGTGCGCTCGACGCCGTTAACGGTAAAAGTGAATTCCTGTGCCATGGTGATTCCCTTCTACACGCCGGCGGCGATGCCGGTGCGGTCGTGGATGGCGCCATGCGGGCAGACGACGGCGCACATGCCGCACGACAGGCAGTCCGCGCCGTCGATATGGGCGCAGTTGTCCTCGATGCGGATAGCGCCGGCAGGGCACTTTTTAGCGCACATGCCGCAACCGATGCAGCTCGTGTCGCAGATCTTGCGCGCAATGGCGCCCTTGTCGGTGTTGTTACAGCGCACCAGAATGTTCTGGTAGCCGGGAACGAAGGCAATCACGCGCTGCGGGCACGCCATACCGCACAGGCCACAGCCCGTGCACTTGGAGCGATCCACGCGGGCGATGCCATCAACCAGCGCAATGGCGCCGTGGGGGCAGGCCGTGACGCAGGCGCCACAGCCAATGCAGCCTTCGCTGCAGCGGGCGTCGCCGCCTGCGGAGGCGCAACCGCTTCCGCAGGCAACGTAGGCCACGTTATGTTGAATGGATTTGGCCATAAGAGACTCGCCTATTTCTTAAGGAGATACGGATAGCTGTCGCGCACGGCCTTGATGGTCAGGCGGACGGCCTCGGGCAGACCGGTGTTGACGGCATCGACCGAGACGGTGCGGACCGTGCCGGCGACGCGGACTTTAAAGTGGTCCTCGTCCACAGCAAGGAAGCCCTCGTTCTCGGAGTTCTCCATGTCCTGATCGCTCCAGAACAGGGTGAGCTTGTCCTTGTAGGGACGACCCTCCTGGTAGGGGCAGAACACGGCGCAGTTGCCGCACTCGTTGCACATGCCGTCGACGTGGACGACCTGGTGCTTGGCCAGGCCCGGCACCTTAATTGCCACGTTGGCGCGGTTGGGGCACACGTCGCAGCAGACCTCGCACACCGAGCCGCAGCCCAGGCAGCGAGTCTTGGTGCAGTTGCGTTTGTCACGGCACAGCGACCCCTTGCGCTCGTAGCAGGCGTCCTCGCGACCGGCCTGCTCGTTGCAGTCGGCGTACTTGTTAAAGTCCACGCCAGCGATGGCACGGGCGACCTCGGCGGCATCGGCGATAGCCTCGACCACGGTGACCGGACCACGACGGCAGTCACCTGCAGCCCAGACGCCCTCGACGCCGGTGGAGGTGGCGGCAAGGCGGCCGCGACGGTCGTGCTCGACGCCCGCGGCGTCGTACAGGCTGGCATCGATGCCCTCGCCCACGGCGCAAATCACCGTGGTGGCGGGAAGCTCGACGGTCTCGCCCGTGGCGACGGGGCTGCGACGGCCGCTTGCATCCGGCTCGCCAAGCTCCATAACATCGCAGGTCAGCACGGCGCCGTTGAGCGCCTTGGGCGCCAGCAGCTCGCAGAACTCAACGCCGTCGGCAAGAGCAAGATCGAGCTCTTCCTCGTCGGCGGGCATCTGCTTCTTGGTGCGGCGATACACCAGGCGCACGTTCTTCACGCCAGCAAGGCGTTTGGCCACGCGGGCCGCGTCCATGGCGGTGTTGCCGGCGCCAATGACCACGACGTCCTCGCCCAGCTCGAGCTTCTCGCCCTTCTTGGCGGCCTCGAGGAACTCCAGCACGTCGAGCTCGGCACCCTCGCCCAAGCCCGCAGAGCCGGGCATCCAGGCACCAGTGGCCACGACTACGTCGGTAAAGCCCTGGGCCTTGAGCTCGTCAATGGACTCCACGCGGGCGTTGAGCTGCACCTTGGCGCCAAAGGCCAGACAGAGCTCGGCATCGTGGGAGATATCGTCGCTCGCGATACGGAACTCGGGGATCACGTGACGGACCATGCCGCCGAGAGAGTCGCGGGCCTCGAAGATAGTGACGGGCACGCCGGCGCGCGTCAGGAAGAACGCCGTCGCCAGACCGGCCGGGCCGCCGCCGATAACGGCAACGTTGCGCTCGGCGTCGTTGGCAATGGCCTGGGCGCGCAGCTTGGGCAGCACGGCGGTCATGGCCTCGCGGGCGGCCTTGAGCTTGCTGGCGCGAATCTGGGCGCCCTCGGGCTCATAGAATGCACGCTCGCAGGCACGGCCGCAGGGATGCGGGCAGATGGTACCGGTAATGAACGGCAGGGCGTTGCGCTCGATGATGATGTTGAGCGCGTCCTCGTAGCGGCCCTCGTCAACAGCCGCCAGATAGGCAGGGATATCCTGCTGGATGGGGCAGCTCGTGCGGCACGGCGTGGTAAAGCAGTCGGAAAGCGGGCTCTTGCCGGCGACCTTGCGATCGGGCAGCGGGCGTAGCGGCTTCTTGTAGAGCGGGTTGGTGAGCGAGTCGGTCTGGATCGCGGTCACGGCCTCGAGAGAGACGCCCGCGAACGGCTTGCCGTCCAGATCGGTAAACTCGCCGGCCATCTGGCTAAAGCGCTCGTAGCCACCGGGCTTGAGCACGTCGGTCGCCAGGGTGACGGGCCAAATGCCGGCATCGTACAGGGCGCGGATGTTGTAGACCGTGGCACCACCGGAGTAGCTGATGCGCAGCTTGCCGTCAAACTGCTCGGTAATGCGGCGGGCAGCCTCGATGGTCAGCGAGAACAGCGAACGGCCGGACATATACATCTCGGTGGAAGGCAGCTCGTTCCTCGTCACGTCGACGGGGAACGTGTTGGTCAGCTTGACGCCAAACTCCAGGCCGCGCTCGGCGCACAGGGCAATCAGGCGCTCGAACATGGGCACGGCGTCGACCCACTGCAGGTCCTCGCGGAAGTGCGTGTCATCGAAGACGATGTAGTCAAAGCCCAGCTCGTTGAGGCGCTGGCGGGCAAACTCATAGCCCAGCAGCGTGGGGTTGCACTTGATGTAGGTATTGAGGCCCTTCTCGGTGATGAGGTAGGTCGCAATGCGCTCGATCTCCGCCGGCGGGCAGCCGTGCAGGGTAGACTCGGTGATGGAGTTGGAGACGCGCGCCGGGATGGACTCGACAAACGCGGCGTCGACATGCTCAAACTTGTCCAGGTTGGCGAGTGCCCAGGCACGGCACTCGTTCCAGACGTCGGAGCCGCTGGCATCCTTCATGCCCTCGATGTAGGCGTCGACCTTGGGGCTCTTAATGCCCTCCAGGTCATAGCCCACCGACATGTTGAAGACAAAGCCGTCCGGGCTGCCCAGACCGTACTCGCGAGCGATCAGGTGGCAGGCAAACCATGCCTTCACGTACTCGGCAAAGGCCTGCGGAACCTCGAGCTCGGTCGACCATTCGCAGTTGTAGCACTCGTCCTGAGCCACGATGCAGGGCTTGTTGACGCACTTGGAGAGCTCCTCGCCGTCCATAACCTGGACGGTCTTGAGCTCAAAGAAGCGAGAACCGGCCACGTAGGATGCCACGATGTTCTGGGCCAGCTGCGTGTTGGGGCCGGCAGCCGGGCCAAACGGAGTCTCGATGCGCTCGTCAAAAATGGGAAGCGCGCCCTCCTGGTTGGTCGTGACCATCTTGCGCACGCCAAAGATGGCGTCCTGGGTCTCATGCTCCTCGATGATCCAGTTCATCAGCTGCGAAAACGGGATCGGCCTCATGATGTCGCTCATAGTGAGCTCCTCTCTGTAACGCCCGGCGAGACCGCGCGGCGGGCGCAAATACGGTGTAGCGCTAGCACAAGCGCCGGCGACCCCGCGGAGGCCGCCTATGCGCGCGCCGGATGCGGCGAAACATCCGACGCGCGTGAATCTACTTGTAATTAGTAGGTGCGATCGTTGAGCGTGCTCCAGAGCTTCTTGGACTCAGCCATGGTCCACGCGTTGATCTTTTCTTCATCGATACCGACAAACTCGCGATCCTTGTACAGGACGCGGCCGTTGATGATGGTGGTGCGGCAGTTTTTGCCCATCATGCCAAAGAGCATGTGGCCGTCGATATTCTCCTCGCTCAGCGGCGTAAAGGGCTTGTAGTCCATGACGATGACATCGGCGGCAGCGCCGGCCTCGAGCACGCCGAGCTTGCGATCGAAGTACTTGCTCGCCATCTTGGCGTTGTTCTCGAACAGCATGGTCATGGCCTCGCACCAGCCCACGTTGGGCATGGCGGCGTTGTGGCGCTGAATGATCAGGAAGACCTTAAGGCTCTCGAGCATATCGTGGGTGTAGGCGTCGGTGCCCATGCACACGGGGATACCGCGGCGGAAGAACTCGAGCACGGGGGCGCAGCCCACGGCGTTGCCCATATTGGATTCGGGGTTGTTGACGAGCCAGGTACCGGACTCCTTGACGATATCCATCTCGGCAGGCGTCACGTGGATGCAGTGGCCGAGCATGGTGTCGGGACCCAGCAGATTGTGCTGCAGCAGGCGCTCGACGGGGCTGATGCCACCGCGGTTGAGGCGGGAGTCCCACACGTCATTCATGCCCTCGCACACATGGATGTGGAAGCCGGTCAGGCCGTTGTTGGCCTCGGCCATCTTATCCATGGTCTCGTCCGACAGCGTAAAGGTGGCATGTCCGCCAAACATGGCGGCGATCATGTGGTTGTCGTTATCGCGACGCTCCTTGGCGGCCCACTGGGCAAACTCGGCGTTCTCGGCAATGGCCTGGTCGCATTTTTCCTGGCCGCGGCGGTCGGAGACCTCGTAGCACAGGCACGAACGCATGCCCAGCTCCTGAGCTGCATCCTTAATGGTAAAGAGGCTTCCCGGGATTTCGCAGAAGCTCGCATGGTGATCGAAGATCGTGGTGACGCCATCGCGGATGGAGTCAAGAATCGTGGCATAGGCGCTGGCCTTGGTGCCGTCGAGCGTCAGGTTGTCGTCGATCTTCCACCACTGCTGCTCAAGATTCTCCAGGAAGTTGGTGGGGTTGCAGCCCTTAATGGCAAGGCCGCGGGCCAGACCCGAGTAGATGTGGGTGTGGCAATTGATGAGTCCAGGCATGATGAGGTTGCCCTGGGCATCGACGTACTCGGCATCCGGGTACTTGGCCTTGAGCTCGCACTCGGGGCCCACTTCGACGATCGTATCTCCGTCAATGGCGACCGCACCGTTTGGAATGAACGGGGTCTGAGCGTTGCGGGTAAAGACGGAACCGTTAGCGACCAGAAGCATAAATGCTCCCTTCAACATCAGGGGCGGGGTTTGACACCTCTGACATGGCGGAAGTGCGAAGCGCCGGCCTACACCGGAAACGGGCCCTCTCCCGTCAACGCTTCACCAAAGGGACAAACCCTTTGAAGTGCGGCTTGGCGCCGCATGACGTCGGCGGACGAGGCGATGCGCCCGCCGACGAATAGCACCGAATTGGTTACTTCTTGCTCTCGGGCAAGACCAGATCCACGGCAGCGTCCTTGGCAGCATCGATGTGCTGAGCCACGACCGGCGTCTGCGGAAGGATCAGGTTAAGGACAATGGCCATGATGGCGGTGGGGGTCACGGCATTGGAGCCGATGACGGTGGACACCCAGGCGGGCATACCCTCGCCGGCAAGGCAACCGCTGGCCATCCAGATACCCAGGCCAAAGACGACGGAGGTGCCGACGATGGTGGTAGTGCGCTGCGTGAGGCCCTCGCGGGTGAACATGCGCACGCCGTTCATGGTGATGGTGCCAAAGACGCCGACGGTCGCGCCGCCGATAACGGGCTGCGGGATAGCGGAAAGGACGGCAGAGAGCTGCGGGAACAGACCGGCGATGGCAAAGACGGCCGCGATGATCACAAAGACCCACTTGTTGACGACCTTGTTGGAGCAGATGATGCCCACGTTCTGGCCAAGGGCGCTGGTGGGAAGACCGCCCAGCAGGCCGCCGACCATAGAGGTGAGGCCCTGGGACACGATAGCGCCGGAGAGCTCGCGCTCGGTGGGCATACGGTCGATGGAGCCCAGGCAGGCGGCGGAGACGTCACCGATAACCTGGATGGCAACCATGGGGAACACAACAGCGAGGGTAATGCAGACTTCGGGATCAAACTCGAGCGCGTAGGGCATGAGCTTGGGAAGGGCGAAGACCTGAGCGGTGGCGACGCTGGAGAAGTCGATCATGCCAAAGGGGATCGAAACGATCATGCCAACGATCATGCCAAAGAACACGGATCCCAGCTTGAGCGTGCCCTTGCCAAAGTTGGCGAGCGCAAAGACCACGGCGAAGGTGATAAGAGCGACGCACCAGGCCTGCGGAGTGCCCCACAGCGGCGTGCCCATGCCACCGGCCATGTACTTGACGGCCGTGGGATAGAGAGAGACGCCAATGGAGAAGATGACCGTACCGGTCACGACGGGCGGGAACAGCCACTTGATCTTGCTGTAGGCCAGACCAAAGAGGACCGCGACGGCGCCGCCGACGATCTCGCCGCCCAGCAGCGCACCAAAGCTAAAGCCCGAGGCACCCATGGCCTGCAGAGCCGGCAGGAACGCGAACGAAACGCCCATGACGATGGGCAGGCCGCCGCCGATGCGACGGAAGGGAGCGAAGGCCTGAAGGGCCGTATCGATCGCCGAAAGAATGAGCGCGACCTGGATGATGTCGGTACTCTGCTGGCTATTAAAGCCGTAGACGCCGGCCATGATGACAGCCGGGGTAATGATGCCGGCAAACGATGCCAGTACGTGCTGAAGGGCACACGGGATCATTTCCTTAACGGGAGGCATGCCTTCGCGAGTGAACAGGGCTTCAGTGCCGTTCGTAACCGTCTCCTGGGTCATTTGACCACCAATCCTCGAAATAGTTGTTTTCGCATCTAACGCTCTATTGTGACGCAGTGCGGGGTTGAGGTTGTGCCTTCGTTGCATATCGTATTAAAGATGATTCTCATTCTCAATAATAATTTTTTGTTATCAGACTGTTCTTCAGCTGAGATAATGAATTTCCGCAGGTCAGGAAAGTGTCTTGTCAAAATAACATCTAACTTTTCTTTTGGTCAACCGTTTACCGCCAAAATCATACCGTTCGTCTGTATTACGCAATGTACCTGCGAATATGCGAGTCAATAGACACCGTGTTACCATGAGAAAAAATTGTTATGAACATTTCCGATTTCACCCAAAGGAGTTGCCCGTGAACGAGACCGTACGCCGCTTTTTGCCGGTGGTCGATTTCCTGGAGCAGATACTCGGTAAGAACAGCGAAATCGTGCTGCACGATTTCTCGGATCCCGACCACGCCATCGTCGATATTCGCAACGGCATCGTGAGCGGCCGTAAGATCGGCGGTCCCGCCACCGATCTGGCGCTCAAGATCATGCACGACCCCAAGTATCGCGACCTGCCGTTTATTACGGGCTACGAGGGGCGCGGTGCCGGCGGCAAGACGTTGGAGTCCGCGACGTTCTTTATCCGCGAGGATGACGAGATCGTCGGTATGCTCTGCGTCAACACCGACCTCTCGACCGTACGCTCCATCAACGCCATGGCGCAGCAGCTCATGACGTGCTTCGACGCAGCGCCGACGCGCACGGAGCCCGCCCCTATCGAGGTCGAAAGCCTTTCGGAGTCCACCCAGGAGCTCATCGACCGCAGCATTGCCGAGTTGCTGAGCGCGCGCGGGCTGGATGTAGCGTCGCTTGGTCAGAACGACCGCGTGGACGTCATTCGCCACCTCAACGGCAACGGGGTGTTCATGCTCAAGGGCGCCGTGGCCTGCGCTGCCACCGCGTTGGGCATCTCGGAGCCCAGCGTGTACCGCTACCTGCAAAAAGTCCGCAAGGAGGGCTAAACGTGATCCCTTGGGGACGAAGGGAAACGGATCATTTTTGTCGCATCGCTTGACAAAAGACCCTGCAGCTCGCACGCGCTGCAGGGTCTTTTTGCATGTCATGTTTAGTTGTGGCCAACGCCTTAGAGGGCGGCGACGACCTCGATCTCGACCAGACCGCCAGCCGGAAGAGCGGCAACCTGGAAAGCGCTGCGCGCGGGGAACGGGGCCTCGAACTTGGAGGCGTAGATCTCGTTTACGGCAGCGAAGTCGGCAATGTCAGCCAGGTAGACTGTGGTCTTGACGACATCGGCAAATGTGGCGCCGGCAGCGGTCAGCAGGCCCTCGACATTAGCAAGGGACTGCTTGGCCTGGGCCTCGACACCCTCGGGCAGCTTGCCGGTCGCGGGATCGATGCCCAGCTGGCCGGACAGGAACACCATGTTGCCGGTCTGGATACCAGGGGAATACGGGCCGATGGCTGCGGGTGCGTTATCGGAAGACACGACGGTCTTGCTCATGTTTTTCTCCTTACAAGTGTAAAAGGGAACGGGAGCGCGGCGTTCACACCGGGAGGCACAGTTCGGTCTGAACACCGCGCTTGATTGGGATAGTACTCAAGGTTTCCGCGCGATGCAAGATTATTATCACGCTGCGAGAATATTTTATCGCCCAACGGTTTCCCCGGACCGCTGAACGGTTCTCATGTGGAGCAGCCAGTCCAGCTGCTGAAGACTTTATCCCGCTTAGAGCACGGGCATCGCCTGCCGCGACGGCACTACTATACTTTTGAATATCTGAGCATTTTGAAAGGCAGGATATGACCGCAACCGCCAGTCGAACCACCAACCGCAGACCCGAGCTTTTGGCGCCCGCCGGAGGGCCCGAGCCCTTTGCCGCCGCACTCGCCGCCGGGGCAGACGCCATCTACTGCGGCATGGGCAGCTTCAACGCACGCCGCAAGGCCACCAACTTTACCGACGAGGCCTTTGAGCAGGCCTGCCGCGCCGCGCATCTGGCCGGCTCGCGCGTCTACGTCACGGTCAACATCGTCATCAAGGAATCCGAGATGAGCGATGCGCTGCAGCTCATCCATCGCTGCTCCACGCTGGGCGCCGACGCCTTCATCATCCAGGACTGGGGCCTGTTCTTTGAGGTCAAGCGCACGATGCCCAGCATCGAGACGCATATCTCGACCCAGGCGAACATCCACGACGACCGCGGAACCCTTTGGTGCCGCGAGCAGGGCGCCGACCGCGTGACCCTCTCGCGCGAGCTTTCCATCGACGAGATTGCCGCCATTCACGATGCCGCGCCCGATGTGGACCTTGAGGTCTTTAGCCATGGCGCCATCTGCTTTTGCTACTCTGGCCTGTGTCTGCTTTCGAGCTTTGCCATGGCGGGACGATCGGCCAACCGTGGCATGTGCGCCCAGCCCTGCCGCTTGCCCTACGAGCTGATCGACGAGAACGGCCGCTCGCTCTCCCCTGCCGGTCGCGAGCGCGCGCTGTGCCCGCGTGACACCAACACCTCACAACTTGTTCGCCGCCTGTATGACGCCGGCGCCGCGTCGCTCAAGCTCGAGGGCCGCATGAAGGCGCCCGATTACGTGTATTCCATCGTCGACGTGTATCGTCATCAGATTGATGACATGCTGGCCGGAACCACCGTTGCCAAGGACGAGAAAGACGCCCGCCAGCGCCAGCTCAAGCGCTGCTTTAACCGCGACTTTACGCACGCCTATCAGGACGGCACCTCGGGCGACGAGATGATGAGCTATGAGCGTTCCAACAACCGCGGCCAGATCGTGGGCACGGTGCTGGGCAGCCGCCCGGCCAACCGCGATGTGCGCGGCCTCAAGCCCGACGACCGCCGTCGCCGCGCCGCCATCGCCCGCATTGAGCTGTTTGAGCCCGTGGGCAAGGGCGACCTGCTGGAGCTTCGCCACGATAACGAGTTTGACCAGTTCCTGACCACCATTGCCGCCGATGATGCCGCAGCCGGTGAAGTCATCGAATGTCGCGTACCCCGCAGCATGCCCGAGGGCTGCCGCGTCCGCGTGATTCGCAGTCAGCGTGCCATCGACGCCGCCGGCGCCGCGCTCAAGCGCGATGTGCTGCGCCGCCGAGCTGTTGATGTGTCCGTCGTGGCGCGTCTGGGCGAGCCGCTTACCGTTACGCTCACCTGCTGCGACGACCCTTCGCTTACGGCCACGGCCACGGGCTTTACTGTCGAAGCCGCCAAGACCCGTGCGGTCGAGGCGTCCGATCTGGTTGAGCACGTCGGCCGCATGGGTTCCTCTCCCTTTGAGGCTGCGAGCTTTGAGGTGGCGCTCGATGAGGGCTGTGGCATGGGTTTCTCCGCCGTACATAAGGTGCGCGCCGCCGCTTGCAAGGCGCTGGAAGAGGCCATTCTGGCGCCGTACGCGGAGCGCGCGAAAACGCTCGAGCTGCCGGCGATTGTCACCAGTGATTCCCGCCCCGCGCCCGAGCACTACCGCGACGAGCCGCAGATCTGCGCCACCGTCACCTCGCTCGAGGCCGCCGAGGCAGCGCGGGCGGAGGGTGCAACGCGCATCTACATGACCACCGACGCGCTCGATGCGGCCAAGCTCTCCCCCGCCGATACGTTTGAGCAGGACATCGTACCCGTGCTCGATGAGGTCTGCCGCGCCGTTGACCACGTCCGCGTTGACCCATGGGTTGTTGCCGGCGCCACGGTCGCTATTGGCAACATCTCTGAGCTTGCCCTGGCCGCCCAGGTTGGCGCCACGGCCGAGATTCGCTCTTGCCTGCCGGTGCACAACACGCCCTGCATGGAGGCGCTTGCCGAGCGCGGAGCCGGTGCGTTTTGGCTCTCGCCCGAGATCACGCTCGACGAGATTGTCTCGCTCGGCGCCGCCGCGCCCGCGGCTCTAGGCATCACCGTCTTTGGCCGCCCGCGCGTCATGACAAGCGAGCATTGCATTCTGCAGGTTGCCAACGGCTGCATCCACGATTGCGCCAACTGCCGCCTGCGTGCCCGCAAGCTCTCGCTCAAGAATATCGACGGCAAGGTCATGCCCGTGCGCACCGACATCCATGGCCGCTCTCGCTTGTACGACGCCTACCCCATCGACCTTACGCCGCAGGTACCACAGCTGCTCGACGCCGGCGTGCGCCGTCTTATGGTGGACGGCACGCTGCTCGAGACGGATGAGGTGGGCCGCGCCGTCGCACGCGTCCGCCGCGCCGTCGAGGCCGCACAGGCCGGCCGTAAGCCCGCCGCCCGCCTGCGCGGGGCGACCTCGGGCTGCATGTTTGTGGGAATTAGCTAACCGAAAGGCTTACACGTGAACGAAGAACCTCAAGTCCTCTACTGCGACGCCTGGCTCATGGCCATCGACAAGCCCGCCGGCATGATCGTCCATGGTGACGGCACCGGCGAGCGCACACTTACCGACTACGCCAGCGACCTGCTGCTGGCGATGGGCGACGGCTTTGCCGCGACCGACATGCAGCCGCTCAATCGCCTGGACCGCAACACCACCGGCGTGGTGCTGTTCTCGCTCGACAAGCAGACGCAGCCCGCCTTTGACCAGATGGTCATCGACCACGCATTCGAAAAGCACTACCTGGCGCTCGCCGAGGGCAAGATCGACTGGAACGAAAAGCTCATCGACAAGCCCATCGCCCGCGACCGTCACGACAGCCGAAAGATGCGCGTCGGCGCCAGCGGCAAGCCGTCTCAAACGCGCGTGAAGGTGCTCAAACGTCTTAAGAGCCGTCGTGGCCTGCCCACGCGCTCGTATATCGATGTCGAGTTGCTCACCGGCCGCAAGCACCAGATCCGCGTACATCTGGCCAGCGAGCGCCATCCCCTGGTGGGCGATGACCTGTACGGAACGCCGCGTCCCTGCGGCCTGATGCTCCACGCCCACAGCGTGTCCTTCACGCATCCCGTAACCGGCGAGCACACCCACATCGAAGCCCCTTGCCCCTGGGAGCCCTAAACCACCACAATGGGGACAGGCACCTTTGTGGTGGTTTTGCCGCGATGGCTCTGCCGGATTCCCAAACATCTCGATCTGTAACAGCTAAAGCCCATTTTGCGGTCTATCTGTTACAGATCGAGACATTCGAATCCCCTCAAGGGAATAATCTCAATCTGTAACAGTAACTCGGCAAAATCAGTCCCAGATGTTACAGATTGAGACAAAGGGACGGCGCGGTTCGGAATCATCTCAATCTGTAACACCTATCCCACTTTTAACGGTCCAGTTGTTACAGACTTAGACAGAACCAGTAGACGACGAAAGCGGCAACGTCCGTGATGGACGTTGCCGCTTTTCTATTGAGAAAACTACTCGGTTTTCGTTACTAACCACCACAATGGGGACAGGCACCTTTGTGGTGGTTTTGGCCTTAGCCCGTCCCCTGCTGTTAGACCGTGATGACGTTGTCCATTGCCCGGTACTTGGCGGGCACCTCGCCCGCGGTGATGATCGTTGCATCGCGAAAGTCCGCGAACTTGACGGGCGCCACCATGCCAAATTTGCTGGCGTCCGAGATTACGAAGCGTTTGGCCGTATGACGCATCGAGATGCGCTTTACTTGGGCCTCCTCGATATCGGGCGCCGTGAAGCCCTGCTCGGCGGCGATGCCATTAGAGCCCCAAAAGCCACAGTTGAAGTTGTAGCGATCTAAGGTTGCCAAGGCATCGGGGCCAACGAGCGCCTCGGTCTCGGGTTTGAGCTCGCCGCCCAGCACCACGGTACGCATGCCGCGCAAAGCGAGATGCTGAGCATGGAGCACGGAATCAGTCACATAGGTGACCCCTTCGAGATGCGGAAGATGCTCGATGAGCCTGAGCGTCGTCGAACCCGAATCGATGTACACAAAGCTCTCGGGCTCTACCAGCGCCGCCGCACGGGCGCAGATACGTTCCTTGTCGTCGTTATGGAGATCGCTGCGCTCATTAAGCGTTAGGTCGCGCGTCACGTGCGCGCGCTCAAGGCTCGTCGCCCCACCGTGCACCTTGGCGATACGGTGTGCGCGATTGAGCGTCTGCAGGTCGCGCCGAATGGTAGACGCCGTCACGCCCAGGGCCTCAGCAAGCTCCGGTACGGTAACCGAGCCCGTCTGCTGCACCATCGACACGATTGCGTTGAGCCTATCTTCCGCAAGCATCGCTTACTCCTCCTCGGGGTACACGACTCCCCAATCGGCGCGAAGCTTGGTCATAAGCTCCATAACATCAGAAGCATAATCCAGAAGCTCGCGCTTGGAGTCGTCGCCGGCAACGGCTTTCTCAAGATCGGCCATCTCATAACACAGGGCGTAAGCCTCGGTGCCTGCGTGGACCTCCTCGCGGTGGCCGTCGGCAGTCCACACGATGGTCGCGTGATCGGCACGCGGATATTCGTTGACCTCGATATAGCACTTATCGAAGCTAATAATCGAGCGCTTGGGTTGCTTGGAGTGGAGCGTGAGGCTCACAACACCCAGCTGCTGCTCGGCATTACGGCAGACGATGCCGCCCGCAACGTCAACACCGGTCTCACAGGTGTTGCCCAACGAAACGACCTCAATGGGCTGGCTTGCCATAAAGAGACGCATGACGGACAGGGCATACACGCCAATGTCGAGCATGGCACCGCCAGCAAGGTTGTGGTTGTAGAAGCGATTGGTCAGATCGCCGTACTCCTTGTAGCTACCAAAGTTGAGCTGGGCGAGGTTCATGCGACCAAACTCGCCGGCATCCATGCGACGGCGCAGCTCTTGATACAAGGGCATATGAAGCACCGTGGTGGCGTCCATGAGGACGACGTTGTGCTCGTCGGCGATGGCACGCGCCTCGTCGAGCTCAGCGGAATTGAGGGTAATGGCTTTCTCGCAGAGCACGTGCTTGCCGGCGGCCAGCGCGTCACGCAGATAGGTGATATGCGTGTTGTGCGGCGTGGTGATATAGACGGCGTCGATGCCCGGATCGGCGTAGAGGTCCTCAACCGATTCATAGACCTTCTCGATGCCATACTGCTCAGCAAAAGCCTGAGCCTTGGACAGCGTACGGTTGGCGACGCCCGCAAGCTTGCGGCCGGCAAGAGCGAGAGACTGGGCCATCTGGTTGGCGATAACGCCGCACCCGATCACAGCCCAACGAAGCTCGGGAGCCGTAAAGATATCATCGGGGAATGGCTTGTCCTGGACCGAAGCGAACGCTGCTTTTGCGGCTGCCGCGGAGTCGAGTGAAGCCTGCTTGGAATCTACCATATGTGCCTCCTGTGTCATAGAACGTCTTGCATTTCGGATAGCTCTATATTCGCACAAACACGCGCGTCTGTGCGTGTTTGTGCGTATCTCACCGCTAAACGGTCATTTTTGTCCCGTAAACGGCGCATCTATACGCATATTCACGCAATCCCACGCACGCAAATACGCACAAATGCGAACCGGTCATTGCTCAGAGACAGGGGCTTATGCTTAGAACTCAAAAGACAGGATGATCCGCTTCGCCTCGTCGCTCATGGCGCGCTGCAGCTCTAAGGACCGTCCCAAACTGCCGACAGAAAAGGAACGTTCCAAACTGCAGACAGAAAAAGAACGTCCCCAGGCGCCGGCATTTCAAGAGCACTCATTTAAGTCTGTCCCCAATGAGTGGGAGTAATCAGAGACCCTTTGCGAGGGAGGCCGGACGTGGCCTTCCTCGTTTTTATTCATGGACTTTAGTCCGTGCCGCGCGGCACGCGCGGCATAGAAAGCCACCCGCTCAGCGGGTGGAGGCCAATTTCCGCTACGCGACAAAAACCTTCCCCCTAGCATGAGGATTGTTCAGGTCATCATACTAGGGGGAAGGTGATTGCTGTGGCCCAGAAAGCCAACAGCCTCGCGCACACGAAATGGCTGTGCAAGTACCGCATCGCACCGAGGTCAAGCTCATCGCCGCCATCGTCGAGAAGCACCCCAAGGTGCGCTTTGCCGCGAGCCGCACCTCGGCCCACGCCGACCTCTACGACCGTATGGAGCAGGCCCTGTGCGAGCGCGTGGCCAACGCGGTGGAGGTCGTCCGCTCCGACATCAGCCCCGCGCTTCTTGTCCACACCGGTCCAAACCTCGTGGGTGTGGCGGTCCAGGGACTCTAGCGGAGGCGGGGCGTCCTGCCCCAAAAACAAATGCAAAAGACGAGCACTTCTTGCCGCTCAATTGGCAAGGAGCGCTCGTCTTTTCTTAACGCGTTGTATGGCGGAGAGAGCGCAAGTTACGCGAGCGCCCTTCTTGCCAGCTCGGCCGCGCCGAGGATTCCTTGGTCGCCGCCGCAGCCCGGGGCGCAGATGTAGCTCTCCATGTCCTTAAGCTCGGCGGTCTGGATGTAGCCACCCAGATATTCGAGGGTCTTCTTGCGGACGATGCCGTAGAGCTGCTCCTGGTGCATCACGCCGCCGCCGAGGACGATGCGGCGAGGCGAGTACATGAGCACGAGGTTCGCGCACATCTGCCCCAGATAATCCCCCTCGAGCGCCCACACCTCATCGTTGTCCGCGAGCTCGGCCGCGGGCTTTCCCCAGCGCGCGGCGATGGCGGGGCCGGAGGCGAGCCCCTCGAGACAGCTCGCGTGGCTCGGGCAGACGCAGCGTCCCTCCTCGGTGGGACGGGTCCTTACCAGCATGTGACCGGCCTCGGGGTGCAGCATGCCGTGAAGGAGTCTGCCCGCGCACATGACGCCCGCGCCCACGCCGGTGCCGATGGTCACGTAGACGGCGTCCTCGAGCCCCTTGCAGCAGCCGAAGACCACTTCGCCGAGGCAGGCAACGTTCACGTCCGTGTCGTAGGCCACCGGAATCCCGAGGGCGTCGGCGAACGCGGCGCGAAGACCATGGCCTCGCCACGCGAGCTTGGGCGTCTGGAGGATGGAGCCGTAGCGCTCGTCGTTGGGGTCGACGCAGGTCGGGCCGAAGGCGCCGATGCCCAACGCGTCCACATCGCGGGCGGTGAACCACTCGATCATCTGCGGGACGGTCTCGGCGGGCGTAAGCGTCGGGGTCTCCATACGGTCGAGGACCTCGCCGTCGCCGGACACCACGGCACAGACCATCTTGGTCCCGCCGGCTTCGAGGGCGCCGAGCCTCATTTGCTTTTCGCTCATGTGATCCTCCTTACAAAGGGACGCCCGCAGTCATGGTCAACCGCGGGCGCCCATAACGTTGGCTTGTTTCGAGGCGACCCTACCTGGGCACGCGGTCCTGCCTTGCGGCAAACGGGGCGAGCACGGCGTGCGGCTCGCTTTGGTACCAGTAGGCGACGGTGGAGATGTCGTCCTCGCGCTCGTAGAGCTTGATGTCGTCGTTGCCGAGGTCCTGGAACGTCACGCGCAGGTCCTCCTTGAACGAGATCGGGTCGGGAAGGTGCCACCTGTAGAGGCCGTGCCTGGGCAGCGCGTCGTCGTTAGTCGCGAGCATCGGATTCGGGTTCGGCTTGCCCGCGCTGAAGCGGTCGCGCGTGGCGTCGCGCGTCGAGCGGTACGGGTAGCCGGCGAACAGCGTGTTGAAGCACTGCGCCTCGGGCAACGCGTGGGGCGGCCTGTCGAGGAAGGCCCAGGCACCGCCGAAGTAGTCCTCGGCTCCCGTCGAGGTGACCGTGGGGAACTCCTCGTCGCCGTCGAGGAAGAACTTCATCTCGCCCTCGCCCCACCAATAGCGCTCCAGGGCGCACAGGGCCATGTAGGTGCCGACGTAGTAGCCCTTGCCGCGCACGCCGTCGAGCACGGTGTAGTCGACGCCCCTGCGGGTGCTGCGCTCGCGGTTAAAGCGGGCGTGGAAGTACATGGCGTCGTCCGGCACGTCGGTGAGCGCGTAGTTGAACGTGTAGAAGATGTACTTAATGAACCCGGGGTGCTCGCTCGTAAGCGTGACCTTGGCGTGCTTCCTGAAGGGCATCTCGAAGTAGCAGTTCATGCCGCCCGTCGGGTTCACGCAGACGGGCATCGAGTTGACGATGGCGCGCTCACCGAAGCCGTTGCAGAAGAAGTCGCCGACAGGGCACTCGACCGAGGGGGTCTCCTCGTCGTCCCAGTAGAAGCGCAGCACGAGGTCACGCATGACGAAGCTGCCGGCGGCGGTCTTGTCGGGGACGGTCATCCAGATGTGGCGGATGATGCCGGGGCCCTCGATGTCCGCGAGCGTGATGGTCTCGCCGGACTCAAGGGGCACGCAGCACGAGCCCTTGCGGCCGACGCCGAGGTGGCTGGCCGACATGGCGGCGCGGCCCTTCTCGCCCGTGATGTTCTCGGGGGTGATGGCGCGGCTTTCCTCACCGCCGTGCATCCACACGTCCTTAAGGAACTCTCTCATCGTCGACCTCCTCTATTCGTCGTCGTCGCACTCGGCGGAACTGGCACCGTTCACGTAGATGATCTGCTGGCGCGCCTCGTTGACGAGGGCGTCGAAGTCGAGTTTCTCGTCGGGGCGCGCGAGCGCGACCGTCATGGCGAGCGGGAGGTTGACACCCGCGATCACGTGGATCCGGTCGGAGGCGAAGCGGGAAAAGCGCTGGTTCACGCTGCCGCCGTACGCGTCGGTGAGGACGACGACCTCGTCAGTGCCCGAAAGAGCCGCCTCGACCGCCGCGTCGAGCCCCTCGCCGTTGTCGTTCACGTAGGCGCACACGGCGTTGACGGCGTCGCCCTTACCCGTAAGGAACTCGAGGGTGTCCTTGAAGCCCTGGGCGAGAAGGGAATGGCTCGCCACAACTATCTTTCTCATTGATTCACCAATCTCTTGGGTCGAAGCTAGGCGAGGATGCCGGCGGCGGAGGCGACCATCGCGAGGA
Organism: uncultured bacterium; assembly: GCA_905215065.1. Classification (GTDB taxonomy): domain Bacteria; phylum Actinomycetota; class Coriobacteriia; order Coriobacteriales; family Coriobacteriaceae; genus Collinsella. The sequence continues at coordinate 64,364 of CAJMOF010000011.1, read as the reverse complement.
CGATCACCACGAGGATGAGGGCCGTCATGCTCGCGTTCTTCTTGGTAAGAAGGTAATACGCGCTTCCCGTGATGGCGGCGGGGATCATGGCAGGCAGGATCTTGTCGAGCAGCGGCTGAATCTCCATCGCGACGTCGCCGAAGCTGAAGCTAATCGGGCAGGTGACGCCGATGACCGAGGCGATGAGGCAGCCGACCACGGTGAGGCCGAGCACGGAGGCGGCGGCAGTGAGGTTGGGAAGCTTCTCGCTGAAGTCGGTGACGAGCTTCACGCCCTGCTTGTAGCCGAACTCGAGGGCGTGCATGCGGACCCAGAAGATGGCCAGGATGAGCGCGAACCAGATGCCGGCTCCCACGGGGTTGCCCTCGATGGTCATGTAGGCGGCGATGGAGCCCATGATGGTCGGGATCATGGTCATGAGCAGGGAGTCGCCGACGCCGGCGAGCGGTCCCATGGTGCCGATCTTCAGGTCTTGGACGGCGTCCGCCGCCGCTAGGCCGTCGCGCTCCTCCATGGCCACGCAGGCGCCAAGGATGATGGCGGCGAGCCAAGGCTGGGTGTTGTAGTAGCGGAAGTGGTTGTTGAGCGCTTGCTTATAGTCCTCGTCGTTCGTGTAGATCTTCCTCAGGACCGGCGAGAGGGCGTAGGCGACTGAGGCGCCCTGCTGGGTCTGGTAGTTGAAGGTGCACACGCTCATGAGCCAGCGCCAGTTCGCGTTGCGCAGGTCCTTCTTGGTGACCTTGTAGCCGGAGGGCTTGCCCTCGGCGACGGCGGTGATGTTCTCGTTTTCCATGGTTACTCATCCTCTCCGATGAAGGCGTCTGCGGAAGCGTGGGCGGCGAGCTCGGTGTCCCTCTCGGCACGCTGGTAGAACGCAATCGCGAGGGCAACGCCGACGATGGCGGCGCCGATGATGGGCACGTTCAGGAAGGCCGAGAGGAAGAAGCCGGCGAGCAGGTACTGGAAGTACTTGGCGGTTGGCATGTAGCGGAGCAGCATGGCGATACCGACGGCCGGGAGCATCTTGCCGGCGAGGGTGAGGCCGGAGAGGAACCACTGGGGCATGACCTCGAGGAGCCAGTTGACGGCGGGCTGGCCGAGCGTCACGGAGACAAAGACGGGCAGGGCGGCGCACAGGCCGAAGAGCGCGGGGCAGACCCACAGGATGGCGTTCATCTGATTGAACTTACCCTCGTTGCAGAACTTCTGGGACTTCTCGACGACAAAGCCGTTGAGGATCTTGGCGACGACGTCGAGCTGGATGCCGAGCATGCCGACCGGCAGGCCGATGGCGAGGCCCGTGTCGGAGCCCAGGGTCACGCCGTAGGCGGTGGCGATGATGGCCATCGTGCCGTAGTCGGGAATGGAGGAGCCGCCGAAGCCCGCGACGCCGAGCTGCATGAGCTGAATGGTGCCGCCGATGACAAGGCCGGTCTTCCAGTCGCCCATGACGACTCCAGTGATGAGGCCCCAGAAAACGGCGTAATTGACGAAGATCATCGGGATGCCGTAGTAGTCCACGTGCTTGATGAAGGCCAGCAGGGTCAAAAGGACGACCTGCAGGATAGTGAAGTTGACCATATTTCCCCCTTAGATGAGGTCTGCGACGGAGACGGGCTTGTCGGCGGGCACGAACTGGGCCGTCACCTTGACGCCACGGGCGATGAGCGCCTTGTAGCTCTGGACGTTCTCGGCGGAGGCGTAGGCGCGCTGGGTGAGCTGGATGCCGTCCTCCTTGACGAGCGAGCCGCCGACGACCAGCGACGGGAGCTCGACGCCCGACTCGACCAGGCGAAGCATCGTCTCGGGCTCCTTGGCGATGACGAAGACCTTCTCGCGGTCGTACTTGCCCGCAGCGAAGTTCTTGAGCGCGGTCTGCTCGGAGATGATCGAAACGGCCATGCCCGCGGGGCGCGCCATCCTCATGGTGGACTTCAGGACCTCGTCGCCGGCGACCTTGTCGTCGATGACCATGACTCGGGTCGCGCCCGACACCGGGGCCCACTGCGTCACGATGATGCCGTGAAGCAGGCGATTGTCGATTCGTGCCATAACAACACTCATGTTTGCTCCTATCAAATGAAGTTTTGCGTTCGGTACTGCCTCGGCGCTATCCGGATTCGCGCCGGGCAAGGGGTTATCGGATTATTGAGGACGCGCGGTCAGCTTGCGGCGGCGCGGGGAAGGTCACTCGTCGAGCAGGAGGTCCGAGGAGCCGAGGCGCTCTTCTCGCGCCGGGGCGGCGCTCACGCTTATGTAGTCGAAGACATATGCGATCTCGCTTACGGGAACCTCTACGCGATAGCGCGTCGAGATGCTCGAGAAGCTCTGCCTGAAGGACTCGATGAAATCGGCGCGTTCCTCCTCGAAGCGGTCCTGGCCAACGTAGGTCTCAATGGGGTTTCTGGTAACAAGGCGCTCGACGAGACAGCAGAGGTGAACGTAGAGCCCAATGATGGCGTTGCTGCCGATCTTCTCGCCTGTCCTGCGCTGAAGCTCGTGTACGGCGCTCTCGATCTCATGGAATAGCCGCTCCGGGTCGAGGATGGTGATGGAGCGGATGACGTTCTGCAGCGTCATGTTCGAGAGCAGCTTCTCGTGAAAAGAAGAGAGCTCGGAAGCGTCAAGCCACCTGCCGAACACGGCATCAACCTTAGAGGCGGACGCCGTCGACATGATGTCCTCGAGGGCGACGAAGGGGACGGAGGCGACCCCGGGGTCTCCCGTGCCGATGACGGCGCAGACGCGGTGCTCGGAGAAAACGGCGTCGTTCGACCCGTTCGCGACGAGCTGCTTAAAGGACCTCGTGAGCAGGCGCGCGCCTATGGTGTGCGGGAGGCTCTGCGAGACGAGCTGGCGTATCCTCTCCGCGGCGTCGACCCCGGACTCGGAGCAGAAGACGATGGCGTCCTCACGGTTGACGCGCTCGATCACCTTGCAGTGCGTCACGCACGCGGCGGTCGCATCGCCAAGAACCTCGGCGATGGACTTGCCGCCGAGCAGCCCGACCCCGATCTCGAGCGCAAGACCGGTAGAGACGTTGTTCACCACGCCGATAGTGGAGTCGGTAACGTTCTCGAGGGCCTTATAGGCCTCCTCCAAGGAGCCCATGTCGACGAGGAACACGACCCCGGTGCAGTAGGAATGGCGGTCGACGAGGCGCTGGAGCGGACCGACGATGTCCTTCAGCTGCTGGTCGTAGGGCATGTCGACAGCCTCGTACACATGCATGCCGAGCATACGGTTCGCCGCGTCGGCGATGCTCGTCGCCGTTGAGTAGCCGTGGGACAAGATGACGCAGAGCGTCCGAAGGGCCTTCGCATCGCGAGACTCCGATGCGACGCACAGCGTCAGAAGCGTCTTCGTGAAGTGATCGAGCGAGATTCCCAGCGCCCCTTCCACGTCTGCGGCGACCTGATCGGAGACACTCGAGGCAAACGGCAATTCGGAGGTCACGGCACCGAGGAGATGGGAGATTTGCTCCGCACAGGCAGACTTTCGCTTAGCCAGGCCGATACCCGGCCACAACTGCAGGCAAATCTCCTGGGCCAGTAGAAAAGCGACCTTCCTCGAAAGCTCGATGCCATAAGAAGAGCCTGCGTCGGCAAGGACCGCGCCCACGACGCGCTCGAAGGCGCGCGACCTCGAGGAGGCGACGCCGTGGTCGAAGATCAAGTGATCCTCAACGCCGCGCACAGCGGAGACAGCTTGCGAGACAAGCTCGGAGACAGAGAGCTCTCCGGCGCAGAATCGCTCATCGAGGGAGCACAGGGCATCGAGCGCCTGCTCGACCGGCCCTGTGCTCTCGGCGGCATCCAGAGACGCGTCGATCAGAACGCCATCGTCGGGCTGTTGATCGATCTGCGCGGAGGAGAGGAGCCCGCTGGGAAGAAGATACGGGCGAACGACGACGTAGTCGCCCTCGCGATTGAGGAACGCTTTGGCACAGCAGTTCGTCACGCAGGCGCGCAAGCCGGCGATGTTATCGGAAAAGTCCGCGTTCACGAGGCAACGGTATGCGCCGCGGCTGATCTTCACATCAGAACCGATTCGGCACCCCTCGCTGCGCAGGAAGCTCAAGATGAGATCCTCGCGCTCCTCGGGGGTCCGCTCCTTGAGTGAGGGGACGCGGGCACAGATGGGCATTTTGCTGTAGGCCGAGGAAACCTTCAGGTCATCGGCGGAAAGCGTCGTCGAAAGAACGAGGCGAGCGCGCGGCGCATCCTGGGAGGCATCGAGCCCGAGGGCCGTCGCAAGGCAGTGCTCCATCGCAGAGGGAGAGAGTGCCTCGATGCCGTTGACAAAGACCACACCCCCGCGCGCTTTCGCGATCGACTCGTCAAGAAACCCGTTGAACGAGGCGGCGTCCGGGACCCCGGCGCAGTCGATGCGCACATAGGAGGAGTCGCGGGACAGCAAGCCCTGGTTCTTGCCGTACTCGTACACAAGGCGAGAAAGGAAAGACTTACCGACACCCACGCCGCCGCTCAAGAGGATGGGCAGGCCAAACGGAGGGTACTGAACCGCAGCCTTGCACTGCTCGACAACGGAGCTGAGGCTCATGTCGAAGCCCACGGCACGCGCGAAGTCGCGGTGATCGGCGATTCCCGTCGCCTGGATGAGGTCGGCGAGCGAGGCGTACTCGCTTGCAGAGAGCTTTACCTGAAAACGCTTCTGGAACGCGCGGCGATGAAAATAACGGACAGGCCTGCCCGCCACCTTAACCACAAGACCGGCGCGAACAAGGTCGTTGAGGTACTGGCTCGCCAGGCTCCTGGAGATGATGAGCGTCTCGGCGATGTCGGAGGTGGACAGACGGGCAAGGTCGTCGAGCGAGACGGCAGAGGTGAGGGCCTCGAGATGCTCGAGAATCCTGTCCCTCATGTCGACGGGTTTCTTTGCCAAGCTGTCCTGTGTGGTCTTGTCCATGACTTCTTACCTCCTCGTACAAGGAGTATAAGGGGAGAACAGAGAACGGAAGGGGGCGCGTGGGGGAATCAACAGCTCCGAGGAAAAGTCCACCACTTGAGGGGCAGAAAACAACGGCCATTGAACATTCAGGGCCGACGCTCAACACTTCGGCTCGACACTTCGCTTTGGAAAGGGCCCGGCGCGCCGGGGTCCCAACATAAAGAAGGGCCCCGGCGCGCAGGGCCTAAAGCTTAACCATGCGCGCGGCGATGCGGGCGCAGTCGCAGGCGGCCTTCTTCTCGAAGGTGTTGTAGTCGACGACCCGGCCCTCGGCGCAGGGCTTGTCGCTGATGGCGCGCACGACGACGAGGGGCACGCCGTTGAGATAAGCGGCCTGCGCGATGGTGCAGCCCTCCATCTCGCAGCACAGGTCGCCGAAGGTCGCGAGGATTCGCTCCTTCTGTTCCGCGGGCGAGACGAACTGGTCGCCGGAGACGACGCGGCCCTTGAGGACCTTAATGTCGGGGGCGACGGCGGCCGCGGCGGCGCACGCCGCCAGCAAGGGCCGGAACGGATCGCGCAAGATCAAGGCGTCGCCCGGGAGGTCGGGCGTTACCGTCAGCCGGCGCCGCGTCTGCCGCATCATGAGGAAGAACGGCCTGGCCGGCGCATACGGCAGGAAGAGGTTCAAGGTGCACCCCGGGGTGGTCAACGAGGCCGACGTGTCGAACGTCGTCGCGCGCGGCTTCGGCGGCAGGGCGCCGTGCACCCATATATGCAGCGACTTGGCCTGCGTGCGCGTCGGGGCGTCGTGGAACTACGTCTGCCTGCTCGTCGACCTCTGCAACGGGGAGATCGTCGGCCACTCCGAAGGACCGAGGAGGGACGCGCGAGCTCCGAGCCAAGCTCTTGGATTACGTGCACTGGTACAACAACTTCAGGATCCACTCGACGCTGGGCTACATGTCGCCGGTCGAGTTCAGGGAGGCGGGGCCGTCCCTCCCGGAATCGTCCAAATAAGTGTTGCCAATCCATAGCCAATCCAGCCATCATCTTCGCGAAGGCGGACGTCAGGAAAAGCTCGGCTTGAGCTCGGTCGGACGCGGTATGTGGGGCATCATTCAGGCTCAGGGGGTCTCCTTGTCTTCTTCGGTCGCAACCTGAATGATAGGGACGGCCCCTTCTCTCTTTCCCCTTCGTTTTCGACGCGTCACCCTCTCGGCGGGCTTAAGGCCCGCGCTCGCGGGTGCAGGGGCTACGCCCAAACCCCAAAAACGTAACGCCGTGCTCGAAGCGTTTCCGGACGTCAGCGTAATCTCAAATCCCGTTCGTCAACTCATGGGCAAGCCACCTGAGACTACTCATTTCTCCTACTGGCAATGAAGACCTGCGACCTGCAGTTTTGCAAACTGCTTGAAAGCCACCTGCGTTGATTCACTTCCTATTGCAGCTGGCGGCTTGCACGCGAAAAGGCATTTAAGTTTCAAAACGGGCGTTTTCGGCGCTATCGAGCCTCCAAAGGCATCCCGCCGCGCCCTTTGGGACAAAAACAAAAACTCAAAGCCCTGAGTTCGAAAATAGTTTTTGGAGTTGTCCCGACTTTTGTCCCCGAAGCCGACGAAACGCGACAGGGTGTCACCTGGCGGCACTCTATTCGAGACGGCACCGAAAACTGGATACAACCGGAATGACAGGACGGCAGAACCGAAGCCATCGAGTGGGGATAGAAAAAGGCCCGGGTGCCGTGGCATCCGGGCCTTTGCTAGCAACTTGATGTTGCGGGCAGCTTAGAACTTGTGGCCGCACTTCTTGCAGACGCGCAGCTTGTTCTTGCCGTCCTTCTCGTGACCGACGCGGGTAACCTTACCGCACTCGGGGCAGACGAGATTGACGTTGGAGGCGTCGATGGGAGCCTCCTGCGAAACGATGCCGCCCTGCTGATTGGCAGCGTTGGGCTTGACGGCCTTCTTGACGACCGAAACGCCCTCGACAACGACCTTGTTCTCGGCGGGGAGAGCACGCAGGACAACGCCCTGCTTGCCGCGATCCTTACCAGAGAGAACCTGGACCTTATCGCCCTTCTTGATATACATATATCTCCCCTAACTACAGGGTCTCGGGAGCGAGCGAGACGATCTTCATGTACTTCTTGTCACGAAGCTCGCGAGCGACGGGCCCGAAGATACGGGTGCCGACGGGCGAACCATCGTTGTTGATGACAACGCAGGCGTTCTCATCAAAGCGGATGTAGGAGCCATCCTTGCGGCGGATCTCCTTAACGGTGCGAACGACGACGCAACGGACAACGTCCTTCTTCTTGACGTTGGCGCCAGGGGTAGCCTCCTGGACAGCACCGATGAACACATCGCCGATGCCTGCATAACGACGCTTGGAACCGCCAAGCACCTTGATGCAGCGAATCTTGCGAGCGCCGGAGTTGTCGGCGACGTTCAACATGGTTTGCATCTGAATCATGGTAGATGTTCCTCCGAACTAAGAACCGAAGAGAGGTGCGCAGCCTTTATACGGCCCGTGGTATGCAAGCCAGGCATACGCACATCTTCGGAAACGTACAAGTCGTAAGAGCGACTGCTTATTTAGCGCGCTCGACGACCTCGATGAGGCGCCAACGCTTCATCTTGGACATAGGACGGGTCTCCATAACGCGGACGGTATCGCCCACGCCAGCCGTGCACTCCTCGTCGTGAGCGTGCAGCTTCTTGGAGCTGGTCATCATCTTGCCGTACTTGGGGTGACGCTTGCGCTCGGTGATGGTGACAACAATGGTCTTGGCACCGGAGACGGAGGTAACGACACCCGTACGGACCTTACGCGAGTTACGCGAATCAGTCATGTTCTCTCCTTAGGTCCTACTCGGCGACAGCGGACTTCTCCGCTGCGATCTCGCGGGCGCGCTGCTCCGTGAGGACGCGAGCAATGTCCTTCTTCACGGTGTTGACGCGAGCGGTGTTGTCCAGCTGGCTGGTGGCCATCTGGAAACGAAGGTTAAAGAGCTCGGCGCGCATTTCCTTCAGCTTCTCAACGAGCTGAGCGTCCGAGAGCTCACGAATCTCTGCGGGCTTCATTAGTTCTCCTCCTTGGCGGCGGCGGCGTCCTCAGCAGCCCACTTGGCCTCGAGAGCGGCCTCCTCAGCCATCTCCTTCTCGATGCGCTGCTCAGCGTTCTTAGCAGCAACAATCTTGGTCTTGATGGGAAGCTTGTGCTGTGCAAGACGCAGAGCCTCGCGAGCGACCTCCTCGGGCACGCCCTTGACCTCGAACATGATGCGGCCGGGCTTGACGACGGCCACCCACTCCTCGGGGTTACCCTTACCAGAACCCATGCGAGTCTCGGCAGGCTTCTTAGTGATGGGCTTATCGGGGAAGATCGTGATGTAGACACGACCGCCACGCTTCATGTAGCGGGTCATGGCAATACGAGCGGCCTCGATCTGACGGTTGGTGATCCAATGGGCCTCGAGAGCCTGGATACCAAACTCGCCGAAATGCAGCTCGGTATTACCCTTGGCCTGGCCCTTCATGGAGCCACGCTGCACCTTGCGGTGAAGAATACGCTTAGGGGCAAGCACTACTGACCCCTCCTCTCGGAGTTACGACGACGAGGACGGGAAGAGCCCTCGAGTGCAGGGTTGGGAACAGGCTGGCCCGGGAGCTTCTCGCCCAGGTAGATCCAGACCTTCACGCCGCAAGCGCCCATGGTGGTGCTGGCGACAGCCGTGCCGTAGTCGATCTTGGCACGGAGGGTGTGCAGAGGCACGCGACCCTCACGGTACCACTCACGACGGCCCATCTCGGCACCGCCGAGACGACCGGAGCACTGGATACGGATGCCCTTAGCGCCGGCCTTGCGGGCGGACTGGACAGCCTTGCGCATAGCGCGACGGAAGGCAACACGGCCCTCGAGCTGCTCGGCGATAGACTGAGCAACGAGGTTGGCGTCGAGCTCGGGGCGCTTGATCTCGACAACGTCGACGGAGAGCTGGCCCTTGGAGACGCCAGCGACCTTCTCGAGCTCGGTGCGAAGGGTATCGATCTCGGCACCCTTCTTACCGATGACAACGCCGGGGCGAGCGGTGAGGATGATGACCTTCACCTTGTCGCCAGCGCGCTCGATCTCGACGCGGGAGACAGCTGCGCGGGAAAGACGCTTCTCGAGGTACTTGCGGATCTCGAGATCGTTACCGAGGGTCTTAGCGTAATCCTTCTCTGCGAACCAGCGGGAGCGCCAGTTCTCGGTGATGCCAAGACGGAAGCCGGTGGGGTAGACTTTCTGACCCATACAGCTTTACGCCTCCTTTCGAGGAGCAACGACGACGGTGATGTGGGAAGTACGCTTCAGAATGCGAGAAGCGGAACCCTTGGCGCGGGGACGGATGCGCTTAAGCGTCGGACCCTCGTCAACATAGGCAGCGGCGACAACCAGGTTGTCGGCACGCAGACCGTTGTTGTTCTCGGCGTTCGCAACGGCGGAACGGAGAACCTTCTCGACATCCACGGCGACGGCGCGGTCGCAGAAGTGGAGGATGTCGAAGGCCTGAGCGACAGGCTTGCGGCGGATCAGATCGACCACCAGGCGGGCCTTGCTGGGGGAAACACGCACGTACTTAGCGACGGCGCGAACCTCGGTGGCCTCAGTTTCAATAGACTTAGTTGCCATTTACGGTTAACCCCCTATTTGGCCTTGTGGCCACGGAACGTACGAGTCGGCGCGAACTCGCCGAGCTTGTGACCAACCATGGACTCGGTAACATACACGGGCACATGCTTGCGGCCGTCGTGGACGGCGATGGTGTGACCAACCATCTCGGGGAAGATGGTGGACGCGCGAGACCAGGTCTTCACGACGTCCTTCTTGCCAGCCTCGTTCATCGCGGTGATACGCGAGAGAAGGCGAGTCTCCACGAACGGGCCCTTTTTGAGACTTCTGCTCATAAGTGCTTTCTCCTAAAACTCGGTATCCGAAATTACTTCTTACGGCGACGAATGATGTGCTGGTTCGAGACCTTCTTCTTCTTGCGCGTACGAAGGCCCTTCGTCGGCTTACCCCAGGGGGTAACAGAGGGACGACCAGAGGTGTGGTTCTTGCCCTCGCCACCGCCGTGCGGGTGGTCGACAGGGTTCATGACGGTACCGCGGACGGTCGGGCGCACGTTCATGTGACGCTTACGGCCGGCCTTGCCGATGACGATGTTGGCGTGATCGGCGTTGCCGACCTCACCGACGGTGGCGCGGCAGGTAACGAGGATGCGGCGCATCTCGGAGGAAGGCATACGGACGATAGCGTACTTGCCCTCCTTACCCATCAGCTGGCAGGAATTACCGGCGGAACGGGCGATAGCAGCGCCCTTGCCCGGCTGGAACTCGACGGCGTGGATGAGCGTACCGACGGGGATGTCGGCGAGGGGCAGAGCGTTGCCCGGCTTGATGTCGGCGTCAGAACCGGACATGATGGTCTGACCGACCTCGAGGCCCTTGGGGGCCAGGATGTAGCGCTTCTCACCGTCAGCGTAGTGCAGCAGAGCGATGCGAGCGGAACGGTTCGGATCGTACTCGATCGTGGCAACCTTGGCGGGCACGCCGTCCTTGTTGCGCTTGAAGTCGATCACGCGGTAACGACGTTTCACGCCGCCGCCCTGGTGGCGGGTGGTGATGCGGCCGTTGTTGTTACGACCGGCCTTCTTGGGCAGGGGCTCGAGAAGAGACTTCTCGGGCTTGGTGCAGGTGATCTCGGAGAAATCGGAGATCGTCTGCCAACGCCTACCAGCGGAGGTCGGCTTAAGGTGCTTTACAGCCATTACAATCCCTTTCAATAGGAATCCGTTAGCCATCGCAGACAGGGATTCGAGGTTCTGCCTCGGGTGCGATGACACCGGACGTATACACGGTTCCGGGCGTGTCCATTTTATACGCCCGAAACCTTGAGCTCTCGCCTCCCCTATTTGGGAGGCATGAGCTCACTCAACAGCAGCGAGTCTTAGGCCTGGTTACCAAAGACCTCGATGGTGTCGCCCTCGGCCAGCGTGACGATGGCCTTCTTCCAAGAACGGGTCTTGCCGGCGACATAGCGCACGCGCTTGGTCTTGGGCTTGACCGTCAGGGTGTTCACGCGAACGACCTTGACGCCGAAGATCTCCTCGACAGCGTCCTTGATCTGATACTTGTTAGCATCCTTGGCGACCTCGAACGTGTACTTGTTCAGCTCCATGCCGGAGAAGGAACGCTCGGACACGATCGGACGGATGATGATCTCGTGGGCGGTCATTTATGCAAGCACCTCCCCGAAGTGAGCGGCGATGTCGGCGGGCATCAGCACAGCGTTGTTGTTGACGAGATCGTAGGTGTTGGCCTCGTCAGCGGTGATGATGAACGTCTTGGGAATGTTGCGGAACGACAGGTAGGCGTTGACGTCCTCATCGCGAACGATGATGGTCAGACGCTTGCCCTCAAGGCCGAGAGCCTTGAGCATGGCGACGGCAGCCTTGGTGGAAGGCTTCTCGAAGCCGTAGTCGTCGACGAGCACGAGCTCGCCATCGGCCAGCTTGGCGGACAGCGCGGAGCGCATAGCCAGCTTGACCTCCTTGTTGTTCATACGCTTAGCGTAGGAACGGGGCTTGGGGGCGAAGACAACGCCACCGTGACGCCACTGGGCAGCACGGATGGAACCCTGGCGGGCACGGCCGGTGCCCTTCTGACGCCAAGGCTTCTTGCCGCCACCGGAAACCTCAGAGCGGCCCTTAGCAGACTGGGTGCCCTGACGCCAAGAGGCCATCTGGCACTTGACGATGTGGTGCATAACGTGGATGTTCGGCTCGATGCCGTACACCTCAGCGGCGAGCTCGGCCTCGGCGACCTTCTTGCCCTCGCTGTTCTTTACTTCAAACTTTGCCATTTAAGTGTTCTCCTTGGTATGACGCTGGGCTAAATGGGCTGGGCCCTTAGGCCATACGGATGGCGACGAGACCATTCTTGGCACCCGGGACAGCGCCCTTGACCAAGATGAGGTTCTGCTCGGCATCGATGCGGACAACGGAAAGGTTCTTGACGGTAACGCGCTCGTTACCCATGTGACCGGCCATCTTGACGCCCTTGAGGACGCGCGCAGGATAGGCGCACTGACCGATAGAACCGGGGTGACGCTGGAAGTGAGAACCATGCGTCATAGGACCGCGGCGCTGACCCCAGCGCTTGATGCGACCCTGGAAGCCCTTACCCTTGGAGGTACCGATGACGTCGACCTTCTCGACATCAGCGAAATCAGCGACGGTGACGACCTCGCCGACCTTGTGCTCCTCGCCGTTCTCGACGCGGACCTCACGAAGGAAGCGGACAGGCTCGACGCCAGCCTTGGCGAAGTGACCAGCCATGGGCTTGTTCACGTTCTTGGCCTTGATGTCGCCGAAACCGATCTGGACGGCGTCATAGCCGTCGGTTGCCTGAGTTTTAACCTGCGAGACAGCGCAGGGGCCAGCCTGGATGACCGTGACGGGAACGACGTTATCGTCCTCGTCCCAAACCTGGGTCATGCCAATCTTGCGGCCGAGAATCATGCTGATCAAGATATGATCCCAACTCTCGCGTGGTCTTGGGACAATGCGTACACCACCGAGCGTACGCCCCTAGAGGACCACTACTTACACGACGTGCTCCCCAGTCTTGTATTGCGCCCGGACTACCTGACAACCCTATTAAGCAGGCATTTTGTCCAGCCAGAATACTCCCCTGGTTACACACAGCTGTTTAGTATACACGGCTGCGGGCGTATCCATCGAGATTCATATTTCACTCACATTGTTTACGCAGGTAAAGTGCGTGGCACGTTCCCAGTGTGCGGCGGAGGGGGCGGGCCTGAGACATATTAAGGTTGCTGCTCTACAGTCCTGCTCACGACGGAGAGCACATTAAGTGCTCTCCTGTTCGTGCGGAACTCGCGACAACCTTAATATGTCTCAGGCCCGCCCCCTCCGCCGCACACTGGGAACGCCACGTTGATGTCTGCTAAACCTTGCTCGCTCAGGCTAATGACTTTGCTGGGGATCCACAATTTGCTGCAAGGTGAACTTGCATTGGAGCGTATCGTCCTCTTCTCGCGCATCGTCAAAATCGAAGATCATGATGGCGCAGTTGGGGAGTTTTGTTGGGAGCTCGAAGCCCCCTGGGGCTGCAGCCTTGATGAATTGGCGGCTGGCGCTGCCGTGGCTTACTGCTAGAAGGGTTTCGATGCCCTCAGAGCCCATGAGATTGGTGAGGGTGCCTACCATGCGCTCTTGCAGCGCGCGGCTTCCTTCTCCTCCGAAGGGGACCAAGTCCTCGCCTGGATCCCAGACGTCGGTTGGTAGGGCGTCGTGGGGGCCTTCTTCGAAGGTGCCGTAGCTGCGCTCGATGATGCCTTCGCAGGGCTCGACTGCTGCATCCCGGCCGAGGAGTTCGGTTGCGACGAGACTTGCCGTGTCCATGGCTCGGCCTAAGGGCGAAGAGACCACTTTGTCGGGAACGACGTTGTGGGCTTTGAGCCACGCGGCTGCCATCCCGGCTTGCTGACGACCCAGGTCGGTCAACGGAGAATCGCAGCGGCCCTGGACGAGCTTTTTAACGTTGAATTCTGTCTGACCGTGGCGGAGTAGATATAGACGCTTCATGCTCTCCCCTTCTGTATAACTTGCTTTGCTGGCACAGCCCTACTCGTGGGTATGGCCGACATAGTCTTCGTCGATCGTGATCTTGGCAATCGACTTGGGATATTCGGATTCGACACGTTTCGCCAACGCGCGCTTTAGGTCCTCGGCGTTCATCGTCAAATCCGAGGGTCGTACGCAGTCAAAGATCACGTTGGTATGCGTGGGGCCCGGAACACAGCGTAGGTCGTGGATCGAGAGGCGGCTATCAATCTCTTGAGCCATAGCGTTGATGCGCAGACGCATGCTCGCCACCTTTGGATCGTCGGTCACGATGGGATCGTAATGGAGCGTGACGATCATGCCGTCTTCGACCCTAAACGACTGCTCGATGTTATCGAGCGTGTCGTGACTTTCCAGCGGGCTGGCCTCGGCTGCCATCTCGGCGTGAGCGCTTGCGAACTTTCTGCCTGGGCCGTAGTCGTGAACCATCAAATCGTGAACGCCCAAAACGCCGGGGTAGCTCATGATTTTGTCTCGAATGTGCTTGACCAGCTTAGGATCGGGCGCCTGGCCCAAAAGCGGGCTCATCGTATCCTGGATGAGTTCAAAGCCGCTCCAGCCAATATAGGCGCCAACGGCAAGGCCGACCCATGCATCTAGATTGATATGCGTCACCTGCGAAACAATCGCGCACGCCAACACGGCGCCCGTGGCTAGAACATCGTTCTTGGAATCCTGCGCGGTCGCATGCAGCGTCTCGGACTCAATGCGATCGCCGAGTTTTTGGTTGAGGGCCGCCATCCAAAGCTTTACGACCATCGAAAGCGCAAGGACTGCCACCAGGGCAAGCGAGAACTCGACAGGTTCGGGGTGGATGACGCGCTCAACCGAGGACTTGATAAGCTCAAGGCCGATCAGCAGCACGAGCGCCGCCACGACCAGACCCGAGAGATACTCGTAGCGGCCATGGCCGTAAGGATGCTCGGGGTCGGCCGGCTTGCCCGCCAGCTTAAAGCCAAGCACGCTCACGATGTTCGAGCTGGCATCAGACAGGTTGTTCATAGCGTCCGCCACAATCGAAACCGATCCCGACAGCACGCCAATTGCACCCTTCGCAGCGCATAGTGCCACATTGGCGAGAATACACACCATGCCCGTCAACGTTCCCACGCGTGCACGGTCGCCCTGCGCACGACGAACAATCCACTCGACCATCTGCATCCGCCCCCACGGTACTACCTATATATCTATTGCTCAAACGGATTGTAGTGTAGCCACTTTGTCCCCCAGATACAAAAAGGCCGCAACCCACACGGGCCGCAGCCTTGGAATATGACAAAGGAATCGTCCTTTTGTCGCACAGATTTATGCGCTTGCTTCAGCAGCGCTCGCCACTGTTTCGAGCGAATCAACTTCGTCTTCTGCCGCCTGCACCTTTGTCGGCACCACGCCAAAACAGCAGCTCAGCGCCGCAGACACCGCAAATGCCGTGCCACCGGCAGCGCAGCACCACAGCAGGTCCGAAATGCCGCCCGTGGCAAAGCCAATGACCATAAGGACATTCGTCATGCCGATGGTATAGGCCGTAACGTGGCCCACGGCCGCAACAAGGCCTCCGACGGCGCCGCCAATGGCCATGCATGTCAGACACCTGCCATATTTAAAGCCGCAGCCGTACAGCGCCGGCTCGCTTACGCCGCCAAGCACGCCCGAGATCGAATAGCCCAGCATGAGCGCCTTCTCGTCCTTATCCACAACGCGGAGCGACGCGCCAAAGGGCATGCCCCAAACGGCAAACGTCGCCATCGTCGCAGCGATCAGAATGCACGAATCCGTTCCCACACTCATAAACTGCGCATAGGCGAGCGATAGGACAACGTTGCTGACACCCGCGATCTTAAGAAACTCCCAACCCGCGGCAAGCCCCATGAGCGTGAGCAGCGACACGATGCCACCGGAATTGCCAAGCATAAACATAAGCTGTCCCAACAGCATGCCCAGATAGCTGCCCGCCGGCGCCGTAATACACAGCGAGACCGGAACCATGACGAGCATGGTTGCAAACGGAACAAACGAAAACGCCACAGCCTGAGGGATAGTGCGCTTAAAGAAACGCTCCACCTGCCATAGCACGGGCACCGAGATGAGAACCGGAATAACAGTCGTCGTGTAATCGTTGACCGGCGCGGGAAGCAGACCATACACGAAAGTCATCGCTGCCCCCGTCGTCGATGCGGCATCGACGAGCTTAAGCAGATCGGGCGCAATCAATACGCCGCCCAGCATCATGCCCAGCTGCTCCGAGCAACCGAGCTGGCGGGCGGCCGCCCAACCAAGATAAATGGGCAAAAAGTAGTAGCCGGCGTTATAGAGCCAACTGTAGAACAGGCGATAGATTTCGGAATCGGCAGACCACAGGCCCAGCATGCCTTCGCCCATAATGACGGCGGCGGTGCGGAACAACGCCGCGCAAACAATAAACGGCAGCGCCGACATCATGCTTTTGGACAGATAGTCCACCACGGCCATGGCGTTTGATGAAACCGTCGTTGTAAACGAGGTGTTAGAAACTTGTGACATGGAACGCCTTTCCCAATGTGACATGCGGGCTGTCCCTTTGTCACATCGTGCGGTACTGACCGATTGCGCGGTACTTTTCGTAGCGGAGGTTTGTGAGGGTCGCGTCGTCGAGCTGCCCAAGCGTATCAAAGGCATCAAATGCCGAGGACATGACGGCACCGGCGATCTCCTCATGCGACAGGCCCCTATCGTCAACAATGCCATCGATAATGCCGAGCGCCAACAGATCGGGGGCCGTGAGCTTAAGCGCCTCGGCGGCCTCATTCGCGCGCTCGGTATCCTTCCACAGGATCGACGCACAGGCCTCGGGGCTCACGACCGAATAGGCCGAGCTCGAGAGCATCAGGATGCGGTCGGCCACGGACAGCGCCAGCGCGCCACCAGAGCCACCCTCGCCTGTCACAACCGAGACAATCGGCGTCTTAAGGCCGCTCATCTCCATGAGATTCTGGGCAATCGCCTCGCCCTGGCCGCGCTCCTCGGCACCGATGCCGCAAAACGCGCCCGAAGTATCGACCAGGCACAGAACCGGTCGACCAAACTTTTCGGCCTGGCGAATAAGGCGACGCGCTTTGCGGTAGCCCTCGGGATGCGCCATGCCAAAGTTGCGGCGCATGCGCTCTTTGGTCGTGGAGCCGCGCTCGATAGCGATAACCGTCACGGGACGTCCGTCTTTCCAGCCAATGCCACCCACCACGGCGGCGTCGTCACCAAAGTAACGGTCGCCGTGCAGCTCCACAAATCCATCCAGGCCCAGCGAGATCATCTCGCCTGCCGTGGCGCGATCTGCCGAGCGGGTCTGCTTGACAATCTCGAGCGCGGTTTTTGGTGCCACCGAGCGCTTAAACAAGTGTCCCAGCTTTTTGTCGCGACGACCCGTATGCACGATCTCATGCGGTGCCCCCAGGCCGGGCGCGTGCCCTTCGTGCAGCGCCAGCAGCTCGCCTACCGTGAGCGCAATCTCACCACGCGGAACAACGGCATCGCAAAAGCCGTGCTCCAGCAAAAACTCGGAACGCTGGAATCCCTTGGGCAGACGCTTGTGCATGTTCTGCTCGATCACGCGCGGGCCGGCAAATGCCGTCAGGGCATCGGGCTCGGCCAGGATAATGTCGCCCTCCATGGCAAAGCTCGCGGTTACACCTCCGGTCGTGGGATCGGTGAGCACCGTGATATACAGGCCGCCCGCCTCGCTGTGGCGCCTAACCGCTGCAGAAATCTTGGCCATCTGCATGAGCGAGGTCACGCCCTCCTGCATGCGGGCGCCGCCCGATACGGTAAAGCCAACGACCGGCAGCCCCAACTCGGCCGCGCGCTCAAAGACACGACAGATCTTCTCGCCCACCACGGAGCCCATTGAGCCCATCATAAAGTTGGCATCCATAAAGAAGAGCGCGGTATCGCAGCCGCAGATTTTGCCCCTGCCGCACACAACGGCATCGCGCTCGCCCGAACGCTCGCTCACGCTCTTAAGCTTGTCGGCATAACCGGGAAACGAGAGGAAGTCCTTCGACGCCAGATTGGCATCCCATTCCTCAAAGGTACCCGCGTCGACCGTCATGCGCATGCGCGCGCGACCGCTCACGCGAAAGTGTTTGCCGCAACGAGGGCAGACCTCGAGGTTGTCGTGCAGGCGCGCCTCATCGATCACACGGCGGCACTCCGGGCATTTGACAAACACGTGGCGCGCGGGGAACTCGGCGCACGACTCGGTTATCGGCCCCTCAAGGACATTGACCGTCTTCGCTTTTCTATTCATCAGCATAGAGATGCCCCATCAGATCGGTGTGATACATGCCCGACAAAAACTCGTCGTTTGCCAGCACGTCGAGCTGAAGCTCGCTATTTTCGCTCACGCCCTCAATCACGAGCTCGCCCAGGGCCGAGCGCATCTTGCGAATGGCACCGTCACGCGTGGGCGCGCACACGATGAGCTTGCCGAGCATGGAGTCGTAGTACGGCGGAACTTTCGCTCCGGTAAACATGGCGGAATCCCAGCGCACGCGCGGACCACCCGGCACACGCAACGCGGTGACCGTTCCACATGACGGTAGAAAGTCCGGCGTTTCGGCATTGATGCGGCACTCCATGGCGTGGTTGCGGACCGGTACGTCCTCCTGCTCAAAGGGCAGAGGCTGGCCGGCAGCCACGCGCAGCTGCCACTTAACCAGGTCGGTATCGGTCACAAACTCCGTAACCGGATGCTCCACCTGCAAGCGCGTGTTCATTTCCATAAAGTAGAAATTGCCGTCATCTGAGTACAAAAACTCGATGGTGCCAGCGCCCTCATAGCCAACGGCACGAGCCAGGTCGCGCGCGGCCTTGTGCATGCGCGCGCGAATATCATCGCGTCCGTCGAGGCACGGCGCGGGGCTCTCCTCGATCAGCTTTTGGTTGCGGCGCTGCACCGAGCACTCGCGCTCGCCGAGCGAAAACACATGGCCCTGCTTATCGGCCATAATCTGTACCTCAACGTGATGCGCCGGCGCAACGAACTTCTCCATGTAGCACTCGCCGTCGCCAAAAACGGCCTCACCCTCGGCACGCGCCTCGATGAACGCCTTTGCCGCATCTTCCACGCGCTCGACCTTGCGAATACCGCGACCGCCGCCGCCCGCGCGCGCCTTAATAAGCACGGGGCAGCCGATGCGCTCGGCCTCGGCCGTTGCTTCCTCGGGGCTTTTGAGCAAATCGCAGCCCGGCACGATGGGCACGCCCGCAGCAGCGGCCGTTCGGCGTGCGGCGTCCTTGTCGCCCATGCTGTCGATCACCTCGGCCGAAGGACCGACAAACGCCAGACCGAACTTGTCGCAGTCGCGCACGAAGCTCGCCTTCTCGGAGAAAAAGCCATAGCCGGGATGAATTGCCTTAGCTCCCGACTTTACGGCACAGGTGAGCACGGCATCGTCGTTGAGGTAGCTCTCGGCAAGACGCGGGCCGCCGATGCAATACGCCTCGTCGGCAAGCTGCACGTGCAGCGCGTCCGCATCGGCCGTGGAATAAACGGCGACGGTCTTGATGCCCATATCGCGGCACGCGCGGATAACACGGACCGCGACTTCGCCGCGGTTGGCGATGAGCACTTTGTCGAACATGAAGCCTTCCTTAACTTTCGTGCACGAGTGCAAAAGACATATCGGCGCGGCAGCAAACCTCACCGTTGACGCTCGCAGTACCCGTCGCAAAGCGGAACGGCCCGCGCGCACGCGTGATGGAGCACACTAGATCCACCGTGTCGCCCGGGCGCACCGGACGCTTAAAGCGCACCTTGTCCAGACTCGTGTAGAACGGCGTCGCGCCGCGCGCCTCCTCATCGCCCATCAGCAGCACGCAGCAGTTCTGGGCGAGCATCTCGCACTGAATCACGCCGGGAACGACCGGGTTTCCCGGAAAATGTCCCTGCAAAAAGTACTCGTCGCCTGTAATCGTGATCTTGCCGTGGGCCTCGTCGCCCACCAGCTCGGCTTCGTCGAGCAAAAGCATCGGCTCGCGATGCGGTAACAGCTTCTTGAGCTCTTCTTTGTTCATGGATATCACCTATCCGATCCTCATGAGGCAGCTGCCAAACTCCACGAGGTCGCCATCGGCCACGCAGATCTCGAGCACCTCGCCGTCTGCCTCGGCCGTCACCTCGTTGAGAACCTTCATGGCCTCGATGATGCAAAGGGTCTCGCCGGCCTTGACCTTGGAGCCCACGCGCACAAACGGCTCGTCGCCCGGCGCAGGGGCAGCATAGAAGACGCCCACCATGGGAGCAGTCACCTCGGTGCCCTTGGGCTCCGGCGCGGCGGCAGGCGCCTGCGCGGCGGGCTCCGGTGCGGCGGCAGGCATGGCGACAGGAGCCACCGCCGGAGCGGCCACGGCACCCGGCATAGGCATGGGCACGGCAACCGGCTGCGCGGCACTCGCGCGCTCGAGTTCGACCGCGGTGCCATCGGGCTCCTCAACACGTACGCGCGTAAGGCCGCGGTCCTCCATCACATCGGCTATCTCGGCAAGTCTTTTGGAATCCATGCTCTAGCTCCTCGTATATCTACGCAGCGCGATGGCGGCGTTGTGCCCGCCAAAGCCCAGGTTGGTCGAAAGCGCCCAGGTAAGGTCGGCGCGAACCGCTCGAATAGGCGTGTAATCAAGATCGCAGGCGGGATCGGGCGTGTGGTAGTTAATGGTCGGGGGCACCACGCCCTGCTCGAGCGCCATGGCACAGGCCATGACCTCGATGGCCCCCGTGGCACCGATCATGTGCCCCGTCATCGACTTGGTCGACGAGACATGTGCGGCGCGCGCCGCGTCCTCGCCGAGCGCCCGCTTAATGCCCGCCGTCTCGGAGGAATCGTTGAGCTTGGTCGAGGTGCCGTGGGCATTGATGTAGAGGCCCTCGGAAGGCTTGACGTCGCCCTCGACCACCGCCAGCGATATCGCGCGGGCAATGCCGGCAGCCTCGGGATCGGGACTCGTGATGTGATAGGCATCATCGGTGTTGCCGTAGCCCACGACCTCGGCATAAATGTGCGCACTGCGCGCCTGCGCATGTTCCATGCTCTCGAGCACGAGCACGCAGGCGCCCTCGCCCATCACAAAGCCGTCGCGGTCTGCATCGAACGGACGGCAGGCCGTCGCGGGATCGGGGTTGGTGGTCAATGCGCGGCAGGACGTAAAGCCCGCAACGGCATCGGGGATAATTGCGGCCTCGGCGCCGCCCGCGAGGATCGCGTCGGCATAGCCGTGCTTGATGGCGCGGAACGCCTCACCCACCGCATGGGCAGAAGTCGCGCAAGCGGTCACCACGGGCAGGGTCGGACCCTTTGCCTTGTGGCGGATTGCGATATTGCCCGATGCCATGTTGGGAATCATCATCGCGATCATGTAGGGCGATGCGCGACGAGGCCCGCGGTCGGCAATCGTATGGACGTTGTCGACAAGCGTCTGCATGCCGCCCACGCCCGAGCCCACATAGACACCCAGACGATCGCGATCGACCGCGCCTTCGACATCAAAGCCCGCATCGTGCATGGCCTCGTCCGAAGCCGCCATCGCAAACTGAACGCAGGGGTCGAGATGCCTGGCGTCACGCTTGCCAAAGTAATCGTTGCCGTCAAAGCCCTTGACCTCGGCCGCCACCTTGACGGCAAACGCATCGGTATCGAAGTGCGTGATCGGGCCGATGCCGCACGTGCCAGCGCACATTGCCGCCCAGGTGGCAAGCGCGGTGTTACCGAGCGGCGATACGGCACCTATGCCGGTAATTGCAACTCTCTGTTCCATCATGGTCTCCTCATCCAAGCCGTTCTTCGGCCCTGATTTCTACATCGCCATTCCGCCGTCAACGCGTACGACCTCGCCCGTAATGTAGGCAGCCGCATCGCTCGCCAAAAAGCGCACCACGCCGGCCACTTCCTCGGGGCGCGCCATGCGCTTTAGGGGAATCTGCTCCTCGGTTGCCGCGCGAACCTTCTCCGAGAGCTTTGACGTCATATCCGTCTCGACAAACCCCGGGGCGACCGCGTTCACTCGTACGCCGCGGGGTGCAAGCTCGCGCGCTACCGCCTTGGTCAGGCCGATGACGCCCGCCTTGGAGGCAGCGTAGTTGGCCTGCCCGGCATTGCCCATCAGGCCCACGACCGAACTCATGTTGATGACGCAACCGCCGCGCTGGCGCATAAAGGTCTTGGTGAGCGCGCGCGTCATATTGAACGTGCCCTTGAGATTGACATCGAGCACGCGGTCGAAGGCATCGTCGCCCATACGCATGAGCAGACCGTCGCGCGTTATGCCGGCGTTGTTGACGAGCGCCCAAATGGAGCCAAAGTCGTTGAGGACCGCTTCCACGCACGCGTTGACGGCAGCGGGGTCGGCCACGTCGCATTGATATGCGCGTGCCGCGGCGCCAGCCGCCTCGCAGGCTTCGCACGTCTCGCGCGCCGCATCGACGCTGCCGGCATAGACGACGGCGATATCAAAGCCGTCCTCCGCCAGACCGACAGCGCAGGCGCGGCCGATACCGCGCGAGCCGCCCGTAACCAGCACCACGCGACGTGAGTCGTTGCGCTCGAGCGCGCCGTTGTTCAAGTTGCCCATGTCATTCCTTTCGGGTTACAGCCCTGTGGACTATGCGAGCTCGTCGGCAATAGCTGCGACCTGCTCGGCCGTTTCGCACGAATACACGCGAACGTCGCTCAGCGTACGCTTGACCAGGCCCGACAGCGTTTTGCCGGGGCCGACCTCAATAAACGTGTCGATCCCCTGATCCTGCAGAGTATGCAGCGTGTCGACCCAGCGAACGGCATGACTCACCTGGTTGACCAAGACATCTGATGCCGCTCGCGGGTCCGCCGGATAGGGCGCCGCCGTCATGTTTGCCATGACCGGAATCAGCAGCGGAGACGGCGCGTGGCCGGCTTGGATATACGTCGCCAGCCCCTCAGTCGCCTCGGCCATATAGGGGCTATGGAATGCACCCGACACCGCGACCTTCATGGCCCGGCCACCAGCCTCTTTTACCAGGGCGTCGAGGGTCTGCAACGCATCGGGCGCTCCGGCCACAACCGTCTGCTGGGGGCTGTTGTAGTTGACCGGCCAGCAGTCCTCGCCGGCCTGTTTTGCCAGGCCCTCGACTTGCACCGCATCGAGCTTGATGACGGCGCGCATGCCGCCCGGATGGCGCTCGGCAGCCGCGGCCATCAGCGCCGCGCGCTCGCACACGAGCTCAAAGCCCGCTCGCGTATCGAATGCCCCCGCAAAGGTGAGCGCGGCGACCTCGCCCAGCGAGAATCCCGCACAGGCGGCAGGCACCACGCCGCGCTCACGCAGAGCGATAGCCGCTGCCAGGTCGTGAACGAACACGCACGGCTGCGTGTTCTCGGTCTGCGAGAGCTCCTCCTTGGAGGCGCTCCGGCACTGCTCACTGGTCCCCGGACGCACCTCATCGGCGATTGCAAACACCTCAGCAGCCGCCGGCGATGCCTCGATCAGGTCGACGCCCATCGCGGGGTGTTGGGCACCCTGGCCGGCAAACAGAAACGCTACGCTACCCATGCGGACGCACCCTTCAGGACGCGCTCGGCGCCATCGACCAGATCGTCAACGATTTCACGTGCGCTCTGGCGCTCGCTAACCATGCCGGCAATCTGTCCACACAAAAACGAACCCTCTTCGTAGTTGCCGTCCTTGGCGGCCTTGCGAAGGGCGCCCGTGCCCATGGCCCCGAGCTCCTCGACGCTTACGCCCGCCGCCTCGCTCTTGGCGTAGGCGTTGGTGAAGGGGCTCTTGAGGGCACGCACCGGGTGTCCCGTCGAGCGGCCGGTCGCACGCGTCGAGGTGTCGTTGGCCTTCAGGACCATCTCCTTGTACTGCTCCGATACGGCGCACTCATCTGCGATCAGAAAGCGCGTACCCACCTGCACGCCGGCGGCGCCCAGCATAAAGGCGGCCGCCACGCCGCGGCCATCGGCGATACCGCCAGCCGCAACCACGGGAATATCGACCGCATCGACAACCTGCGGCACCAGTGCCATCGTCGAGGTCTCGCCAATATGGCCGCCTGATTCGGTACCCTCGGCAACCACGGCAGTGGCTCCACGACGCGCCACGAGGCGCGCCAGCGCCACCGAGGCAACGACCGGGATGACCTTGATGCCCGCCTCGTTCCACGCCTTCATGTACTTGGTGGGATTGCCGGCACCCGTCACGACGACCGGCACCCGCTCGTCAATCACGACCCGCGCGACCTCGTCGGCAAACGGGCTCATGAGCATGACGTTGACGCCAAAGGGCTTATCCGTCCTGGCGCGCAGCTCATGAATCTGGTCGCGCAGCCAGTTGGCGTCGGCGTTCATGGCCGCGATAATCCCTAAGCCGCCCGCCTCGGACACTGCGGACGCCAGCGAGGCGTCGGCGATCCAGGCCATACCGCCCTGGAACACGGGCTTTTCGATGCCGAGCAGATCGCAGAGAGGAGTCTTGAGCATCTCTACTTCTCCAATGCCGCCTCGACCGTATCGGCGAACTCGCCGACCGTCTTGGGGTTCTCCTCGGTATCGAGCTGGATGCCAAACTCGTCCTCAACGGCGACGAGGATCTCGACGGTGCCCAGACTGTCGAGACCAATCTCCTCGAGCGTGGACTCGGGCTTCATCTCGACGTCGTCAAGACCGGCGGTCTCGCGGATAACGTCGCAAACGCGCTCGAAGGTCTTCTGATCTGCCATGGTAGTTCTCCTTTGGTTGTGCCCTAGGGCGTTTTTATTTCCTATGTGCGACTACTTCCAACGAAGCAGATAGCCACCTATATCCAGACCGGCGCCAAATCCAACCAAGGCGATGGTGTCGCCCGCATTCAGTGCGTCGGTGCGTGCCAGTCGGTCAAGCGCAAGAGGAATGCAGGCGCTCGAAATGTTGCCGGTCTCGCGCAGCGTTCGAACCACGCGCTCGTCTGGCACGCCGAGGCGCTTGACCGCCTGACTCAGGATTCGTTCGTTAGCCTGATGGAATACAAAGTGGTCGATGTCTTCGACCGAAATGCCCGCATCGATCGCAAGCTTATGGACCGTGTCGCAGATGGCGTTGACGCCGAACTTGAACACGCGGCGGCCATTCATGGACAGCACGCTCGCGCTATCTGCGGAAGCCTTAAACGGCGAGGTGCCGACCAGACCGGGAACGCGCAACGTCTCGACGTCGGGCGCCGTCGAAAGCTCAACGGCAAGGGGACTGTCTCCCCCAGCCTCAATCACCGCGGCGCCTGCCCCATCGCCAAAGAGCACGCAGGTGGCACGGTCGGTCCAGTCGAGCGCGCGCGTCATCTGCTCGGCAGCAACGACAAGCACGCGCTCGGCGCGACCGCGGGCGATATAGCCCTCGGCGACATCGAGCGCAAACACGAAGCCGGCACAGGCCGCCGAGACATCGAAGGCAGGGCACGTCGCGCCTAGTCGCTCAGCAACGGCACACGCCTCAGCGGGAACAAGGTGATCACCCGTCGTCGTCGAGCAGACGATCAGATCCAGCTGGCTCGCGTCGATTCCGGACACCCGGAGTGCCCGCTCGCTCGCCGCTACGGCAAGGTCGTCAAGTGACTCGGTGGTGCAGACGTGGCGGCTCTTGATACCTGTGCGGGTAAAAATCCACTCATCCGAGGTATCGAGGAACTCAGACAGCTCGTCATTGGAAACACTGCGCTCAGGAAGCGCCGAGCCTGTTCCAAGAATCGTGAAACCCATCACTAACCTCCTTTGAGTTGTTGACGTGTTTACATCGACCAAGAGAGGATAGCGCATTTCAGTCCTTGTTGACGTGTTAACATTAAATTGTCCAAATGCGACAAAGGCTTCACATTGTGTCTATCTCTCGACACCATTGCTCGATTGCCTTATTAACTTAGGAGGTAGCAGCCGTTATGGATGCCAAATTAACGATAGTCGACGTAACTGGATCGACCAACGATGACCTGCTCGAAGCAGGAAAACAGGGAGCGCCGCACGGCACAGGACTTGCCGCCCGGGCTCAGACAGCAGGACGCGGTCGGCGCGGCCACAAGTGGGATTCAACCGCCGGCAACCTATTGCTTTCGATTGTCCTGCGTCCATGCGTTAATCCTGCAAAGTACTCTGGTCTTGCCGCCGTCAGCGGCCTAGCGGTGCTCGAGGCGCTCGGAAAGCAGGGTCTTGCAAACGAGATTGGTCTCAAATGGCCCAACGACCTGGTCGCGCAAGGGCGCAAGCTCGGCGGCATTCTGGTCGAGGCCGCACGCGATAACGAAGGCAAACCTTTCGCCGTCTGCGGCATTGGTGTCAATGTGAACTATGCGCCCCAAGAGGTGCCCGATGGCGGCCTGCCGGCAATCGGTCTCTCGGACCTTAACGAGAACGTTCCTGCTGTCGACATGCTCCTCGATGAGGTCTATCACGCAGTTATAGACGCTGTAGATGCCTGGGCAGAACGCCTCAACGCCATGGAAGAAAACACCGGACCGCTCGCGCCCGTCCACGGCGAATATGTCGCTCACCTCAATTGGATTGGAAAGCACGTTATCGCCCGCTTCCCTGCCGGTGACGAGCTGGCGCGAGGCATCTTTATAACGGTCGATAGCTTTGGTCGTGCGTGCATCGAAACAGAAGACGGCTTGCGATCCTTCCATTTTGAGGAGGCGTCATTGCGCCCCTTGAGTGAGTAGGTCGCCACAGCCAGCCGCTCGGCAGCCTTACCCGGCGATCCAAACCCATCATGCAAAACAAAAGAGCCCCGCTACCGTAATGGCAGCGGGGCCCTTTAAGCTATGAGGAATATCGCTTAGAGCTTGATGTCGATGTCGACGCCAGCGGGGAGGTCGAGACGCATAAGCGAATCAACGGTGCCCGAGGTGGGGTCGAGGATGTCGATGAGGCGCTTGTGGGTGCGCATCTCGAACTGCTCACGGGAGTCCTTGTTCACGTGCGGCGAGCGGATAACCGTGTACAGGTTGCGCTCGGTGGGCAGGGGGACAGGACCGGAAACGCGAGCGCCGGTCTTCTGAGCGGTCTCGACGATGAGCTTCGCGGACTGATCGACGACCTCGTGATCATAGCCCTTGAGGCGAATGCGGATCTTCTGGGTAGCCAACTTAAACCTCCAAAGAGTGCGAGAGATGTTCTCGCGGATTACGTAACAGGGAGCTCGAACTTAGGCGTTCTTGCTCATGACCTCGTCCACGATGGACTTGGGCGCGGGCTCATAAGAGTCGAACTGCATCGTGTAGGATGCACGGCCCTGGGTCTGGGAGCGAAGGTCGGTAGCGTAACCGAACATCTCGCCCAGCGGCACCTTGGCACGGATGAGCTTGCTGTTCTTGCGATCCTCCATGCCCTCGATCTTGCCGCGGCGACCGGAGAGGTTGCCCATAACGTCGCCCATGTACTGCTCGGGGGTCTCGACCTCGACAGCCATGATCGGCTCGAGCAGCTGCGGATCGGACTTCTTGAGAGCGTCCTTGATAGCCATGGAACCGGCGATCTTGAAGGCGGCCTCGGAGGAGTCGACCTCGTGGTAAGAACCGTCGAACAGGGTGACCTTAACGTCGAGGACCGGGAAGCCGGCGATAACACCGGTGTTCAGGGCCTCCTGGATGCCCTTGTCGATGGACGGGATGTACTCCTTGGGCACGACGCCGCCGACGATAGCGTTGACGAACTCGTAGCCAAAGCCCTCCTCCATCTTCTCGAGCTTGATGACGGCGTGGCCGTACTGACCACGACCACCGGACTGACGGACGAACTTGCCCTCAGCCTTCTCGACGTCGTGACCAGCGGTCTCGCGGTAGGCAACCTGGGGCTTACCAACGTTAGCGTCAACCTTGAACTCACGGAGCAGACGGTCGACGATGATCTCGAGGTGCAGCT
This sequence comes from uncultured bacterium, assembly GCA_905215065.1. Lineage (GTDB taxonomy): Bacteria > Actinomycetota > Coriobacteriia > Coriobacteriales > Coriobacteriaceae > Collinsella. The sequence goes on along the minus strand of CAJMOF010000011.1, from coordinate 36,867 downwards.
CGCCCATGCCGGCGATGATGGTCTGGCCGGTCTCGTGGTTGGTGGACACCTGGAAGGTCGGGTCCTCCTCGGCGAGCTTGGTCAGAGCCAGGGACATCTTGTCCTGCTCGGCCTTGGTCTTGGGCTCGATGGCAACGTCGATAACGGGCTTAGCGAACTCGATCTTCTCGAGGACGATCTCCTTGCCCTCGGCGCACAGGGTGTCACCGGTGGTGGAGTTCTTGAAGCCGACGCAAGCGACGATGTCGCCGGCGGCAGCGTCATCACGGTCGATACGCTCGGCGGCGTTCATCTCGAGGATGCGGCCGAGGCGCTCGCGCTGACCATTGGAAGCGTTGACCACGTAGGAGCCGGACTCGGCACGGCCGGAGTAAACGCGGACATAGGTGAGCTTACCGACGAACGGGTCGGTCATGATCTTGAAGACCAGGCCGGAGAAGGGCTCGTCGAAGGAAGGATGACGCTGAATCTCCTCGCCGGTGTCCGGATCGGTACCGGTGACGGCCTCAACGTCGAGCGGGCTGGGCAGGTAGTCGACGACAGCGTCGAGCAGCTCCTGAACGCCCTTGTTCTTGTAGGCGGAACCCACGAAGACGAGGTTGAGCTCGTTGGCCAGAACGCCCTTGCGCAGAGCAGCCTTGAGCTCCTCGACGGTGAAGTCCTCCTCCATGAGGATCTTCTCCATGAGCTCGTCGTCAAAGCTGGCAGCAGCGTCAAGGAGCTCCTCGCGCTTGGTGGCAGCGATGTCGGCAAACTCAGCCGGGATCTCGTCCATCGGCTCGGGGTAGGTCATACCCTTCTCGTCGGCCTTGAAGTCCCATGCGGTCATGGTGACCAGGTCGATGACGCCCCAGAAGTTGTCCTCGGCGCCCATCGGGACCTGAGCGGCCACGGCGTTAGCGTCGAGACGATCCTTCATGGTCTCGATAGCGTTGAAGAAGTCAGCGCCCACGCGGTCATACTTGTTGATGAAGGCGATGCGGGGGACGTTGAAGGTAGAAGCCTGACGCCAAACGGTCTCAGACTGGGGCTGAACGCCGGCAACGGCGTCGAAGACGGCGACAGCGCCATCGAGGACGCGCAGGCAGCGCTCGACCTCGGCGGTGAAGTCAACGTGGCCCGGGGTGTCGATGATCTGGATGCGGTAGTCCTTACCGTCCTTGTTCCAGAAGCACGTGGTAGCAGCGGAGGTAATGGTTACGCCGCGCTCCTGCTCCTGAACCATCCAGTCCATGGTGGCAGCGCCCTCATGGACCTCACCGATCTTGTGGGTCTTACCGGTGTAGTAAAGAATACGCTCGGTCGTGGTGGTCTTACCGGCATCGATGTGAGCCATGATGCCGATGTTACGGGTATCGGAAAGCTTGTACTTAGGCTTAGCCATGTTAGTTCCTTACCTTAACTTACCAACGATAGTGAGAGAACGCGCGGTTGGCCTCGGCCATCTTGAAGACGTCCTCACGCTTCTTGACGGAAGCGCCCAGGCCGTTGGAAGCGTCGAGGATCTCGTTGGCGAGACGCTCGGCCATGGTCTTCTCCTTGCGAGCGCGGGAGAAGTTGACGATCCAGCGGATACCCAGAGCGGTGGAACGACGGGAGTTGACCTCCATCGGGACCTGATAGGTAGCGCCACCGACACGCTTGGGCTTAACCTCGAGCGTGGGCTTGACGTTGTCCATAGCCTTCTTGAAGGTAGCGAGAGCGTCGCCACCCTCGGACTTCTCGGCAACGATCTCGAAAGCGGTGTAAACGATGCGCTCAGCGGTGGCCTTCTTGCCGTCAAGAAGGACCTTGTTGATGAGCTGAGTCACCAGGCGGTTGTTGTAAACGGCGTCAGGCTGAACCTCACGACGATTAGCTGCTGCACGACGCGGCATGTGAAATCTCCTTAAGTGTCTACCGTGCGGCGCTCAAGACGGCACACGGCGAAAGTATCAAAACGTTATCTGGCTTATTTAGCCTTGGGGCGCTTAGCACCGTACTTGGAACGGGCCTGCATACGGTTCTGGACCGGAGCAGCGTCGTAGGCGCCACGGATGACGTGATAACGGACACCAGGGAGGTCACGGACACGACCGCCGCGGACGAGCACGATGGAGTGCTCCTGCAGGTTGTGGCCCTCACCCGGGATGTAAGCAGTAACTTCGATGCCGTTGACAAGGCGAACACGGGCAACCTTACGAAGAGCCGAGTTCGGCTTCTTGGGGCTCGTGGTGAAGACGCGGGTGCACACGCCGCGCTTCTGGGAGTTGTGCTGCAGAGCAGCGTTCTTGGACTTCTTGGGCACGGAACGACGGCCCTGGCGAACCAGCTGGTTAATAGTAGGCAAAGCGTACTCCTTCTCGAATGATTCCAGCTTTCTGTAAAGTGCAACGGCTTGAATCGAGGGGTCAGCATCCCCCTACGAAACACGCAGTTCGATAGGATACGTGGCGTTAGCTGTGCCGTCAACAGACCACGCCGCCGGGCGTATCCCAAAATAGCTATATTTCCGCAAAGCCTCCATAAAAGGAATCCCCGCCTGTGCGCAAGTGCCCATTCCAGCCGTCCATGTAACGCAAAATAGGCCGCTTCCCCTCTTGGGAAGCGGCCTAGACCTTACGAATAGACGATGGTAAAGGGTACTTTCGTTTCGTTCTCCCCCGTTGATGTGTACCTCGCGCCCTCGAGGGTTACCGAGACCACTTGATCGACATCAATCAACTTCGTTGGCACCCAAATGTTCTCTCCGCTATTGCGTGCCATCGAAACATAGAAATTGTACGCCCCTGCGTCGTCATCTTCGATAATCTGCTCCGATCCATCCTTGTAGCTGACGGTCAGTTTATGATCAACTGCTTCATAGCCCAGATCATCGATGTGCGTCTGGATGGAAAACGGGCTTATCTCAAGAGGCGAGTCGTCGGAGTGGAGCTCCTTTGTATCGACGTACGCTCCGACGCTAAACTCGGGCGTCGATGCCTCGAACAGCTTCGCATCCTCACCTTCGCCCTCCCTCCAGCTGATATTCCAGGTGACCGCATTTCCAAAATCTCGCTTGCGATCCCACGAGGCAAAGTACATCGTGCCATTAATGACCGTGTCGCTTGACGTGTCCTTATCGATTGTGCAGCGTGTGTCAGCCCATTCCTCGCCGAAGTTCATGCTGGGCGTGCCGATGCCTTGTTCTTCTTCACCATAGAGAACAAGTTCGCCAGTCTCTGCTGCCGGCTTGTAGTAGTTAACACCATTTGGATTGGACAACGTAAACGTCACGGCACCGCAACCGCTTTTATCGATAGCCATATCATGAATGTCGAGTGTATAGCCGTTGCCCTCGACGGACAGATTGACCTTCTGTACTGAACCCTCCAAGCTTTGGGGCGCGATACCATCACCAAACTCTCTGGTGTAGGTATATTTAGTCCCCGACGAGCCATCTTGAGTCCAGGTAATGGACTCTCCGTTGCCATGGTTTCCCCAGGCAGAGGCAAAATAGCTGGAATTGACGACGGCGTAGGCGACCCCTCCGGTCGCCAGCACTCCGGCAAGGCATCCGATCACGGCAACATACAGAGGCTTCGCGTGACCCTTTCGGCGAAGCGGCTCACCAGCAGCGGCATAAAGAACACGGTCAGCAAGATCGCTATCGGCTTGGACGGACTCGAAGGCCTGCTTGATTTGGTTGGATTTCACGGTCGCCCTCCTCTAGGATGAATTTGAGCTTCGATCGACCGCGAGCTAAACGCGTTCGAACGGTCGCGGCTGGCACATGCAGTAACTCGGCAATCTCTGAGGTCGAAAAGCCCAGATAGTAATAGAGCACGATGGGGACACGGAATCGCTCCGGAAGTCGCATAACGTCTGACAGGACCGCCTTGGTCTCCTCCTGCGCCGTCGAAAGCGAATCGGCCAGATTCTCAATATCCTCCACGCGCCTCCACGGCTTTCGAAAGAGAGATTTACATTCATTGATCGTGACCCGGATAAGCCATCGACGAAGATGTTCCCAGCTTTCAAATTGCGCATCGCTTTTGAGTAACTTCAGAAAGACGTCTTGTGCGACATCATCGGCATCGGCACGATCGCGCAGGTACGTCAACGCGATTCGAAACACGACATCCCGGTGATCTTCGACCGCCTGTCTAAATGCTTGTTCTTCCATAATCACCTCCCGGTGACGTTAATGCTTCTCGATGAGGCCCTCACCATAGATACGCTTTGACCGAACGGAATGTTTCAAATTCAAGCAGGGAAAACCTACCAAAATTAATCCGTCCCTTTTTGGCAAGGGATCAACGGAACGCAACAGGTTGATCATACGCAAGCGAGCGGCCCCCAGAGCGTACAAGGTGGCATGAAAAAGGCAGGGCATTGACCTTCTGGTCATGCCCTGCCTTTTGAATGACAGATTGTAGCTCTGGGGGCCGCGCAGCGACGGAGGTCGCCGCCGTTCGTTAGAACGGCGGAACTAGTTACTCCTCGTCGTTGTCCTTGGCCTCTTCGGCGTCGTCGGTGTCCACGAGCTGGTTGAGCAGCTCGTCGAGGGAAGCCATGTCCTCGTTGATCGCGCCGTTGGCGGGAGCCTTCTTGTCGTCGATCGGGGCGCCCAGGAGCTCCTCGTCGGCGTCGGCGTGATGCGTCGGAGCGGAGGTACCCAGCAGGATGTCGTCCGGACCGTCGGGGCTAAAGACCATCTGCAGCAGCTGCGAGAGGTCTTCCTCGTCGGCAACGTCGTCGTTGTTCTCGAGGATGTAGAGCAGGTCGTGGGCCTCGAGGCCGTCACGGAGCTCCTCGATCGCCTTGGCGCCGATGCCATCGATGCGCAGCAGATCCTCCTCGGACTTGCCAACCAGGTCGCCGACCGTCTCGATGCCAACCTCGCTGAACTTGTTGGTCCAGCGCTGCGACACGCCCAGGTCGTCGAACAGGTACAGACGAGCCTTCTCGGCGGAGATGGTGTGGCCGTTGCGGGTGAACGAACCGTCAGCACCACCGAACTCGTCGTAGCCGGCCCAGTCGAGCTGCTGCGGGAGCTGCTCGTCCAGGTCCTTGAGCTCCACAGGAGCCCACTCGGGCAGCGACTTGGCGTTGGGCGAAGCCGGGCCGTCGATGTCCACGTAGCCGTCGGCCGTGCGATACGTCAGCTTGGCGTTGGCGTACGGCTTGAGGCCGGTACCAGCCGGGATCTTCTTACCGACGATGACGTTGGACTTAAGGTCGAGCAGGTGGTCGACCTTGCCCTCGATGGCAGCCTCGGTAAGGACGCCAGCGGTACGGATGAACGAAGCGCTCGACAGCCAGGAGTCGATGTTGGACGCGACCTTGAGCGTACCCAGGATGACGGGCTCGGCCACGGGAGCCTGACCGCCCAGACGGGCAACGCGCTCGACCTCGTCGGCAAACTCGTAGCGGTCGACGTACTGACCAAGTAGGTACTTGGAGTCGCCGGGGTTGGTGATCTGAACGCGACGCAGCATCTGACGTGCGAGCACCTCGATGTGCTTGTCGTTCAGGTCGACGCCTTGGCTGGTGTAGACGTCCTTGACGCTCTCGACGAAGGTGTGCATCGTCGACTCGATGTCGGTCAGCTTGCGCAGGTTGCGGAAGTTAACGAAGCCCTTGGTGATCTGGTCGCCGGCGCGAACCTCGCAGCCGTCCTCGATCTCGGGCATGAAGCGCACCGAAGCGGGGACGCGACGCTCGTCGAGGACACGGGTGTGATCCTCGGAGTCGGTGAGCGTCAGCACGTACTCGGACTTCTCGGGCTTAATCGAGAGGTGGCCGGAGTACGGAGCCAGCTCGGCCTCGCGACCCAGGATCTTCTCGTTGACGTTGCCGACGATATCGAACATACGGCTGACCGTAGGCAGACCCTGCGTAATATCGTCGACGCCAGCGACGCCGCCGGAGTGAATGGTACGCATCGTAAGCTGCGTACCGGGCTCGCCGATGGACTGGGCGGCAATAATGCCGACCGCGGTACCGATGGCGACCGGACGACGGGTGGAAAGATCCCAGCCGTAGCACTTCTGGCACACGCCGTACTTGGAGCGGCAGGTGAGCAGCGCGCGAAGCTTGACCTTCTTAAGGCCGGCATCGACCATCTTCTGGATGTCAGCGACCTTCTCGATGTAGCCGTCCTGCTCAAAGAGCACGGTGCCATCGGGAGCCACGACGTCCTCAATGAAGCAACGGCCGACGAGGTCGGTGTTGAGGTCGGTGGTGCCGGGGATGATGAGGTTGTAGGTGACGCCCTCGTGCGTACCGCAGTCCTCCTCGCGGACGATGACGTCCTGGGCCACGTCGACCAGACGACGGGTCAGGTAACCAGAGTCTGAGGTGTGGGATGCGGTATCGACCAGGCCCTTACGGGCGCCGTAGGTCGAAATGAAGTACTCGAGCGGCAGCAGGCCCTCGCGGAAGTTCGCCTTAATGGGAAGGTCGATCGTCTCGCCGGACATGTCTGCCATCAGGCCACGCATGCCGCCGAGCTGACGCAGCTGGGTCTTAGAACCACGGGCGCCGGAGTCGGCCATCATGTAGAGCGGGTTCTCCTCGTCGAACAAGTCGAGCATGAGCGCTGCAACCTTATCGGTACAAGCGGTCCACTCGTTAACGACTTCGATGTGGCGCTCCGTCTCGTTGATGAAGCCCTCCTCGAAGTACTCGTTGATCTGGTCGACGTTGGCCTGGGCGCGGTCGAGCAGCTCCTGCTTCTCGGCAGGGATGAGAGCGTCCCACACCGAGATGGTGAGGCCGGCGCGGGTAGCGTAGTGGAAGCCGGAGTACTTGATGGCGTCGAGGATCGGGCCGACCTTGGCCTCGGGGTAACGATCGCAGCAGTCGGCAACCAGCTTGGCCACGTCGCCCTTGACCATCTTGTAGTTCATGAACTCATAGTCTTCGGGCAGGCACTGGCGGTTGAAGATGATGCGGCCGATAGAGGTCTCAAAACGCGCGGTCTTGTTGCCGGTGACGTCGTAGTCGACGAACTCGTTCTTGCCGTTCTTGACGCGGAAGATACGGGTGCCGTCCTCGTTGATGACGTTGGCGTTCTCGGCGGACACGCGGACCTGGATCTTGGCCTGCATGTCGACCTCGGAGCGGCAGTCATAGGCGTGCAGCGCGTCGTCGAAGCTGGCGAACACGTGGTTCTCGCCGGGCAGGCCGTCGCGGACCTGGGTGAGGTAGTACACACCGATGATCATGTCCTGCGAGGGGATGTTAACCGGCTTGCCGGATGCCGGCGAGCGCAGGTTGTTCGCAGAGAGCATGAGCACGCGAGCCTCGGCCTGGGCCTGGCTGGACAGCGGCACGTGGACAGACATCTGGTCGCCGTCGAAGTCGGCGTTGAAGGGTGAGCAGACCAGCGGGTGCAGGTGGATAGCCTTGCCCTCGACCAGCACCGGCTCAAAAGCCTGGATGGACAGACGGTGCAGGGTCGGTGCACGGTTGAGCAGCACGACGCGGCCGTCGATGACCTCTTCGAGGATATCCCACACAAAGGTGGCACCGCGGTCGATAGCACGCTTGGCGCCCTTGATGTTCTCGACCTTGCCAAGCTCGACCAGGCGCTTCATGACGAAGGGCTTGAAGAGCTCCAGCGCCATGGTCTTAGGCAGACCGCACTGGTGCAGCAGCAGCTTGGGGTCGGTAACGATGACCGAACGGCCGGAGTAGTCGACACGCTTGCCCAGCAGGTTCTGACGGAAACGACCCTGCTTGCCCTTGAGGGCCTCGGCGAGCGACTTGAGCGGGCGACCGCCACGGCCAGAGACCGGGCGACCACGACGGCCGTTGTCGAACAGGGCGTCCACGGACTCCTGGAGCATGCGCTTCTCGTTGTTCACGATGATCGCAGGGGCGTCCAGGTCGAGCAGGCGCTTGAGTCGGTTGTTACGGTTGATCACGCGACGATACAGGTCGTTGAGGTCGGACGCGGCGAAGCGGCCGCCGTCGAGCTGGACCATCGGGCGCAGATCGGGCGGAATGACCGGGATGACGTCCAGGATCATGTTCGCGGGGCTGTTGCCGCCCTTCAGGAAGGCGTCAACGACCTCGAGGCGCTTAACGGCCTTCTCGCGCTTCTGCTTCTGGGAGTCCTCGTCGGCGATGATGGCCTTGAGCTTCTCGGCCTCGGAGGGCAGATCGATGGCGGCGAGCAGGTCGCGGACGGCCTCGGCACCCATGCCACCCTTAAAGTACATGGAGTAGTAGCGGGTCATCTCGCGGAACAGTGGCTCATCGGAGATGAGGTCGCGCTCGGTGAGCTTCATGAAGGCGTTGAAGGCGTCCGTGCGGAGCTGCTTCTCGTCCTTGCACTCTTCCTCGATGTCGACGATACCAGAGGCGATCTCCTCGGGGGTCAGCGGCTCCTCGTCGGAGAACTCGTCAAAGTTCTCGGGGTTGCCCTGCTCCTTGAGGGACTCGATCTGGCGGGCGCACTCGGCATCGATCTCTTCCAGATCGGCGGCGAGCTCCTCGCGCAGGTCGTCAGCGTCGGCCTCGCGGGCCTCGTAGTCGACCTCGGTGATGATGTAGCTGGCAAAGTACAGAACCTTCTCGAGGTCCTTGGACTTGATGTCGAGCATACGGCTCATCGGGAAGCTCGTGGGGCTCTTGAAATACCAGATGTGGGACACGGGAGCGGCGAGCTCGATGTGGCCCATGCGGTCGCGACGCACCTTGGCCGAGGTGACCTCGACGCCGCAGCGCTCGCAGACGATGCCCTTAAAGCGGATGCCCTTGTACTTGCCGCAGGAGCACTCCCAGTCCTTGGCGGGACCGAAGATCTTCTCGCAGAACAGGCCGTCCTTCTCGGGCTTGAGGGTACGGTAATTGATGGTCTCCGGCTTCTTGACCTCACCGTGCGACCAGGAACGGATCTGGTCGGCGGAGGCAAGGGAGATCTTTACCGAGTCAAAATCAGTAGCTTCGAAATCTGCCACAGTCAACTACTCCTTATCAGTGGTCGTGGCGGCGACAGCCTCGGGTGCCTCGGCGGTCTCGGCATCCTGGGCCTCGGCGTCGGCGTCAACGCCGGCGAGCGCAGCCAGGTCGTCGAGAGCAGAGGTCTCCTCGGCGGTCACAGGGGCGGAGGCGTCCTCGTCGGCATCGTGCATGGGCTCGATGTCCAGTGCGAGGGAGCGGATCTCCTTGACGAGAACCTTGAAGGACTCGGGGATACCCGGAACCGGGACGTTCTCGCCCTTGACGATGGACTCGTAGGTCTTGACGCGGCCCACGGTATCGTCGGACTTGACGGTCAGGATCTCCTGCAGGACGTTGGAAGCACCGTATGCATACAGTGCCCAAACTTCCATCTCGCCGAAGCGCTGGCCGCCGAACTGAGCCTTGCCGCCCAGCGGCTGCTGGGTAACCAGGCTGTAAGGGCCGGTCGAACGGGCGTGGATCTTGTCGTCGACCATGTGGCCGAGCTTGAGGATGTAAGACGTACCCACGGTAATGGGCTCGCGGAACTCCTCACCGGTGCGGCCGTCGAACAGGCGGGTCTTGCCGCGCTCGTCAAGCTGGGTAACAAACTCGGGGCGCATGTGATCGCCAAAGGCAGCGGTGGCCTTGTTGAGCATGTTCTTGTTGGCGCGACGGATGACCTCGGCGATCTCGTCCTCCTTGGCGCCGTCAAAGACGGGCGTCGCGGTGAAGAACGGACCGGGGACGTACTTGTCGGAGTCGGCCTGCTCGGTATCCCAACCGCAGGCAGCAGCCCAGCCAAGGTGGCACTCGAGCAGCTGGCCGACGTTCATACGCGAAGGAACGCCCAGCGGGTTGAGGATAACGTCGATCGGGGTACCGTCAGCCATGTAGGGCATGTCCTCGACCGGCAGAACGTTACAGATAACGCCCTTGTTGCCGTGGCGGCCGGCGATCTTATCGCCCTGCTGGATCTTACGACGCTGGGCGACGTAGACGCGCACCTGCTCGTTAACGCCGGGGGCCAGGTCGTCGCCGTTCTCGCGGCTAAAGCGGACGACGTCGATGACGCGGCCGTAAGCGCCGTGAGGCATCTTAAGGGAGGTGTCACGAACGTCGTGCGCCTTGGCACCGAAGATGGCGCGCAGCAGGCGCTCCTCGGCAGTCAGAGCACTCTCGCCCTTAGGCGTGACCTTGCCGACCAGGATGTCGCCAGGGCCGACCTCGGCGCCGATGCGGATGATGCCGTCCTCGTCAAGGTTGGCAAGCATGTCCTCGGAGAGGTTCGGGATCTCGCGGGTGATCTCCTCGGGGCCGAGCTTGGTGTCGCGGGCGTCGATCTCGTGACGGGTGATATTGATGGTCGTCAGCAGGTCCTCGGCCACCAGGCGCTCGGACACGACGATACCGTCCTCGTAGTTGAAGCCTTCCCACGGCATGTATGCCACGGTGAGGTTCTGGCCCAGTGCGAGCTCGCCATGATCGGTCGAAGGACCGTCGGCCAGAGGCTCGCCCTGCTCAACGGTGTCACCGACGCGCACGAGCGGACGGTGGTTGATGCAGGTGGACTGGTTGGAACGCTGGTACTTGGCCAGGTGATACTCGTCCATGCCGCCAGCGTGCTTGACGATAATCTTGGAGGCGTCGGCAAAGATGACCTCGCCGGCGTTCTTGGCCAGGGTGACCTCGCCGGAGTCCAGGGCGGCGCGACGCTCCATGCCGGTACCGACATAGGGAGCGGCGGGGTGAACCAGCGGCACGGCCTGACGCTGCATGTTGGCGCCCATGAGCGTACGCTTGGCGTCGTCGTGCTCAAGGAACGGGATCAGCGTGGCTGCGACGGAGAGCATCTGACGCGGCGAGACGTCCATGTAGTCGACGTCCTCGACGGGCACGTCAGCGGGAGCGCCGAAGGAGCCGTCGAAGTCGCGGGTACGGGCGATCACGGTGTGCGGACGAACGATCTTGCCCTCGGCATCGGTCGTGATGAACTCGTTGGTCTTGGGATCGAGCGGCGTGTTGGCCGGCGCGATGACGTGCTTCTCTTCCTCGTCAGCGGTCATCCAGTCGATCTGGTCGGTGGCAACGCCGTTCTCGACGCGACGGAACGGGGCCTCGATGAAGCCGTACTCGTTGACGCGGGCGTAGAGGGCGAGCGAGCCGATCAGGCCGATGTTGGGGCCTTCGGGGGTCTCGATCGGGCACATGCGGCTGTAGTGCGAGTTGTGAACGTCGCGGACGGCCGTCGGCACGTTGGTGCGGCGGCTGGAGCCGGACTTGTGGCCGGCAAGACCGCCAGGGCCGAGTGCGGACAGACGGCGCTTGTGGGTCAGACCGGTCAGGGGGTTCGCCTGGTCCATGAACTGCGAGAGCTGCGAGGAACCGAAGAACTCCTTGATGGAGGCCACGATCGGACGGATGTTGATGAGCGACTGCGGGGTGATCTCGTCGATGTCCTGGGAGCTCATGCGCTCACGGACGACGCGCTCCATACGGCTCATGCCGATACGGAACTGGTTGGCGACGAGTTCGCCGACGGTGCGGATGCGGCGGTTGCCGAAGTGGTCGATGTCGTCGACCTTGAAGCCCTGCTCGCCGGCAGCGAGGGACAGGAGGTAGCGCAGCGTCGCGACGATATCCTCGTCGGTGAGCACCGTGACCTCTTCCTCGGTGGTGAGGTTGAGCTTCTTGTTGACCTTGTAACGACCGACGCGGGCCAGATCGTAGCGCTGCGGGTTAAAGAGCAGGCCCTCGAGCAGGCTGCGGGAAGCGTCCACGGTGGGAGGCTCGCCCGGGCGCAGGCGACGGTAGATCTCGATGAGGGCGTCCTCGCGGGTGAGGGCGGTGTCGCGCTCCAGGGTGCGCTTGATCACATCGGAGTTGCCGAGCAGCTCGATGATGTCGTCGTTGGTGACGGCGATGCCAAGGGCGCGCAGGAACATCGTGGCGCTCTGCTTGCGCTTACGGTCGATGGAGACCATGAGCTGGTCGCGCTTGTCGACCTCAAACTCAAGCCAGGCACCGCGGGACGGGATGATCTGGGCCTTGTAGATCTGCTTGCCCGAATCCATCTCGGAGCTGTAGTACACGCCCGGGGAGCGGACGAGCTGCGAGACGACGATACGCTCGGTACCGTTGATGATGAAGGTGCCCTGATCGGTCATCATGGGGAAGTCGCCCATGAAGACGAGCTGCTCCTTGATCTCGCCGGTCTCCTTGTTGGTGAGACGGACGTCGGTCAGAAGCGGAGCCTGATAGGTCATATCCTTCTCTCGGCACTCCTCGACGGTGTGCGCGGGGTCGCCAAACTGATGCTCGCCGAAGGTAACCTCGAGAACATGGTTCTGGCTCTGGATGGGGCTGGATTCCTTGAACGCCTCACGAAGGCCCTCGTCCTTAAAACGCTCAAAGGATTCCCTTTGAACAGAGATAAGGTTGGGGAGCTCCATGGCCTCCGGGATTTTCCCGAAGCTGACGCGCTTGCGCTCAGTGGCAGTGTATGCGTAGGTCACCAGGTTTTTCCTCCTTCACGGAAATGCTCGGTGGATTGGCGAGGCATAGCTTCGCCAGTTATCGCAACCTAATAGTTTATCAGGTACCGACCGTTGGGCAAGAAAAGCCTTGACGCGATTGAGTTTTTGGAGTAGCAAAGTTTTTCGACAGAAAACACGCAGGTAGATGTATGTATATCGAACATCTGTTCATATATTTTCTGTGAACAGAGAGCCAGCAATCGCAGCTCTTATAAAAAACGGGCGCGAACCGAGGTCCACGCCCGTAAATGTCGGTGCCCGAAGGCTTACTTGCGCATCAATCCGCCGCGCTCGTCGATGGCGTCCCAGAAGGCATCGGCAAAGCGGGGGTCGTTTGCAGCCATGAGGGCGTTAGTGGCCATCCAACCAGAGGGAGTGCCAGTGTCGTAGCCCGACAGCGGGTCGATGACGACGGCGTACATGGCCTCGCGGTCGAGCGAACGGGCCATGGCGTCGGTGAGCTGGATCTCGCCGCCCTTGCCGGCCTCCTGATCTGCCAGCAAGTCCATGACCAGCGGGCTCAGCAGGTAGCGACCGACGATGTACAGGTTGGACGGAGCAGCCTCGGGAGCGGGCTTCTCAACCAGACCGCCGATACGCCAGACAGCGCCCGGCTCGGCATCGGCAACGTCCTCGGCGCCCTCGAGCGAACCGACGCGCTCGCCGGCGATAACACCGTAGCGGCTGACTTCCTCGGGCGAGCAAGCAGCGACGGCGATAACCGAAGCGCCACCGTGCTCCTTGGAAACGGCGAGCATCTTGTCGCAGATGTCGCGGTTAGGTACAACGTAGTCGCCCAGAAGAACCAGGAAGTTCTCCCCTGCCACGGCGTCGGCAGCAGAGCGAATAGCATGGCCGAGGCCCTTGGGCTCGTACTGATAACGGAAGTCGACCGGCATACCGCCAGCGTGGGCGACAGCATCGGCATAGGCGTTCTTGCCGCGCTCGCGCAGCAGGTTCTCGAGCGAGCGATCAGGCTGGAAGTAGTTCAGTAGCTCGGGCTTACCGGGAGAAGTAACGATGATGGCATCATCGACCTCCTCGGGGTCGAGGGCCTCCTCGACGACATACTGGATGACCGGCTTGTCGAGCACCGGCAGCATCTCTTTGGGCGTGCACTTGGTACCAGGCAGAAAACGCGTGCCAAGACCGGCGGCGGGGATGATTGCCTTCATGTTATTCAAAGATCCTTTCGCAGGCGCAAAAGCGCCCCATGCGTGCGGCACACAGCCGCAGACCAAATTGCGATACCCAAGCATCTTACCGCTGGAACTATATGTCGCTACAAGGCAGAGACAATTCTTCAGCAGGTCAACGCAAATTATTGCTCGAATGGTGCAATTTTATTGCCCAACGGCAGGGCACCCGATACGACGCAAATCACAGAACATGGCAGATTGAGCAACCGATGCCGAGGGACCGAAAAACAAAAAAGACGGGGCTCGCAATGCGAACCCCGTCTGCAAAGGAATCTGGCGAGAAAGCCTGATTACTTGAGGGTGACAGCAGCGCCAGCAGCCTCGAGCTTCTCCTTGGCAGCCTCGGCGTCCTCCTTCTTGGCACCCTCGAGAACAGCCTTGGGAGCGCCCTCGACGACCTCCTTGGCCTCCTTCAGGCCAAGGTTGGTGAGCTCACGGACGGCCTTGATGACCTGGATCTTGTTGTCGCCGAAGCCCTCGAGCACGACGTCAAACTCGGTCTTCTCCTCGGCCTCAGCAGCGCCAGCAGCGGGAGCGGCGACAACAGCAGCAGGAGCAGCGGCGGAAACGCCGAAGGTGTCCTCGATAGCCTTAACGAGCTCGGAAGCCTCGAGAAGGGTCATTTCCTTAAGAGCATCGATGATCTCATCGGTGGTAAGCTTAGCCATTTCTAAGTCCTTTCGGTTTCCGTGCGGATGCACGGAGATCAGTTAAAACACGGCGCGAATGCGCCAGGGGTGCGGCGTTGCCGCCGCGGGTGAAAACAGCAACTAGGCTGCCTTCTGCTCGGAGACCTGCTGGATCGAACGAGCGAGACCAGAGGAAACGCCGTTGACGCAGACAGCGATGTCGCGAGCGAAACCGGAGATGAGACCGGCGATCTGGCCGAGAAGCTGATCCTTGGTGGGCAGCTCGGCGATAGCCTTAACATCATCGGCGGAAACGGCCTTGCCGTCGGAGATACCGCCCTTGATCTCAAGGACGCCCTTGGACTTAGCGGAGAAGTCCTTAAGGGCCTTAGCGGCCTCGACCGGCTCGGTCTCGTAGAACACATAAGCGACGGGGCCGGCGAGGATATCGTCGATCTCAGGCTGCTCCTGGTTCTTGAGAGCGATCTTGACCAGGTTGTTCTTGTAGACCTTCATCTCGGCGCCGCACTCGCGAAGCTGATGACGCAGCTCCTGAGCCTGCTTAACCGTCAGACCGTTGTAGTTGACGACGAACAGACCGGCGTTCTCGGCGATACGGGACTCGATCTCTGCAACCTTGTCGATTTTGTACTGCTGGGGCATGAATTACACCTCCTCGAATTCTTTCCGGGCACGGTCCGCCACAAGGACGTGACGGGGGCATGTCCAAAAAGAAAGCCCCCGCGCTGCATGAGCGACGGGGGCGAGAAGACATATCTACTCGACCACCTCGGCTGGCGGGATATCCCATTAAGCTCGCGGGCGATGCCCGTTTGCACCGGCTGTCTCTGGCAGCGGATTCGTGCGTGAACCGAAAGTATTATGGCGGGGACCCCGGCGTCGGTCAACGGGAAACCGGGCTGCACACAATTCCACCATCCGGCCGCGCCGCCGAAGGCCAGGCGCAAGGTTTTCGCTCGGTCAGGTCCTGGGCTCGCACGAAGAGCACATTAAGTGCTCTTCGGCTCGTGCGGAATCTACGAAAACCTTGCGCCTGGCCTTCGGCGGCGCGGCCTGCGGTGACTTTGGGGCAGCCCGGTTTCCCGTTGGCCGGCGCCCCCACTCATAAGCCTTAAGTCGGTGGGCTGATATGTTGCGTCCCTGATGGCTACAAGGTTGAAAGGAAGGTGGACAGGCGGCGGAGGCCTTCGTCCAGGTCTTTATCGGAAACGCAATAGCTGAGGCGGACGTGGCCTTCGGTGCCGAAGCAGTCGCCCGGGACTAGGGCTACGTTTGCCTCTTCGATGGCTTTGATGCAGAAGTCTTCGCTGGTTAGGCCGAACTTTTTGATGCTCGGGAAAGTGTAGAAGGCTCCTGCGGGCTCTACTACGTCGAGGCCCATGGCGTTTAAGGCTGCGAGTACGCGTTCGCGGCGGGCTCGGTAGACTTTGAGCATGGGGGTTGGGTCGACGGTCAGGGCTCGGGCTGCGGCGTCCATTTCGAAGGAGACAGCACTCGATACTAAGTATTGGTGAGCCTTTGCGATCTCGGCGATGACGGGGGCTGCCGCTGCGAGCCAGCCCAAGCGCCAGCCGGTCATGGCCCAGGGCTTGGAGAAGCTCTCGATGACCACCGTCTGGTCGCGCAGCTCCGGATGGCGCTGGGCAAAGCGCTCGTAGCCATCCACATAGACCAGACGGTTGTATACGTCGTCGCAGACTACGTAGATGCCCGCCTGCTCTGCCACGCGCGCCACGACGTCGAGCGATGCCGCGTTGAGAATGCAGCCCGTGGGATTGTTGGGCGAGCAGATAACGACGGCCTTGGTCGCCGGGGTCACACAGGCGCGAAGCGCATCCTCGTCAATCTGGAATTGCGCAGGCTCCGTATCCAAGAAGACCGCCTTGGCGTGGTTGGCCACGACGATGCTCTCGTACAGGCCAAAGGCAGGCGTGGGGATAATGACCTCGTCGCCGGGGTTGAGCATAGCCATAAATGTTGCCGACAGGGCCTCGGTCGCGCCGTCGGTCAGGATGACCTCATCGGCGGAAAACGCCAGACCCGCGTCACCCATATATTCGGACAGTGCCTCGCGCAGGGCGGGGCGGCCGTTGTTGGGCGGATAGTGCGTGTCGCCGCGGTCCAACGAAGCAGTCACCTCGGCGCTAACCACATCGGGCGTGGGAAAATCGGGCTCACCGAGCGCAAGCGCAATGCATCCCGGATGCTGCGCGGCGAGTGCGTTAATCCGACGGATGCCGGAGGGCTTGAGCGTGGCAAGCGAGGTATTCATGGGCAGACGCATGGCATTCCTTTCGTGAGGGTTGCACTAGGATAGCGCGGCGGAGCGCCGTCATACGGTGTAACCTAAACGGAAACCGACCGGAAAGGAGGCGGCATGGAGACGACCGCACGCGGCGATGTACCAAAAACACTGCATAACATCGCGTTTGTCAGTATTTCCGAGAGCGCCGATCTTGAGTTTTTGCTCTGGGACCTGCAGGATGCCATCGCCGCCTATGCACAGCTTTCCGGCACTGTGCTCCCCCACCCGGTCGTTTTGGAGGCGGATGATTCCGGCAGCGTTGCCGGTGCCGCCGATGGCATTGTGTTCGCCATTGAAGATGCACCCAATGATGAAGCGATGGCGCCCATTAAGCAGATGCTCGACCGCTTTGGCGGCGCAGGGACGCGTGCCTATGTTGTTGTCCAGGCCGACGTCGGCGGCCTCGAGCGAGCACACGGGCTCGTCGTGCGTCTGCGAGCGACGTGCGACCTTCGTGGGCTGTCATGGTGCGGCGGCGTTGTCGTCTGTACCGGCAGCGGCTTCGCGGCGCTTCGTCACTCACCGCGCATGGGACTCTTGCGGCGACCGTTTTCGGAAGCGATGGACAAGCTCGTAGGCGCCGTTCGTATGGGCTGTTCGGTTGAGCATGCGCAGCGACTTGGTGGTGGTAATGCCGAGGACGTCGACGCCGACGGCATGATTTGCACCGAGCCAGCCGTGCCCGCGCCGATCTGGCGAGGCGTTCTGAAACGTCTGGGCGCCCACGCTCAAACAAAAATCTAAATTAAATAACAGCCCAGTCAACGGCTTCACTCCAACGCTCGACAAGCCGCTCCAAACGCCACGCCGCGTTGGCAGGACTCGTCGACGGCAGCACGATGGCGGGTAGCCCCGTCCGCTCTTGTAGATAGCGTTTGTAGAGCCGCCCGGCCGCGCCGCCGTTGCAGATAACGACCTCAATCGGCGTGACATCGGTAATGCGCTCGACATGCGCCGGAACGACGTTTTTGATGCTCGCATCGCTTGAGCCCTTGATGTCACAGCTCTCGATCACGTCCCACAGGGCCACGCCGCCGTTGAGCAGCATAGCCCGCTTGGCAGCAACCGAGGCGTCGAGCGTCGCGGGCTCGCCGCTCGCCAAAGAGTCTCCCTCGTTGGGCGGCACGGGCACACCGAGGCACGCGGCCATCACACGCCAAAAGCGATTCTGAGGGTTGCCGTAATAAAAGGCGTTGGCGCGCGAAAGCACCGAGGGAAACGATCCGAGCACCAAAACGCGCGAGTGCTGGTCGAACACGGGCTCAAACCCATGCTCAATATGTTGATAGCCCTCATCGGACGCAGCCATGGCCTAGGCCCTCAACAGATAGCGCACCTCGTAGGGTGCAAGCTCAAGGGCACCCGTTAGCTCGACTGTGGGCGCGCCGTCGGCAAGTAGGTCGGCAAAGGAGCCGTTGAGCTCGCCGGCTCCAAAGGTATAGGGCTCGTTCACGGCATTGACCGCCACGAGCACCGTCGCGTCGTCGCAGGCGCGCTCGAACAGTAGCTGCTTGTTCTGGATCACCACGTTGCGATAGGCACCATAGTTGAGGGCACGGGCCGCCGCGTCGTCTGCCGAGCGCAGGTGCGCGAGCTGCTTGATGAAGGCCGTCAGCTCGTTGGGCGCAGGCTCATCGAGCGCAGGTCGCAGCGCCCAGTCACCATCGGGGCCGCCCTTTTCGCCAGGAATCCCCCACTCGCTGCCATAGTAGACGCACGGAATGCCCGGCATGCCAAAGAGCATGCCATAAGCGGGACGCAGGCACGACTTGTCGGTGAGGATGCTCGCCAGGCGCGGCACGTCGTGGTTGTCGACAAACGACAGCAGGTGTTTGCCGCGGTAGATGCACCACGGATCGCCGCCAAACTGGCGATGCAGCGAATGGGCAATCTCGAACATGTTGACCGAGTTAAAGCTGGAGTACAGGCCCTTGTAGCACTCGTAGTTGGTGCAGGAGTCAAGCATCTCGTCGTTGACGATCTGGTTGTAGTCGCCGTGGAGCGTCTCGCCGATCAGCACAAAATCGGGCTTGAGCTCGCGGGTAAAGGTATGCAGACGACGCATGAAGTCGCGGTCGAGCATATAGGCAACGTCCAGGCGCAGGCCGTCGACGCCAAACACGTCAGCCCAACGGCGCACGGACTCGAGCAGGTAATCGACCACAGCGGGATTTTGCAGGTTGAGCTTCACAAGTTCAAAATGGCCTTCCCAACCCTCGTACCAAAAGCCGTCGCCATAGCAGGAGTCGCCGTCAAAGCTAATGTGGAACCAGTCCTTGTACGGCGAGTCCCACTTACGCTCCTGCACATCACGGAAGGCCCAGAAGCCGCGGCCGACGTGGTTGAAGACCGCATCGAGCACCACACGGATGCCATGGGCGTGCAGCGTCTCGCATACGGCGGCAAAATCGGCATCCCCGCCCAGGCGGCGGTCGACATGGCGCAGGCTGCGCGTATCGTAGCCGTGGCTGTCGGATTCGAGCGGCGGGTTGATGAGCACAGCGCCAACGCCGAGTTCTTGCAGGTAGTCAGCCCATTGGGCGATCTTCATGATGGGTGCATCGGGATTGGGCGCGGCGTTGGCAGCCTGAGCGAGCTCATCCTCGGCAACGGGCGCGGCGTTTTCGCGCAGAGCCCCGCAAAAGCCCAGCGGATAGATCTGATAGAACGTCGTCTCGTATGCCCACATAGCAACCTCCCGGTAAGCTCAACACAACGACATCCATTGTATGCCCAGCTTGTATCCTCTCCCCCAAAATAAGTTGCGGTGGAATAGTTCCTGCTTGGGCCTTCAGGGGCCTTAAACAGGAACTATTTCACCGCAACTGATGAGGGAACGTGATTAGGCAACGAGCTTGGCGCGGCGAATGGCTGGGAACAGTACGGTGATGGCAAGGATGACGCCCACGACGGTAATCACCCCGCCCGCGAAGCCAATCCAAGCGATACCGGGACCCGAAACCACGGCGCCACCGATTGCGGTGCCCGTGCCGATACCGAGGTTGAACAGGCCCGAGAAGATCGACATGGCGACGGCCGACGAGTCTGCCGGCGTGTACTTGATGAGCTCGGCCTGAAACGCCACGTTAAAGGCCGTGGAGCAGCAGCCCCATAGCGCGCAGATGGCAAGCACTGCTACGAGCGACGATGCGACCGGACCCATGAGCAGCAGAGCCACCGGCACGCCGGAGAGCGTGATAGCCAAGAACGGGAAGCGATGCCCATCGAACAGGCGGCCAAACAGCCAGCTTCCGAGCAGACCGGAGCAGCCAAACGCCGTCAGCGTCATGGTAATAGCGCTTGCGTCGACGTGCGCGACCTGTGCCAGGAACGGCTCGATATAGCTGTAACCCGCATAATAGCCAGTTGCCATGAACACCGTGACCGCATAAAGCGCGATGAGGAACGGGTTCTTGAGCAGCTCGGGCAGCTGCTTAACGGTAAAGCGCTCGCCCACCGGCATGGCCGGGAACACCGCGGCCTGGTAGA
The DNA here is from genome assembly GCA_905215065.1 of uncultured bacterium. Taxonomy (GTDB): domain Bacteria; phylum Actinomycetota; class Coriobacteriia; order Coriobacteriales; family Coriobacteriaceae; genus Collinsella. Next base: position 16,775 of record CAJMOF010000011.1, on the reverse strand, counting down.
CGACCGCGGCAGCTGAGAGGGCCCCGACCACGGCGAATGTCATGCGCCAGCCCACGGCCAGCCCGATGGCGCGGCCGATCGGCAGGCCAAAGATCTGCGCGATGGACGAGCCCGTGGCAATCATGCTGATGGCGAGCGCCCCGTGGCGGGTATCGACCAGGCGCGAGGCCATAATCGAGGCGACCGACCAGAACACGGCATGCGCGCAGGCGACCACCAGGCGCGCGCAGACCAAAATAGGATAGGTGGGTGCCACGGCGGACAGGAACTGGCCCAGCGAAAACACGGCAAGCACGCCCAACAGCATCCGTTTGAACTCAAAACGTGAGGCAAACACCATGAGCGGCAGCGACAGCAGCATGACGCCCCAAGCATAGACCGAGATCATGATGCCTGCCTGGGCCTCGGTGAGCGAGAACGATGCGGCAATATCAGTCAGAAGGCCAATGGGCATGAATTCCGACGTGTTGAATACGAACGCGCAACAGGCGAGCCCGATAAGCGGGAGCCACTGCCTGAGCGTGATGCCGTCTTGCCTTGCCTGAGTCATACAAAGAACCTCTCCGATTCGTTTTGAGCGGGGGCGATTATATAGCAACGGCCCCGCATCCGTCAGCAACAGATGCGAGGCCGAAATCAACTCGATGCGCAGAGGTTACGCCGTCAATAGATAGCTAAGCCAACCCCAGCAATATGCCTGCCGAATGCACGACAAACGCCACGATCCAGGCAACCGTCACTTGGAACGCGAACACGGCCACGGCGTAGCGCGCGCCCAGCTCGCTCTTGACGGCGCCGATGGCCGCCACGCAGGGCGGGTACAGCAGTGTAAAGACCAGGAACACATAGGCGGTGAACGGCGAGAACATAGTCGACAGTGCGGCGGGCGAGGTTGCGCCCAGAAGCACCGTGAGGGTCGAGATGACACTCTCCTTGGCGATTAGTCCGGTGACGAGCGCCGTCGACGCACGCCAGTCGCCAAAGCCGAGCGGCGCCAGCACCGGCGCGATGATGCTGCCGAGACCCGCAAGCAGGCTTTGCGACTGATCGGCGACCACATTAAAGCGGATGTCGAACGTCTGAAGGAACCAAATGACCACCGTAGCGGCAAAGATAATGGTGAAGGCCTTGGTGATGAAGTCCTTGGCCTTATCCCATGCCAGCATCACCGTCGTCTTAACGCTCGGCAGGCGGTAATTGGGGAGCTCCATGATAAACGGCACCGGGTCGCCCTTAAATGCCGTGCGGTTGAGCACCAAAGCCGCTATGCATCCGACCGCAATGCCAATCAGATAGAGCGAGACCATGGCGGGAACTGTCGCCTGCGGGAAAAACGCCCCGCACAGCAGACCGTAGACCGGCAATTTGGCCGAGCAGCTCATGAACGGCGTGAGCATGACGGTCATCTTGCGGTCGTGCTCGGACGGCAGCGTGCGGGTCGACATAATGGCCGGCACGGTGCAGCCAAAACCGACGAGCATGGGCACGAAGCTGCGGCCCGACAAGCCAAAGCGGCGCAGAACCTTATCCATGACAAAGGCCACGCGCGCCATGTAGCCCGAGTCTTCCAGAATGGAGAGGAACAAGAAGAGCACGACGATGATCGGCAGGAAGGTCAGCACGCTACCCACGCCCGTGAGCACGCCGTCGACCGCGAGTGAACGCACCACGTCGTTGGTGCCAAACGCCTTGAGGCCCGCGTCGGCCGAAGCAATGATGGCAGCAATGCCGTCCTCCATGAGGCCCTGCAACGCCGCGCCGATCACGCCGAACGTCAGCCAAAAGACGAGGCCCATGATCACCAGGAACGCCGGAATGGCCGTGTAGCGACCCGTCAGGATGCGATCGATCTTGACGGAGCGCACGTGCTCGCGGCTCTCGTGGGGCTTCACCACGCAGCGTCCGCACACGTCGCCGATAAAGGTAAAGCGCATGTCGGCCAACGCGGACAGGCGGTCGGTGCCCGCCTCGCCCTCCATCTGGGTAATGATGTGCTCGATGGCGTCGAGTTCGTTGCGGTCCAGGTGAAGCGCCTTTGTCACCAGCTCGTCGCCCTCGACCAGCTTGGTCGCTGCAAAACGCACCGGGATATGCGCCGTCGCGGCGTGGTCCTCGATAAGGTTGGCAATGCCGTGGATGCAGCGATGCAGTGCACCGCCGTCCGGACCGTCGGGCGCGCAAAAGTCCAGGCGGCCGGGACGCTCGCGGAACCGCGCCACGTGCAGAGCGTGCTCCACCAGCTCGCCGATGCCCTCGTTGCGGGCAGCGCTAATGGGGACAACGGGCACGCCCAGCAGGCTCTCGAGCAGGTTGACATCGATGGCGCCGCCGTTGGCCGTCACCTCGTCCATCATGTTGAGCGCAATGACCATGGGACGGTCGAGCTCCATGAGTTGCAGCGTCAAATACAGGTTGCGCTCGATGTTGGTGGCGTCGATGATGTCGATGATGGCATCGGGATGCTCGTCGAGGATGAATTGGCGGCTGACGATCTCCTCGCCTGTGTACGGCGACAGCGAATAGATGCCGGGCAGATCGGTGACGCTCGCCTCGGGGTGATTGCGGATGGTTCCGTCTTTGCGGTCGACCGTCACGCCGGGAAAGTTACCGACGTGCTGGTTGGAACCCGTCAGCTGGTTGAACAGCGTGGTCTTACCGCAGTTTTGGTTGCCGGCGAGGGCAAAATGCAGCGGCGAGCCCTCGGGCACGGCCGTCTTTGCCGCGCGGGGCGAATACGTTCCCTCGCCGAGTGCCGGGTGCTCCGTCGTGCCGATTGCGGCGTTCACACGCGGACCCGTATCGGTGTCATGAATGCCCACGAGCTCGATGCGAGCGGCATCGTCCTTGCGCAGCGTCAACTCGTAGCCGCGCAGGCGAATCTCGAGCGGGTCGCCCATGGGGGCGTACTTCATCATGGTGACTTCGGTGCCCGGCGTTAGACCCATGTCCAAAATATGCTGTCGGAGCGCCTGATCGTCGGATGTCACCGATGCGACAACGGCGTCCTTTCCAATCTCGAGTGTATCGAGCTTCACGCGCTCATCCTTTCGTTAGACGCGGTTAACCGTTTACCGGGGCTAACCAACTCGTAACGACAAATGATAGCGCTCTGAACTATTTTATAAAGTCAAATACCGATGTTTACCTGCGCAAACTTTATGCGGTGCGCCCCGAAAGCTCTTTGCGCATACCGCTCAGCGAGATCGAAACGGAACCCGACCGCGCGGTAGCAGTGAGTCGATCACCCTCGACTGACCCCGTGCATGCAAAGGGCGCCTTGCCCATCAAGACATGGGAGATAGTACCCGAGAGTTCAAAGAAATCGCCTTCAGCGCGGGCACTCGAGAGAGCGATATTGAGACCCCTGACGTTTAGTACTGCCCTGAGCACGCCGTTCACCCCATGTGAAAACGTCACCTCGCCGCGTTTACTCCCCACCGGCGTCTGGGCCGAAACCACATACGTACCCTCAAGCATGGCTCCTCCTCTAAGCAGACTTTTTGAAACGGGCAAGTAGTCTACTTTTACATATGGCGCTCCAGGAAACGGAAGGCCAGGCGGATCCAAGGACGGACTGCCACCTGCTTGTCCTCGTTGTCGACCGCGGTGTTGGCGTTGCCGAGCGAAAGGCCGTGACCGCCCTGGTCAAAGACGTGCATCTCGCAAGCGACGCCCTCCTCGGCCATGCGCTGCGCAAACGGATAGACCTGCGCAATCGGCGCCGTCTTGTCGTCCGAAACGCCCCACACAAAGGTCGGGGGCATCTGGCGCGAAACGTGCGTGGTAGGGCAAATGTCGGCCAGGTGCTCATCGGTCGCCTCGCCGCCCGTCACCATCGACAGATAGTCGTTGAGCAAATCGCGCCCCGTCTTGCCACCCGTCTTGGGCACGCGCAGGTCGATGCGCGGGTCGCGCGTCTGCATATCGCGCACATAGGCAAGGTCGAGCAACGGATAGCCCAGCACCACGGCGTCGGGACGAATATCCTCCGGACGAGCCCCGGCAAGGCCCGCGAAAGGTCCGGTCTTCCACTGCGTTGCCAACGAGGCGCAGATCATGCCGCCCGCCGAGAAACCCACGATGCACACGCGCTTGGGATCGACATGCCACTCGTCGGCGTTGGCGCGCACGGTAGCGACCATCTTGGCGAGGTCCGCCTGCGGGTGCGGAAAGCTCACGTCGCCCGTGGCGCTCGTCACATAGTTGAGCACAAAGGCCTGGTAGCCGCGGTCCAAAAACGCAAACGCCACCGGGTCCTGCTCGTGCGGAGCGATATGCGTAAACCCGCCTCCGCCGCAGATGATCACCGCGGGGCGGCGGCCATTGGGCTTGTCGGGCAGCGGCTCGGCACCCAGATACGTAAACGTCGCCGGATAATCCTCGGTCGGCTCCTCGCCCCACAGCGCATGGTTCTCAATAATCATAGGTGCTCCCTCCGTGCGATTCGTGCGCACTCGTTTTTCGCACCTTAGCGTACCCCACTTGAGCCCGCGGCGCAGAAACACCCCCGCAATAAGTTGGCCTTCAACTGATATATCACAAAATCGCTGTTCAGAGGTATCGTTGGACAGCGTAAAATAGGAGCGCTGACCGTGCTGGGAAACACGTACGAAACGTTTCCGGCAAACCACACGCGTGCAACATGCGCGCCTGATACGTTGGAGGCATCTATGGGTCTACTCGATTCGCTCAAGTCCACGTTCACTTCGTCGGGCGAGGCGTCCGTTCCGCCCGCAGCAAGCTTCGCCACCCGCGAAGGCGTCATCTACGCTCCTGTCAACGGCGTGCTCGTCAATCTGAGTGAGGTTCCCGACGAGACCATCGCCTCGGGCATGCTCGGCCAGGGCTACGGCATCGAGCCCATTACCGGCACCATTTACGCCCCCGCTAACGGCCGTATCGGCGCCACCACCGTCACCAACCACTCCATCGGCATGATCACCGAGGACGGTCTTCGCGTGTTCATCCATGTTGGCCTGGGCACCGTGGAAATGAACGGCAAGGGTTTTGCCCGCTTTGTCGAGATGGGCGACACGGTCAAGGCCGGCCAGCCGCTCATCAGCTTCGACCGCGACGCTATCAAGGCCGCCGGTCACGAGGACATTGTGACCGTCATCATCTCTGAGCTCGACCGCCTCAAGAGCATCGACCACGTCGGCGAGTCTGGCACGCTTATCGGCGGCAATCCGCTCGTCAAGCTTGGCGATCCGCTGCTGGTTGCCAAGACCAAGTAGCCAGGCCCCGCGCCACACAGCCAAAAGGCACCTCGTCAGGCGCCCGCGACCATTTGGCCGCGGGCGCTTTTCGTTTGAAAAACCATCCCGCCAATGCCTTATCTGTATAGCCCAAATGAGCCGAGCTGCTAGAATATCGAACTGTATGGATAACTATCATTCAACCGTTATGGGAGGATACGTGAACCGCACCAGAATCGCGCAGCTCTATGCCGATGCCGAGTCGCTCGGCGGCCAGACCGTCACCGTCGCCGGCTGGGTCAAGTCCGTCCGCGACATGAAGAACTTTGGCTTTGTCACGCTCAACGACGGCAGCTGCTTCCGCGACCTGCAAGTCGTCATGAACCGCGAGGCACTCGACAACTACGACGAGATCGCCCATCAAAACGTCTCGGCCGCACTCATTTGCACCGGCACCGTCAAGCTGACCCCCGATGCACCCCAGCCTTTCGAGCTTTCTGCCACCTCCATCGAGGTCGAGGGCGTCAGCGCCCCGGATTACCCGCTGCAGAAGAAGCGCGCAACCGTCGAGTTCCTGCGCACCCAGCAGCACCTGCGCCCGCGCACTAACCTGTTCCGCGCCGTGTTCCGCATCCGCTCTGTCGCGGCTGCCGCCATCCACCGCTTCTTCCAGGAGCAAGGCTTTGTCTACGTCAACACCCCCATCATCACCACGAGCGACTGCGAGGGTGCCGGCGAGATGTTCCGCGTGACCACGCTTGACCCCAAAAACCCGCCCCTCACCGAGTCCGGCGAGGTCGACTGGAGCCAGGACTTCTTTGGCAAGCACGCGAGCCTTACCGTGTCCGGCCAGCTCAATGCCGAGAACTTTGCCATGGCCTTTGGCGACGTGTACACCTTTGGCCCCACCTTCCGCGCCGAAAACTCCAACACCACGCGCCACGCCGCCGAGTTTTGGATGATCGAGCCCGAGATGGCCTTTGCCGACCTGAACGACTACATGGATAACGCCGAGGCCATGCTCAAGTACGTCCTTAAGGACGTTATGGCCACCTGCCCCGACGAGCTCAACATGCTCAACAAGTTTGTGGACAAGGGCCTGATCGAGCGCCTGGACCATGTGGCAAACTCCGACTTTGCCCGCGTTACCTACACCGAGGCCGTCGAAATCCTGGAGCAGGCCGTCGCCGCCGGTCACAAGTTTGACTACCCCGTGAGCTGGGGCATCGACCTGCAGACCGAGCACGAGCGCTTCCTGACCGAGGAGCACTTTAAGCGCCCGACCTTCGTGACCGACTACCCGGCCGAGATCAAGGCCTTCTACATGCGCATGAACGAGGACGGCAAGACCGTCGCCGCCGCCGACTGCCTGGTTCCCGGTATCGGCGAGATTATCGGCGGCTCCCAGCGCGAGGAGCGCCTGGATCTGCTCGAGGCCCGCATCAAGGACCTGGGCATGAATCCCGAGCAGTACAAGTACTACCTTGACCTGCGCCGCTACGGTTCCTGCAAGCACGCCGGCTACGGTCTGGGCTTCGAGCGCTTGGTCATGTATCTGACCGGCGTGGGCAACATTCGCGACGTCCTGCCGCACCCGCGCACCGTGGGCAACGCCGACTTCTAATCGCCACAGCGCCACCAAACGCGTTCCAGCGCATCACGCCAGCGCCTCTCGGCAAGCCGAGGGGCGCTTTTTTCAACAGCATCCGTCAAGCTTTTGGCAAGTTTTTGGTCAGTTGGGCAGGGCTGTTGAAAACTCGACCCGCCGCTGGCCGACGGCTACCGACCGCCCAGGGCGTCCTGCACCCCTGGGAAAGCCCCGCGTCCTAGGCTCCATACCGTCGCCACCCAAAACGGAAAGGACGTGGGCGCCATGACCGAAACCGCTGTTGAAACTTACGAGACCACGACGAGGGGCGCCGCCTCGATGGCAGCCTATCGCGCCGTTCGCATCCTGCAACTATTAAGCGAAAACACCGGTGAGGACAAGGCCATGCTTTCCGATGAGTTGATCCGGCGCCTCGCCCATCCCGACGACCCCGCCCGCATGCCCATCTCGGCGGCGCGGCGCAGCATCTACACCGCCATCTCCGCACTTCGCCATGCCGGATACGAAATTGAGTACAAGCGCGGCGTGGGGTATCGGCTCTTGACCCGTCCGCTCACCGACGAAGAGATCATCCGACTCCACGGCATGGTCATGCGCAACCGCTCTACGCCCATCGCCATTCGAAAAAGCATGGCGCAGCACCTGGTCGCCATGGCGAGTGCCGACGTTCGCGGCTACCTCGATGCACCCGAGCCTGCTCCAAGCGCAGGCGGCAAATCCACCAAGGCCACACGCACGCCCGTCAAGCGCATCGATGCCTGCGAGCTCATCGAGCAGGCCATCGACCACGGAACCACGGTGAGTTTTGATATTTCGAGTGTCACGGCACGCGGAGAGGTCGAAGTGGCACGGATGACACTCCGTCCCTTTGCCATCAAGCAACGAGACGGCATCTCGTATTTGCTGGGAACGGTCTATGACGCGCGAGGCGCCGATGACACGTTGCGTACCGTAGAGATCGGCCGAATGAGAAACGTCACCACACGTCTCCTCGACGGCAAGAAGCTCTTCGCCGCCCTGGACGAGGACGATGCCTCCTCCGCCGCATAAGACCCTCCGCCGCCCATTAGACTACCCGTACCGCCCATCCGATTCTGTATTAAAAAACCCGCCAGGCTGTTGTAAAAATGGACATCAGCGCTACTATAGTTCCACTTGCACTTTGTCCCAGTGCAGTGTTTGCAGCCATTTTTATACTGGGGGTAATGATATGAAGGACATCACCATCAGCCGCAGGAGCCTTCTGGTCTCCGCCGGTCTGCTCGCGCTCGCCCCGCTCGCCGGATGCGGCGGCAACTCTGGTTCCGGCTCTGCTGCCGCCGGTTCCGACTACACCATCGGCGTTCTGCAACTCACCGAGCACTCCGCACTCGATGCCGCCAACGACGGCTTTGTCAAGGCCATCAAGGAGAGCGGCCTTAAGGTCAAGATCGACCAGAAGAACGCCCAGAACGACCAGTCCACGTGTAAGTCCATCGCCGACAAGTTCGTGGGCGATGGCGTCGACCTGATCTATGCCATCGCTACGCCCGCCGCGCAGGCTGCCGCCGGCGCCACCGCTGATATCCCCATCGTTGGCTGCGCCATCACTGACTACGCCGCTTCCGGCCTGGTCCAGGACAACGACAAGCCCGGCACCAACGTCACCGGCGCCTCCGACCTCACCCCAGTCGCCGAGCAGCTCGAGATGATGCAGAAGGTCCTGCCCGACGTTAAGAAGGTCGGCCTGCTCTACTGCACCGCCGAGTCCAACTCCGACGTCCAAATCAAGGCCGCCAAGAAGGAGCTCAACAAGCTGGGCCTCGAGTACACCGACTTCACCGTCTCGAGCTCCAACGAGATTCAGTCCGTCGTCGAGTCCGCCGTGGGCAAGGTCGACGCGCTGTACTCCCCCACTGACAACACCATCGCCGCGGGCGCTTCGCAGGTCGGCCAGATCTGCAAGGAGAATAAGCTCCCCTTCGTGACCGGCGAGGAGGGTATGTGCATGGCCGGCGGCCTGTTCACCCTCTCCATCAACTATAAGGACCTGGGCTACGCCGCGGGCGAGATGGCCGTTAAGATCCTGAAGGGCGAGGCCAAGCCCAAGGATATGCCGATCAAGCACCTCTCGAGCAAGGACCTGGTCGTCGTCAAGAACGACGAGATGGCCGAGGCTCTGGGTATCGACCTTTCCGCTCTGGACGAGTAGCGGCATGCGCGGCGATGTGCCTAGGGCCCATACTCGCGCCGTTGCCGTGTTATTCAATATCTGAGCCACAGGGGCGAACGCCAAAGACCGGCGTTCGCCCTGCTTGTTACGGATGAGACAAAACATCCGGCCGCAGCTCTTTCATGCATTGTTACCGCTATCATGGTGACTCACGTGTCCACCCTATCCTAGGAGGTATGAAGCATGCTCATTGCATTGCAGGGCGCCATTTCGCAGGGCGTCCTCTGGGGCATTATGGTGCTTGGCGTGTTTATCACGTTCCGCCTGCTCGACATCCCCGATATGACCTGCGACGGCAGCTTTGCCCTCGGCGGCTGTGTCTGCGCCGTACTCATCGTCAACAATAACGTCGACCCGCTGCTCGCCGTGCTTGCCGGCATGTGCGCCGGTGCCATCGCCGGTGCCGTCACGGGCATCCTGACCACCGTCTTTGAGATCCCCGCAATCCTTGCCGGAATCCTGACGCAGATCAGCCTGTGGTCCATCAACCTGCGCATCATGGGCAAGTCCAACACGCCCATCCTCGCCAAGGGCACCATCTTCTCGTCCGTCAGCAACATGACCGGCCTGCCGCAGTCCACCGTTGCCATTATCTTGGGCATTGTGCTGGCCGTGGCCATCGTCGCCATCCTGTACTGGTTCTTTGGCACCGAGATCGGCTCGGCGCTGCGTGCCACCGGCAACAACGAGTACATGATCCGCGCCCTGGGCGTTAACACCAACACCACCAAAATGATCGCCCTCGTGCTCTCCAACGCCCTCATTGGCCTTTCGGGTGCGCTCATCTGCCAGAGCCAGAAGTATGCCGACATTGGCATGGGCACCGGCGCCATCGTTATCGGTCTTGCCGCCATCGTCATCGGCGAGGTGCTCGGTCGCCTGCTGCCCGGCGGCCTCACGCAGTTTAGCGTCCGTCTTGCCTCCGCCGTCTTTGGCTCCGTGGTGTACTTCCTTATCCGCGCCATCGTGCTGCAGCTGGGCATGGACGCCAACGACATGAAGCTGCTCTCCGCCGTGATCGTCGCCGTGGCCCTGTGCGTGCCCGTGGTTTGGGAGCGCTATAAGCTCCGCAGCTCCTACACGAAGGGAGATGAGGCAGATGCTTAAGCTCTCGCACGTCAAGAAGACCTTTAACAAGGGCACCGTCACCGAGAAGCGCGCGCTCACCGGCGTCGACCTCACCCTCAACGATGGCGACTTTGTAACCGTGATTGGCGGCAACGGCGCCGGCAAGTCCACGCTGCTCAATATGATCGCCGGCGTGTATCCGCTTGATTCGGGTGTTATTGAGCTCGACGGCACCGACATCTCGCGTCTGAGCGAGTCGCAGCGCGCCAAGTACCTGGGCCGTGTGTTCCAGGACCCCATGCGCGGCACCGCAGCCGACATGCAAATTGCCGAAAACCTGGCCCTCGCCAAGCGCCGCGGCCAGCGTCGCGGTCTTTCGTGGGGCGTCACCAAGGCCGAGAAGGACGAGTACGTTGAGCTGCTCAAGCGCCTGGACCTCGGTCTGGACACGCGCCTCAACGCCAAGGTCGGCCTGCTCTCGGGCGGCCAGCGCCAGGCACTCACCCTGCTGATGGCCACGCTCACCAAGCCGCGCCTGCTGCTGCTCGACGAGCACACGGCGGCCCTCGACCCCAAGACGGCCTCTAAGGTGCTCAACCTGACCGAGGAGATTGTCGACGAAAACCATCTGACCACGCTCATGGTCACGCATAACATGAACGACGCCATCCGTCTGGGCAACCGTCTGATCATGATGCACGAGGGCCATGTGATCTACGACGTGGCAGGCGACGAAAAGAAGTCGCTCACCGTGGCCGACCTGCTGCAGAAGTTTGAGGAGGTCTCGGGCGGCGAGCTCGCCAACGACCGTATGCTACTGAGCTAAAACCTGCCAAAAAGGGACAGGTTTATTTTGGCAGGTTTTATCTGCACAAACGTCAAAACCGCCGCAAAGGAGCAGATACCTTTGCGGCGGTTTTCGCATATTATGTCGATAATCCAGCGTCAGCAGGAACCACTGGTTAAGAACTAAGGAAACTGCCATGAGAAGACTCCTTCCCCGTCTTGCTTGACCGCCGCACTCCTTGCCGGCGTGCTCGCCGGCGGCCCAGCTTACGCCACCGCGGCCACCCCATCTCAAGTTATCGGCCCGTCCGATGTGATCGGACGGGCTTTTTGGTGGGTATCATGGTTGAATGATCATGAGGAGGTTTTCCCTACATGGAATTGTTTGAACCGATTCTTCATTTCTTTGAGCAGCGCTGGGTCCACAACATCATCTGGGCCGTCATCTTGGTAATAGTCACCGCCATCGCCGCCAAGGTGGCATCCAAGACCCTGCGCCACCTACTCAACCGAGACGACAACCCGCTTCCCGCATCGAGCATCTTCATCAACATCGCGCGTGCCGTCATTTGGATGATCGGCGGCAGCTTTATCCTCGACAACTGCTTTGGCATTAACGCAAACGCGCTCGTCGCCGCTCTTGGCGTCGGCGGCATCGCCATCTCGCTCGGCTTTCAGGACACGCTATCAAACCTTATCGGCGGCATGCAAGTGACCTTTATGGGCATCATCAAGCCCGGCGACAATATCGAGGTCGGCGGCGTGTCGGGCGTGGTCCAGGACATCACTTGGCGCCACACGACCATCGAGGACGCCTGCGGGCAGACCATCATCGTCCCCAATTCAAACATCTCCAAGAACACGCTCGTGCACTTGATGCCCTTTGGGCGCGTTACCGTGCCCGTTGCCGTAAAGGACACGTCCAAGTGGGCCTCGCTGGATGCGCTGGCAGATGAGCTTACCGACGCCACCAAGGCCGCGGTGCTTCCCATCTCTGGCTTTGACAAGGAGCCGTACGTGCTCTTTAGCGAGATCGGCGACTTTGGCATTAAGGGTAAGATCATCTTTATCGTCAGTGACGACAGCACCACCTTTACGGCAGCCGACGCCTGCATCCGCGCCATCGCCCCCATCATCGCCTAAAACCACCGCAAAGGGGACAGGCACCTTTGTGGTGGTTTCGCATCGTGGTACCATGGTTCATATCGTTGTTTAAACGACTAAGGGAGTAGACACCATGGAAGAGGCCTATCGTCAAGCGCGCAAGCGCGGCGAACAGGGACGCCGTCGCGCCATCAGCCAAAGCGAGCACCCATACCTTACGGACCTCGACAGCTTGGTTGCCCAGCTCCCCTTAGGTCAGCGAGAGAGCGTCGGCCTGCGGGATATTCCGCTCGAAATGGTCGTCGGCACGGTTACCAAGGGCCGTCAGTCTGCCTTTTCGTGCAACTTTATGCCCCTGTTGCCATTTAGCACCGAGTTCGCCCGCAAGTGGTCCAACCTCTACGACATCCAGGTAACCGAGGGCTATCGCGACCCCATCATCGTCACCGAGTTCATGCATCGGTTTTACGTCCAAGAGGGCAACAAGCGCGTCAGTGTCCTCAAATTCCTGGACGCTCCAACGGTTTCGGCTAAAGTCACCCGTCTCTACCCCGGCAAATGGGATTCCGTCGAAAGCCGCCTGTACGGCGAGTTCTGCGCGTTTTGGCGCGTCTGCCCCCTATACGAGATCGAGTTCTCGCGCGAAGGAAGCTACGAGACGCTCGCCAAGATGCTCGGTCAGAACCTTATCGAAAAATGGCCGCAGAAAAAGGTCGACTACCTGCGCCACACCTTCCTACTCTTTAAGCGCGCCTACCTTCGCGCAGGTGGCGACCACCTGGACATTACGCCTGCCGACGCCATGCTCGTCTACCTCAATGTGTACAACCAGGACCGCCTGCTGGATACGCCGACGGATATCGTCGTAAACCGCCTGTGTAAGATTTGGCGCGAGCTGGTCATTGCCGGCAAAAATAACGAGGACAAGGTCGATCTTGTCGAAGCACCGAGCGTCGATGAGGAAGAGTCGCCCGCTAAGTCCACCTCCGGCGTGCTCAACTTCTTTATGGGCAAGACCGTCTATTCGGCGGCCAACCCCCTGCGCATCGCCTTTATCCATGAATTCCCCTGCGCAACGTCGAGCTGGGACAGTCTGCACGACCAAGGGCGTCAGTATCTCGATGAGCACTTTGGCGGTATCGTGCGCACCGAGGCGTTCGAGGACTGCCACGATCCGGACGTGTTCTACGCCGCCGTGGAAACGGCTGTCAAACATGGAGCTAACGTCATCTTCTCGACCTCGCACCGCCTGATGGAATACACGCTCAGAGCTGCCGTTGAGTATCCCCAGGTGCGATTCCTCAACTGCTCTATCGGCCTTCCCCACCAAAGCGTCCGTTCGTACTTTGGCAAGATGTACGAGGCCAAGTTCCTCCTGGGCGCCCTTGCGGCTAGCATGGCGGACAACCATCGCATTGGCTACCACGCGTCGGTCTTTGCGTCGGGCGCGCTTAGCGAGATCAACGCCTTTGCCATCGGCGCCTCGCTGCTCGACCCTCGCGCGCAGGTAATCCTCACCTGGGGCGATGTACCCGCCGGCGGTCTTGCCGAGGCCATGTGCCGCGAAGGCGTGAGCGTTATGACCGGTGTCGACATGTCCAAGTCGCTGGAGGACCCCACGGCCTACGGACTCCACCGCCTGGTCGATGGCAAGGTCGTCGGCATCGCCATGCCGGTATGGAACTGGAGCCGTTACTACGAGCTTATCGTGCGAAGCCTGCTGCATGGCACCTGGGATGAGACCAGTGACAACAGCCAGGTTCGCGCCGTCAACTACTGGTATGGTATGAGCTCGGGCGTTATCGACATTCGCTACGCTCCGGGCCTGCCCTATCAGACGCGCAAGCTTGTTCAGCTACTGCGCAATGGCATCGTCGAGGGCTCCATCAATCCATTTGGCGGCGAGCTCCATAGCCAAGACGGCGTGGTGCAGATCGAGGGCTTTCCCCCACTGCCGAGCACGCAAATCGTCGAGATGGACTGGCTGGCCGACAACGTGGTGGGCACCATTCCGCAACTCGACGATGAGCCGAAGGTCCGCGCCCTATGAAAATCCTTGCCATAGCCGATACCGAGGAGCGCTGCCTGTGGGAATGTTTTCGCAAGGAGCGCTTTGAGGACGTTGACCTGATTCTATCCGCAGGCGACCTGGATCCGGACTATCTTGAGTTTTTGGTCACTGTCATCAACAAACCGCTTGTGTACGTTCGTGGCAACCACGACGACCGCTACGCGCGCCATGCACCGGGCGGGTGCATTTGTGTTGAGGACAGCGTATATGTGTACCGAGGTATTCGCATTGCGGGTCTGGGCGGTTCCATGCGCTACCGCGACGGCGCGAACATGTATACCGAGCGCGAGATGGCAAAACGCATGCGCAAGCTATCGCGAAAAATCGCACTGGTAGACGGATGCGATATTCTACTTACCCATGCACCCGTCGCAGGCATGGGCGACCTGGACGACCTGCCGCATCGAGGATTCGAGTGCTTTAATGCGGCTCTTGAGTCTTGGGGTCCCGACTATATGATTCACGGGCATGTGCACCAAAGCTACGGCCCCAACTTTCAACGCGAGCGCCAACACCCATGCGGAACGAAGATTGTCAACGCCTGCGGCTATACCAAGATCGAAATTGACGAGGCGCGCTACCCCACGCGCGGTTGGAAGGCCGCTTGGCTCAACTCGCAAACCATGCGCCGCGAGCTCAAACGCCACGAAGCAATCGAGTCTTCAACCGCCAGAACCCCCTGGTAACTGCCAACAACCACCACGAAGGGGATAGGCACCTTTATGGTGGTTTTGCTGACTCGTCCGACCTGTCCATCACGGTGCTTGTGTAATTAACGAGAACACTCATTGTTTTGTAAGGACGGCGCTCACGTGCCGTCTTTTTTTGTCAACTTATGCAGTCTCGACCGTGTTGTATGTAGAGGGACCTCGCGAGACGCCTTCCCTATATCCACCACGACCAATTGGAGGTGACACTATGCCTGCACGCCGTAACCGCAATAGCACGCTCCGATGCGATGCCGATCAGATCGAGCGGGAAGCAAAGCGCTTGGTCGACACGTATTCCGACCTCATCCTTCGATTGTGCTATTCGGCCCTTGGATCCGCTGACGACGCTCAAGACATCTGCCAGGACACGCTGATCAAGATTCTCCAACGCACTC
This sequence comes from uncultured bacterium, assembly GCA_905215065.1. Lineage (GTDB taxonomy): Bacteria > Actinomycetota > Coriobacteriia > Coriobacteriales > Coriobacteriaceae > Collinsella. The sequence continues at coordinate 1,625 of CAJMOF010000011.1, read as the reverse complement.
AACCGTTCGACTCGCTCGAACACGAACGTGCTTGGGTGATCCGAGTCGCACTGAACGCATGTCGCGATATCGGCCGTACGCACGCGAATCACCCGGTTGTCGACCTCGATTCGCTCCCCGATTTCTGCGCACCCGTAACACATACCGAGCAAGAATTCGCGCAACGCGACTGCGCCATTCTTTCCGCTGTCACGGCCCTGCCTCAAGCACAGCGCATCGCCATCTTTTTGCACTACTACGCAGGCATGAGCATCAGGGAAATCGCAGACGCCGTTCACGCGACGCCAGCTGCAACCGCCCAACACCTTAGCCGCGGACGTGCGTCACTTCGGCTTTCCTTGAAAGGAGACCACAATGACTACGAATTCGAATGACTATCGCCACGCCCTGGAGCACATTTCGTTTACCGATAATGCGAAGCAGCACATGGCAAACTCGATTGCTCAGTCCGTCGCCTCGAGCGATGCGGCGACCGCTCAAAGCAACTTTAATGGCACGCGACGCAAGCCGCGCATCGCCCGCCATCCCGTAAGAACAGTCGCTCGCATTGTCGCTGTAACGGCAGTCCTCGCTATCGTCATTGGAGGCGCTGGCACGGCTATGGCAACAGGCGTCCTGCCGCTTCCTTCTGACATGCTTTCCGACATCTTTGACGGACCTGCTTCTCAAACCGAGATCATCGACCGTATTGGCCGGCCCGTCGGTGCTAGCTGCTCCAACAACGGAGTCACCGTGACCGCCGACGCCATCATGGGCGACAAGGATATGGTTACCATCGCCTATACGCTTACGTTCGACGATCCCGCTGCCCTGAAAAAGCTTTCCAAGCCGGGCGAGAACGGAACTATCGCCGGAAGTGTCGATGGAAACGTATACGTTGATGGCGAGCATGGCGGCCAAGGCCAATCATGGCTCATTGACAAGAACCCCAATGACTCCAGCATTCAATACTTTGCACAGTTCAGCGTTGAATCACCCGGCCTTATGGGCAGGACCGTCCGCACGCATATCAACTCTCTCGTTGTGCCACGTGCTGGCAAAGAGCTTCCCGAGTATAAGAAAATACTTACGGGCCCATGGGATCTTAAGTTCCAGCTGAATTACGAAGATACATCCGTTACGATTCCCGCGCCCAAATCGGTCAACTTTAACGGCACCAAGGCGACGATTCAAGAGGCCACCGTATCCTGCGTTGGCGTTTCAGTCCGCTACAACATAGATCGTTCCATCGAACACGACAACAACAGCGGCAAGATGTCTCAAAACATGGAGGAGTCTATGGATGCCGTTGGCAACATACCCCTCATCGTGACGTTCAAAGACGGTCATGTTGAGGACGCAACCAGCCACAGCGGCTATTTCGCAAATAAACTGGATAACGGCACCACTGATGTCCACAAGACCTGGCCGTTCTCGCAAGTTTGTGACACAGACAAGATTGCAAGCGTACAAATTGGCGATACGGTCATTCCCATGAATTCGTAACGCTACGCGGCTCGTATATGCACCCGGTTCCGCACTTCGCGTCTAAAGATGCGCTGTCATCGAGCAGCGTGAGCGCAAGGCCGCCCGTATGGTCGGCTGGGAACACCTCGTTGCGCTAAAAACCACCACGAAGGGGACCG
>CAJMOF010000010.1 GCA_905215065.1 uncultured bacterium | reverse complement strand
AACTGCCGCCGAGCGGCTCAAACGAAAGGAACCTTGTATGGAGTCCTCCGCCTACCCGATGCTCTTTAGCCCGATCAAGGTCGGTACGACCGAGGTCAAGAACCGCGTCTTTATGCCGCCGGTATCTACCAACCTGGCCGATCACGGCTATGTGACCGACGACTTGGTCGATCATTACCGTGCCCGCGCCAAGGGCGGCGTGGGCCTCATCATCACCGAGGTCGTGACGGTCGAGCCTACCTATACCTATCTGCCGGGTGACATGTGCTGCTACGACGACACGTTTATCCCCGGCTGGGAAAAGCTCGCCGCGGCCGTCCACGAGTACGGCTGCAAGATCATGCCGCAGCTCTTCCACCCCGCCTACATGGCCTTTAACATTCCGGGCACGCCTCGCCTGATCGCTCCGTCCTTTGTGGGCCCGTCTTACGCCCGCGAGGCACCGCGCCCCATCACGGTCGACGAGATTCACGAGCTCACGCATCAGTTTGGCGACGCTGCCGTGCGCATGCAGAAGGCCGGCGTCGATGGCGTCGAAGTCCATGCGGCGCACGCCCACGGTATGCTCGGCGGCTTTTTGACTCCGCTCTACAACAAGCGCACCGACGAGTACGGCGGCTCGCTCGACGCCCGCATGCGCTTCCTGCTCGAAGTCATCGCCGAGATTCGCGAGCGCTGCGGCAAGGACTTTATCATCGACGTCCGCATTTCGGGCGATGAGTACACCGATGGCGGCCTGACCCTCAACGACATGATCTACGTCTCGCGTCGCCTGGAGAAGGCCGGTGTCGACATGATTCATGTGTCGGGTGGTACCACCATCAAGCGCGGCTCCGCGATTCCCGCCGCCGGTACCCAGCAGGCCTCGCACGCCGCCTGCTCGCGCGAGATCAAAAAACATGTCAACATTCCTGTCGCCACCGTCGGCCGCATCAACGAGGCTTGGATCGCCGAGGAGCTGATTGAGGACGGTGCTGCCGATATCTGCATGATGGGTCGCGCCAATCTGTGTGATGCCGAGTTCTGCAACAAAGCCGCTGCCGGCAACGCCGACGACATCCGCCCCTGCATTGGCTGTCTGCGCTGCCTGAACGGCATTATGTTTGGCAAGCGCATCTCCTGCACCGTCAATCCGGACGTGGAGCGCGATGAGGCCGGCTACGAGCCTGCCGCCGAGGCCAAGAACGTACTGGTTGTGGGCGCTGGTCCTGCGGGCATGGAGGCAGCCTACATTGCCGCCAAGCGCGGCCATAACGTGGTGCTCGTGGACAAGCAGGACGAACCGGGCGGCGAGATGCGCATCGCGGCCGTTCCGCCGGCAAAGCAGGAACTCACCCGCGTGATCAAGTACCAGTATCGCCGTCTTGCTGAGGCGGGCGTGAAGTGCGTCTTTGGTACCGAGCTTTCGGCCGAGGATATTCAGCGCGACTACGCGGGTTACGAGGTTGTCCTGGCCTATGGCGCCGAACCCATCGCCCCGGCCTTTATGCAGGGCTTTAAGCAGGTCATGACGGCTGATGACCTGCTGGGCGGCAAGGCTTTCCCGGGCAAGAAGATCGTCATTGTGGGCGGCGGCACCGTCGGTTGCGAGACGGCCGATTACCTGGCCCCGTTGGTCAACGATCTGTCGCCGGCAAACCGCGACGTCACCGTTATCGAGATGACCAAGACGCTCGCCGCCAACGAGGGCGGCGCCGGTCGCGCGGTCCTCATCACGCGTATGCTTTCCAAGGGCGTTCACGTGCTGACCGAGGCCAAGGTGACCGAGATTACCGAGGACACCATCAGTTACGAAAAGGACGGCGAGGTCCACACCATCGCCGACGCCGACACGCTGGTGCTTGCCATGGGTTACCGCCCCAACACCAAGCTGGCCGATGACCTTGCCGTTGCCGGCGTTGCCACCCACGTGCTGGGCGATGCCCAGAAGTGCGGCAACATCCGCGACGCCATCGGCGACGGCTACAAGGTCGCCTGCGAGCTGTAGGCTCTTGGCAAATAGGGGAGCGGCCGCCTTGCGGTGACTCAAGCGATAGCCAATCTAAAAAGGCGCCGCGACACATGGATCGTCGCGGCGCCTTTTGTCTGGCGGTTTGTTGGGGGTCGGTGCGCCCCGTGGGCCTTATTACAGGCCCAAGATCTCCTTGACCTTGGCGATGATGGCCTCGTCGGTGGCGTTGGCAAAGAAGTACTCCTGGAAGTGCTCACCAGCGAGGGCGCCCTTCACCAGATCCTGATCGATCTCGCCCAGGACGTCGACGAGCGGACGCATGGTCACAGCGCGCACGCCGTCGAGGATCTTCTTGTTGCGCTGCTCGGGCTCAACGCGCTCGGCGGGGTAGCCGTTGCCCGAGCCAAAGCCAAAGAGCTTCTCGAAGGTGTACTCGAGGTTGAGCTCCTGGCCCCAGCCGTTCTTGAGGGCGAAGGGCATGGCGACGGCATTGCCATCGTTGACCTGGGCAAAGGTGTAGGCATCCAGCGGGTCGGCAACATGGCCGCACAGCACGCCGGGGAAGGAGTTGCAGGCGAGCATGGCGCCCTCGCCGGTGCCGCAACCGGTCACGACGTAGTCGGCAGCGCCGGAGTTGAGCAGCACGGCGGCAAGAATGCCGTTCTGCACGTAGGTGAGGGGCTTGGAGTCGGCGTCGGCATACATGCCATAGTTAAAGACGGTGTGCCCCATGGGCTCGACAACCTTCTTAAGGGCAGCCTCGATCATAGGGTTCTTGGAGTTCTGAGAATTCTCGTTGATTAGAGCGATCTTCATTTGAGTCAACCTTTCAACTTAATCTTCCAGTTTTTTGTTTCTGTGCGCGGGCGGCGGCAAAGCCAACCCGCGATGAGCTATGCGGGCGGTCGGCAGTTAAGTCTGTCGCGAGTTCCGCACGCAAAGGAAAGCACTTAATGTGCTTTCCGTCTTGCGCAGGACTGTCCGAGCAGCAGACTTAACTGCCGACCGCCTCGCCCAGTTTCCTTATTGCGGCTGTTTGCCGATGTATGCGAGGATGCCGCCGTCCACGTACAGAATGTGCCCGTTGACGAAGTTCGAAGCATCGGAAGCCAGGAACACGGCGGGACCCTTCAGGTCCTCGGGCGTGCCCCAACGGGCTGCCGGCGTCTTGGCAATGATGAACTGGTCGAACGGGTGACGGCTGCCATCGGGCTGCGTCTCGCGCAGCGGCGCGGTCTGCGGCGTGGCAATGTAGCCCGGCCCAATGCCGTTGCACTGGATATTGGCCTCGCCAAACTCGGAGCAGATGTTCTTGGTGAGCATCTTGAGTCCGCCCTTGGCGGCGGCGTAGCCAGCGATGGTTTCGCGGCCCAGCTCGCTCATCATGGAGCAGATATTGATGATCTTGCCGTGACCCTTGGCGATCATGCCCGGCAGGCAGGCCTTGGACACGATAAACGGGGCATTGAGGTCGATGTCGACGACGCGACGGAAGTCCTCGGCGCTCATGTCGAGCATCGGGGTGCGCTGGATGACGCCGGCGTTGTTGACCAGAATGTCGGGCGTGGTGCCAAAATCGGCCTCGATCTTGGCGATGAGCTCGGCGACGACGGCCTCGTCGGTGACGTCGGCAACATAGCCGTGAGCATCAAAGCCCAGCTCGCGGTAGTGCTTCTCGGCCTCGGCGACCTTGTCGGCGTGACGGGCGTTAAAGGCGATCCTGGCGCCGGCTTCGCCGAGTGCCTCGGCCATGGCCATGCCGATGCCATAGGTGGCGCCGGTCACGAGCGCGACCTTGCCGTCCAGGCGGAAGCTGTCCATAAGGTTAGACATTACAATCCTTCCAAAAGAAACGTTCATCTATATAAGTCTTGCTTCTATTACAAGTTCAGTATAGGAGAAGCGGAGGAATTAAAAGTCAGGTTTTCCTAGAATCAGGTGAACGTTCACTTTTAAAAGGTGAACGGTTGCAGCCGCTCGTCGCGATATCTGCTACATGGAGTAGCGCCCGTGCGCATCGCATTTCTCCTCTCATAGATGCGCGGCGCAAGAGGTCCCGAGTTCAACACGAGCTCGGGGCCTTTTTGTTTGGATTACGGACGCATTGCCGGACGAAAACACTATGCGTTTGGTAAATAGTCGTATGAACGTGAAATTTGTATCTAGTTTCCGTACGCAAATAAGACGAAAACAGTTTGCGTCTGATTCTAAGCCGTACGCAAATGTTTTTCGTCTTATAATACGGTTCAGATGAGCATGAAAAGGAGAAGGACCGTACGTATGGTTGTCAGAGAGAGTCCTACCGTCGAATACAAGGAAAGCGTAACGCCGACGTTTCTTAAAACGGTGAGCGCCTATGCAAACTACGGGACGGGCAAGATAGAGTTTGGCGTTGACGACGGTGGTGTTGCAGTCGGTCTTTCTGACCCGGTTGCGGAGTGTCTGCGCATCGAGAACATGATTAATGACAGTCTGGATCCTGCGCCTCGTTACACGCTCGAGCTCGACGAGAACCGCGGAACTGTAACGCTTACGGTTTACGAGGGGCAGGACAAGCCCTATCGAAGCAAGGGGAAGGCCTACAGGCGAAATGATTCGGCGACGGTAGAGGTCGACCGTTTTGAATACGGCAGGCTGACGCTCGAAGGCAGCAATCTGACGTTCGATGCGCTCACCTCGGCTCGCCAGGACCTGAGTTTTCATACGCTCGAACACAAGTGCATCGAGCATCTAGGCATTTCTGAGCTCACGTCGGATATCATGCGAACGCTTCGCCTGCTCGGCAAGGATGGCTATACCAATGCCGCGGCGATATTGGCGGATAACAACGAATTTCCGGGCATCGACTGCGTTCGTTTTGGCGACACCGAGGACGTGCTTTTAGATCGTGAGACGACGACGGGCCTGTCTGCAATTGAGCAGGTTGATAGAGCAGTTGCCATGTTCGCGCGCTACTATCGTTATGAGCGCATCGAAGGTGTCGAGCGTGTTCAGACCGACCGGATTCCCCTCGAGGCATTCCGCGAGGCGGTTGCAAACGCTCTAGTGCATCGGACGTGGGACGTGCAAGCGAATGTTCAGGTTGCTCTGTATGATGATCGCGTCGTTGTGACTTCACCCGGGTCGTTGCCCGCTGGCTTGACGACGGAGCAATACCTGTATGGACAGATATCCGTGCTCAGAAATCCCATCGTTGCCGAGGTCTTCTTAAAGTTGGACTATATCGAGAAGTTTGGAACGGGAATTGCGCGCATTAGGCGTGCCTATCGCGATTCGATTAATCAGCCGGTCTTTGATATTCGTGGCGGCGTGGTAGCTGTCGCGTTGCCCGTTACCGATGCCTTTGAAGGGTCTGGAGAAGAGGCTCAGGTTCTTAAGGCCTTGTCGGGCGGACGAATTATGTCGCGAAGTGAGATTGAGAAACAGACGGGGCTGAGCCGTGCGCGAACATTGTCCGCGCTCGAATCTCTGCTCAGCCGAAACGCGATCATGAAACAGGGGACAGGCCGCGCCACGAAATACGAGCGAGCGTAGTCCGAAAGACCTGTGTTACCAGGCAGGCCCCAAGCCGCGAATGGCTTGGGGCCTTTTGCATGCCGGCTGGCAATGGACCAATTTATGTCAAGTTATAGCAACATATAGCTCCGCTTGCGGGGTTTGCGACGGGCTATTCCTCATCGTCCGTATAGCGCGTGCGTCGTTATTTGCGACATAGACATGCCGGGCACTCGAGCCTCGTTTGCTCCGCGGCTGTTCACTATTTGGCGCCAAACGCCATACGGACGAATCGCTGGGCAAACAGCTTGTTGGCGAAGTTGATGATGTGGCCCAAGAACAGTGCCGAGATGGCGGTGGTTACGCCAAAGCCGCCTAAGTTGTGCATGCATACCAGCGACAGCGTGAGCGAGGCGGCGACATGCGAGCAATCGAACACGACCTTTACGTCTCCAAAACGGCGCTTGAGCTTTTCCGCAATGACCTGCACCAAGCCGTCGGGTGCGTTGGGGACAACGCCCATGTTGACGACGAGACTGACGCCAAATGCGGTGATAGCGAGGGAGAGCAGCATGGTCGCAACCTGCGCGGGGAGCGCCGTGGGATGCAGCGGGTTGAACGCCATGAACAGATCGGTGAAGCCGCCCATTAGCGTTGAAAAGCAAAGCTCGAGCAAAATGCGCGGTTGAAATTCGCGTCGCAAGATGGCGAGCTGCGCCGCGATGTAAGCGACATAGGTAGTTGTAATCCAAAAGCCGAGCGTCTTGCCCGTGAGCATGGATAGGGTCGTGGCAAAGCACGTGAGCGCGGCGACGCCCAAGCCAGATGCCGTCTGGAGGCTCATACCGAGTGCCAGCACGGCAACGCCCGCCAGATACATCAGCATTCTTATGACGGTATGACGCCAATCGATGTCTGCGCCATGCATGATGATGAGCGGTCGCACGCTGCTGCATCCTTTCGATTGAAGGATATTTAAAGAGAAATGTCTGACCTGGGCCGGCAAAAAGAGGGTTATCGGAGGCACTGCCTCAACGGCAGAAAAGCCGGCCCCATGGTCAGTCGTCTAGGAATGTCTCGTTGTGCCGGAATGGGACTGAAGGGCTCAACGAGACGGGAAGAAAGCAAATGGCATGGCATGGGCAATAGGATGCCAAGATGGTAGGGTGCGTCTTAGCATCCTATTGCCCAGGCTTGACGAAATCGGTTTCGTTGAGATTTAGTATACGTATGGGAATCCATTTGCAAAGCGAAATAGAAGAAATTAGGTGAACGTTCACCTAATTGCAACAACTTATCGGTCAAAAGCCGAATCCCGGCCCTACCCCTCAAACATCGCCGTGGGATGGGGGATGCGATAGTATTACGTGGAGTTATTCGACAAACCGTGGGCTTCATTCGAGGGCTTTATGGAACAGCACCAGCATTATCAGAGCCTGCAAGACCAGGCATACAACGCATTGCGCTCTAAGATCATCTATGCCGAGCTCAAGCCCGGCACACGTCTTTCGGCGATTGGTCTGGAAAAGGAGACGGGAATCGGGCGCACTCCCATTCGCGAGTCCTTTGTGCGTCTGCGTGAGCAGGAGCTGGTGGAAACCCGCCCCAAAAGCGGCACCTATGTCTCAAGAATTAGCATGGAGCGTGCCGAGAACGCCTGCTTCTTGCGCGAGAAGCTCGAGAGAAGCGTGCTCATCAAATGCTGCTCGGCCGCCACGTCCGAGCAAAAGCATCGGCTGGAGCAGATTCTTGCCGAGTCCGAGTCGCTCGACCATCGCGAAACGCGTCGTTTTTTCGATCTGGACAACCTGTTCCATGAGACGTGTTTTGAGATTGCCGGCCGTCATATGTTGTGGGATTGGATGAAGAGCGTCAACACGCATTTTGAGCGATACAACTGGTTACGTATGGTGTCGCAGGATCTGGATTGGGAGCCGATTCGTCGGCAGCATCGCCGGATTCTCGAGGCCATTAAGAAGGGCGATACCGACACGGCGAGCTATCTGGCAGAGACGCACCTGCATCTGATGCCCGAGGAACAGGGCCCGGTTATCGCCTTACATCCCGACTACTTTGAGCTGCCCAAAGACTCGGCAATCTAATTCGTCCTCTTCTTTATTAGTTGCGGTTAAATAGGGACTGTTTTGCGGCTCTGGCGGCGTAAGCAGCCCGTATTTCACCGCAAGTGCGAGGCGCTACCGGGGCATGAAAAAGCTGCGGCGCCGCTTGGAGGAAAAGACCGGAAGCAAGGGTTCATTCCTCCAGACGGCGCCGCAGCTGTTTTGGTGGACTGGCTTTTGTCGAGGTGGCTCAGCTGAGTGCGACTGCCAGCCGAGTAGACAAAGCGGCTCGGGGGCGTGTCGCTTCCGTCACGTTCTATCAGCATACAAGACGGTTTCGGTTCTTGTTCGTGACGGAAACGGCGCGCTTCCGAGCCGCTTTAAAAGAAAGGGGGCGAGGTCTAGGACACGCCCCCTTTCACGATAGAGAGCTAAACCTAGCCGCGGACCTTCTTGACGACGTCCATGGCCTCGCGGGCGATCTGCTCGACCTTGGAAAAGTCGCCGTCGGCGAACAGGGCCGGCTTGACCATCCAGGTGCCACCGCAGGCGATGATGGCGCTGGAGCTCAGGTACTCCTCGACGTTGGCGGTGCTCACGCCGCCGGTGGGCATAAAGCGATGACCGACAAACGGAGCGGCGAGGGCCTTGATGGTGTTGAGGCCGCCGTACTGAGCCGCGGGGAAGAACTTGGTGACCTTGAGGCCCAGGTTCTCGGCGGCGGTAACCTCGGAGGGGGTCACGGTGCCGGGCAGCACTGGCAGGTCGATGTCGATGCAGTGCTTCACGACGTCCTCGTTGTAACCCGGGGAGACGATGAACTTGGCACCGGCGGCGCGGGCCTGCTCAACCTGCTCGACGGTCAGGACGGTGCCGGCGCCGACGCACATCTCGGGCTCGGCCTCGGCCATAGCGGCGATGCACTCGGCGGCGCAGGCAGTGCGGAAGGTGACCTCGGCGGACTTCATGCCGGCTGCCATAAGGGCGTGGGCGAGCGGTGCGGCGTCCTCGACCTTATCGAGCACGACGACCGGCACGATGCCCAAGGATTCAAGCGTGGTGTAGAACTGATCGAACATAGTGTTCCTTTCGATGTGAGGCGCGCACGGGCGCGTGATTGCCAAAGAAGATTGGCCATGAGCCGGTTCCGGATTGGTTATCGGAGGCACTGCTTGGGTCACAAGCAATTTCGGAACCGGCTACGAGGCCAGTCGTGAAGGAATGCCAGACAAAACCGGAATGGGACTAAGTGGTTCTACCTGGCTGGAGGAATCGGGGAGCGGGCTGCAGAGGTATGGGTATGGAAAGCTGCAGTCCGCGGAATGGGGAACGAATTAACGGGCGACGCGGGTGCCACCGTCGGCGGCGGATGCCACGGCTGCGATCTCGTCTGCGGTCACCAGGTTGGAATCGCCCTTGATGGTGAGCTTGAGGATCGAGGCCGCAATCGCGTAGTTGACGGCGTCCTGCGGGGCAAAGTCGTTGATGAGGGCATGGACGAGGCCGGCGTTGAAAGCGTCGCCGGCGGCAACGCCCTCGAGCACGTGCACGTCGTGAGCAGGGGAGAACCAGTGCTCGCCGCTCTCGGCGTCAAAGAGCATGCCCATCCAAATGGAGCGCTCGACGCAGGAGATGTTGCGGACGACCGAGGCGACCTTCTTGCAACCGTACTCGGCGCAGATCTGACGGGCCATCTCGACGTAGGTGTCGCGCTCCTCGATGCCGTGGGCAAGGGAGCCGGAGACGCAGGTCATACCGAGGCCGGCAGGAGCGTCCTCGTCGTTGGCAATGCAGATGTCAACGAGCGGCAGGAGTTCCTTCATGGTGGCCTGCGACTTCTCGGGCGACCACATCTTGCCGCGATAGTTCACGTCGCAAACGGTGGTGATGCCCTTGGCGCGGCAGGCGGTGAGGGCATCCTTGCAGGCGGCGGCCATCTCGTCGGAGACGGCGGGCGTCACGCCGGAGAAGTAGAAGACATCGACACCCTTGAGGATCTCGTCCCAGTCAAAGACGTCGCGCTTGGCCATGTTGATGGCAGAGTACTTGCGGTCGTAGACGCAGCCGTTGCCGCGCTGCGAGGCGCCGACCTCAAACACATAGGAACCAAGACGGTCGCCCTGGCGCACGACGCGCGAGGTATCGACGTCGTAGACCTTCAGCGAACGCAGGGCGCACTCGCCCAGACGGTTGGCCGGGACAACGGAGACGTAAGCTGCCTTGTCACCCTGGTAGGCCAGGGAAAGCGCGGTGTTGGCTTCGGCGCCGCCGTAGCGGACATCAAACTCGGTCGCCTGCTCAATGCGCAGATGATCTTTGGGCGAGAGCCTCATCATGATCTCGCCGAAGGTAAGAACCGTTTTACCCATGGTCGCGCAGCTCCTTCTTACTCGTGCGTACACCTTTGATATGGCGTTGGCACGGAGGTGCCAAGACGGTAGGGTACATCTTTGCACCTCCGTGCCAACGCTTGCCGAAATCGGTTTACGAAATCGGTTTCGTTTCGACTTGTAGTATACTCACCTACAACGTTTTGCAAGCGAGATTTTTAAAAAAATGCCTAAAATGGCTCAGACTGCCGACAATTGGGAAACGGGGTGCGCTATGGCGCAGATGAGAATCAAAGACATTGCCGCCGAGGCGGGCGTGAGCCCGGCCACGGTCTCGCGCTATCTCAACAACCGCCCCGGACAGATGACCGAGGAAACCCGTGCTCGCATCGCCGAGGTCATCGAGCGCACCGGCTATCGTCCGCGTGCTGCCGCGCGCAACCTGCGCAGCTCGCGCACTAACCTGATCGGCGTGATCCTGGCCGACATCGCCAATCCGTTCTCCAGCGCCATGCTCGAGGGCCTTTCCGCCAGCGCCGCCGCGCGCGGCTGCTCGCTCATGACGGCCATTAGCGGCAACGACCCTGCCAAGGAAGCGGAGTCGCTCACCAGGCTTATCGATGCCGGCGTGGACGGTCTGGTCGTCAATACCTGCGGCGGCAACGACGAGGCAATCGCCGCAGCCGCGGGACGCCTGCCCGTCGTGCTACTCGACCGCGATGTTGCCGCCGGCGGCATTGATCTGGTGACATCTAACAACCGTGAGCTGGTCGCCGGCCTGGTAGATGCCTTGGTAGCTGCGGGCAGCGAGCGTCTGTGCCTGCTTACCGAGGCAAGCGATGACAGCCCTGTGCGTCGCGAGCGTGCCGAGGCCTTTGCGGGCGAGCTCTCGCGCCGCGGCTTGGCAGGCGAGGTCGTTACCCTGGCAGACGGTGGCGCCACGGGTGTCAGCCGTCTGGACGGAGCTATCCGTGACTATGCGGGTAAAAAGCTCGGCCTCATTGCCGTCAACGGTCTGGTCTTCCTGCGCCTGACCGAGGCGCTGGCACAGTTGGGACCTTCGTTGCCGGCTGGCCTCAAGATTGCGACGTTTGACGATTACCCCTGGAACCACGTGCTCTTTGGCGGTGTGACCACGGCCGCGCAGGACACCCTCACCATTGCCGAGCGCGTAGTCGAGCGTCTGTCCGAACGCATCGACATCGTTACCACTACGGTGGGCGATGCCGCAAAGCTCGCCCCCAAGCGCATCGAGATCCCCGGCCACATCGAACACCGCGCCTCGACCTTACGCTAGCCGCTCGTTCGCAACGGTCTGCTCGCGCACGTTTTTTTGAGCGCTTGATACGCTTTAACCCTGCGGAAACATTTTTCTGCGATAGTATCTGCGATATAGACCAGTCGAAACCCGCCCGAAAGAAAGGGGAGCGACATGAACCAGCAGAACATCGATTACGTACTCCGCTCCGTAGAGCAGCGTGATATCCGCTTTGTGCGTCTGTGGTTTGTCGACATTCTCGGCCGCCTCAAAAACTTTGCTATTAGCCCCGAGGACCTCGAGGTCGCTTTTGAGGAGGGCATTGGCTTTGACGGCTCGGCCATCGAGGGCTTTGCCACGCCCGAGGAAGCCGACATGCTGGCGTTCCCTGATGCCTCGACCTTCCAGATTTTGCCGTGGCGTCCGAGCCACAACGGCGTCGCCCGTGTGTTTTGCGACGTATGCACCCCCGATTGCAAGCCCTTCGCCGGCGACCCGCGCGATGCCCTGCGCCGCATGTTCCACAAGGCCGAGAAGGCCGGCTACCTACTCAACGTTGGTGCCGAGCTGGAGTATTACTACTTCCCCGACGAGCACACGCCCGAGCCGCTCGACAACGTGGGCTACTTCGATCTTTCGGTGAGCGATGCCGCCCGCGACCTGCGCCGCAACACGGTCCTCACGCTCGAGAAGATGTCCGTGCCCGTGGAGTACACCTTCCACGCCGCCGGTCGCTCGCAGCACGGCATGAGCCTGCGCCACGCCGAGGCCCTGAGCATGTCCGACGCCATCACCACGGCCAAGCTCATCATTAAGCAGCAGGCTTACGAGAGCGGTTGCCACGCCTCCTTTATGCCCAAGCCGTTGGCAGGCGAAGACGGCAGCGCTATGTTCCTGTGCCAGTCGCTATTCGACCACGACGGCAACAACGTCTTTTGGGGCGAGGACGACGAGAAGTACCACCTCTCCGATATCGCCAAGCACTACATGGCCGGCATCCTGGCGCACGCGCGCGAGATCAGCGCCATCACCAACCCCACGGTCAACTCGTACAAGCGCATTACCACGGGCGGCGACTCCGTGCCGCAGTACGCCACGTGGGGCCTGCGCAACCGCGCGAGTATGGTCCGCATTCCGGTCTACAAGCCCGGCAAGCAGCTGTCCACGCGCATCGAGCTGCGCAGTCCCGATCCCATGGCCAACCCGTACCTGGTCAACGCCGTCACGCTGGCGGCTGGTCTGGACGGCATCGAGCGCAAGCTGGAGCTCCCGCCCGAGGCCACGGCCGAGACACTCAAGCTTACCGACCGTCAGATGGTTGAGGCCGGCTATACGCCGCTGCCGCGCTCGCTCAAAGAGGCGCTCGACGTGTTTGAGGACTCGCAGTTTATGAAGGATGCCCTCGGCGAGCACATCCACAGCTTCTTCCTCAAAAAGAAGCGCGACGAATGGCATAAGTTTGAGTCCACGATCACCGAGTGGGAGATCAAGCACTACCTGGCGAACTCCTAATCACGCTGGCTTGTTCCAGTACGATTGAGCTCATTTCCTTGGAGGCCGATATGTCCGAAAAGAGTGCCCTGTTCATGGCGCGCACGACGCGCTTCCACGAGTTTGCCCGCAGCTTGACGACTACCCTGGGTGTCGAGGTGAGCCTGGCAACCCCTGATTCGCCAACTGCGGCGCACGACTTTGACCTGCTGATTCTCGATTCCGATGGCATCCGCAGCGACCGCATCGATCAGATTGCCAAGTGGCTTGACGACCGCGGCGGCGTTCCCATGCTGGTGATCGTCGACGACGAGGCGCTCGGCACCCTGCGCCTGCCGAATCACGCGCATGCCGACTTTGTATGCCCCACGGCGACGCCCAACGAGCTCAAGGCTCGCGCGCAGCGCCTGATGGGCGAGGAGGAGACCGTCACCGCCGACGATGTGCTCAACATCGATAACCTCGAGATCAACCTGGCTACCTACCAGGTGACGCTCGATAACGAGCCCATCGACCTGACGCTGATGGAGTACTCGCTGCTGAGCTTTTTGGCGACGCACCCCAACCGCGCCTACAGCCGCGAGGTGCTGCTGCACCGCGTGTGGGGCTTTGAGTACTGCGGCGGCACGCGCACCGTCGACGTGCACATCCGACGCATCCGCTCCAAGGTGGGCCCGCAGATCGCGGCACACATCACCACCGTCCGCGGCGTGGGCTATCTGTTTAAGGACTAGATTTCCACCACAAAGGGGACAGGCACCTTTGTGGTGGTTTTGACGCAGGTGCGGGTTTCTTTCGAGTTTGCAGCAGAACTTAAGCCTTCCTAAAAGATTGCGTTCTCGTACACGTACGCCCGCATATTGGGGTACAACTCAACGTGAACAATGATGGCCCGCCACATGTTTGGCGGGCCTTTGGTTATTTGACGAAAGGATCGCAGCTATGAGCGAGTACGATTCCCAGCGTCCCCAGGATGCGGGCAACGCCGGCGAGACCCAGCAGCAGCCGCGCGTGCAGGTGGAGTCGACGCCTGCCGACGGCAACATTCCCTACGTGCAGGCCTACGATACGCAGACCGGCAAGCCGCTGGGCGGCCAGCAGGTTGTAAACAAGCACACGGTGGTCAAGACCAAGACCAAAAAGCTGCCGATCTTCATTACGGCGCTTGCCGGCTGTGCCTGCGGCGCCCTGCTGGTCATTGCACTCATTATGAGCGGCACGCTCAACATTGGCGGTGGCAAGAATGCCGTGACGGCGGGTGCTTCGGGTTCATCGACGCAAAAGATCACCATCGATTCCGAGGACACTACGCTGGCCGAGGCCGTTTCTGCCAAGGCCCTGCCCTCCGTCGTTTCCATCACCGCCACGTCGAGCGGCAGCCAGAATGGCTCGCTTTCGCAGTCTGCCGACGAGTCGGACAACTCGGGCAGCGTCGGTTCGGGCGTGGTGCTCGATACCGAGGGCCATATCCTCACCAACAACCACGTGGTCGATGGCTATGACCAGTACGTGGTGACCATGGACGACGGCACCACCTACGAGGCCGAGTTCGTGGGCAACGACGCTTCGAGCGACCTGGCCGTCATCAAGCTCAAGGACGCCGACGCCTCCAAGCTCACGCCGATTGAGATCGGTGATTCCTCCAAGCTCAACGTGGGCGAGTGGGTCATGGCGATCGGCTCGCCCTTCGGCAACGAACAGTCTGTCTCCACCGGTATCGTCTCGGCGCTGTATCGCTCCACGGCCATGAGCTCTACCGGCGGCAACACCATCTATGCCAACATGATCCAGACCGATGCCGCCATCAATCCGGGCAACTCCGGCGGCGCGCTCGTTAACGACAACGGCGAGCTCGTGGGTATCAACTCGCTCATCGAGAGCTATTCGGGCTCCAGCTCGGGCGTGGGCTTTGCCATTCCGGTTAACTACGCCAAGAACATTGCCGACCAGATTATCGACGGTAAGACGCCGGTGCATCCGTACATGGGCGCCACGCTTTCGAGCGTCAACGCGCTCAACGCCCGTACCAACAAGCTGAGCACCGATAGCGGCGCGTATGTGGCGAGCGTCGTCGAGGACGGTCCTGCTGCCAAGGCCGGTATCCAAGAGGGCGATGTCATTACCAAGCTGGGCGACGACGAGATTACGAGCGCCGATGGCCTGATCATCGCACTACGCAGCCACGAGGTGGGCGAGAAGGTCGAAATCACGCTCATGCGCGGCAAGGAAGAGAAGAAGGTCACCGTCGAGCTGGGCTCCGACGAGGAACTGCAGAACCAGCAGCAGAACGACAGTGCAACCGACACTGGCAACGGCGGTATTACCGATGAGCAGCTGCGCCAGTACCTGGAGGAGCTGCTCGGCCAGCAGGGCCAGGGCCAGGGCTACGGCCAGGGTTTCTAACGAGCTGTATCGCACATATCGAAGCCAGAGGGGCTGTTCCGCCAACGCGGGACAGCCCCCTCTTTTCTTATTGATCCCTTGGGGACGGAGGAAAACGAATCACTTGTGGCTGACAAGAGGCCTGGCTCGTAATGGTCTGAACTAACTGTCCACCACGGTCTGTCGGCTGCCGATTCGGTGCGGTTCGAAAGGGTTATTCGGCCCCATCGTGACCGGTGGTACTCTAGTATCCGTTTGAAATCGAGCGAAGGAGTGCCGCTATGGAGCAATCGAGCCTGTTTGGTGACGGCGTGGACATCGATACCGAAACGCCCGCGAGCACGGATACCGCCGTACCGGCCGATGCCCGTGCCCAGGCGGCAGCGCGTGCGGCCGAGCTGCGCCACGAGCTCGATTACCACGCCTATCGCTACTACATGCTCGATGCGCCCGAGATCACGGACGCCGCCTTTGACAAGATGCTCGTTGAGCTGCAGGAAATTGAGGCCACCTACCCCGACCTGGTGACGCCCGACAGCTATACCCAGCGCGTGGGCGGGTACGTGAGCGAGCAGTTTACGCCGGTCACGCATATGGCGCGCATGTATTCCATGGACGATGCCATGGATCTGGACGAACTCGACGCGTGGCTCCAGCGCACCGAGGATGCGCTCGGTGCCGGCAGCGTCACCTATACCTGCGAGCTTAAGATCGACGGCCTGGGCGTGGCGCTTACCTACCAAAACGGCACCTTCGTACGCGCAGCCACACGCGGCGATGGCACCACGGGCGAGGACGTGTCGCTCAACGTCCGTACCATCAAGGATGTGCCCATGCACCTGTCCGAGCCGGCGCTCGCCCACATGGGCGCCGACCGCGAGCGCACCATCGAGGTCCGTGGCGAGGTCTATATGCCCAAGGGCAGCTTTGTGCGCCTGAACGACGAGGCCGATGCCGAGGGGCGCGACCCCTTCGCCAACCCGCGCAACGCTGCCGCCGGCAGCCTGCGCCAAAAGGACCCCAAGGTCACGGCGCGCCGCGATCTCGCTACCTTTATCTATGCCATCGCCGATACCGATCCGCTGCACGTCCACAGCCAGCGCGAGTTCCTCGATTGGCTGCGTAGCGCCGGCTTTAGCGTCAACCCTAACGTGGCTCGCTGTGCCACACCCGCCGAGGTCCACGAGTTCTGTGCCCAGGCGCTCGAACACCGCGGTGACCTGGACTACGACATCGACGGCGTGGTCGTAAAGGTCGACAGCTTCCAGCAGCAGCTCGACCTGGGCTTTACCGCCCGCGCACCGCGCTGGGCCATCGCCTTTAAGTTCCCGCCCGAGGAAAAGCAGACCGTCCTGCGCGAGATTCGCATCCAGGTGGGCCGCACCGGTGTGCTCACACCGGTCGCCGAGTTCGACCCGGTGACGGTTGCCGGCTCCACCATCGCGCGCGCCACGCTGCACAACATCGACGAGATCCGTCGCAAAAACGTGCGCGAGGGCGACACTATCATCGTGCACAAGGCGGGCGACGTGATTCCCGAGGTCGTAGGTCCGGTGCTCGATAAACGCCCGGCCGATTCGGTCGACTGGCACATGCCCGAGGTCTGCCCCGTGTGCGGTAGCACCGTGGTCCACGAGGATGGCGAGGTTGCCTACCGCTGCGTGTCCATCGACTGTCCCGCACAGCTCAAGGAGCGCCTGCTTCACTGGGTAAGCCGCGGCTGCATGGACGTCGACGGCCTGGGCGACGAGATCGTCGACAAGATGATCGCTGCCGGCCTGATCCACGATGTCGCGGACTTCTACCAGCTCACGGTCGACGACATCGCAGGCCTGGACACAGGGCGCGTGTACGCTAGCTCCAACAGCAAAAAGGGCGTCAAGAAGGGCGACCCCATCCCGGTGGGCCTCAAGACGGCCGAGAAAATCATCGCCGAGCTCAACAAGTCCAAGAGCCAGCCGCTCGGTCGCGTGCTGTTTGCCCTGGGCATCCGCCACGTGGGCAAGAGCGTGGGCGAGGTCATCGCCGAGCGATTCCTGTCGATTGATAAGCTCATCTTGGCGAGTGAAGAGGACATCGCCGAGTGCGAGGGCATCGGTCCCAAGATTGCGGCGAGCGTCAAGCAGTTCCTGGCCGTGCCCGAAAACCTTGCCGTGCTGGAGCGTTTGCGCCAGGCGGGTCTGTCGCTCGAGGTCGACTTGGGCGCCGCGCATGCACAAGCCGCAGCCGACGCGGGCGTGGCGGGCGAGCTCGCCGATGCACAACCGCTCGCGGGTCTGACCTTCGTGCTCACCGGCACGCTCGTCAACCGCACCCGCGACGAGGCAGGCGCGGCGCTCAAGGTGCTCGGCGCCAAGGTCTCGGGCAGCGTGTCCAAGAAGACGAGCTATCTGGTCGCCGGCCCCAAAGCGGGCTCCAAGCTCACCAAGGCCGAGCAGCTGGGCGTGCCTGTATTGGATGAGGACGCACTCGAGCAGATCTTGGCGACTGGTCAGGTGCCCCAGGCTTAGCGCATTGATAGCCTAATTGAAGAACCGCCCGGGAAGCATGATGCCTTCCGGGCGGTTCTTACTTTGCTGGGGCAACCGGCACCGTGATCTGCGTTACGTAGGTTGTCGGGTCGTCGCTGATGATATCGTCGATGAGGGCGATCTCGCGCGAGGGGCCGGCGGGCGTCAGGTTGTGTTCGTGCATGTAGCCGAGCAGCCGCTCGTAGCGCGGGGCTGCTTGTCCGTGCGTGCCACGGAAACTTATGGTCAGGCAGTGCGCGGCAGGCCGCGTCTCGATTTCACCCAGGTAGTCGTCGGTGTCGTCGAGCAGCAGAAAGACCTCGTCGTAGCCATCAAAGTCGCCGGCGGCCAGGCGTTCGGGCGCGATGCCCACACCTAGATTGCCAAGATAGGCAAAGGTTTCGTGCTGTCCCTGCTGAAGCTGGCGGATATGCCATCCCAGCGAATAGGCGTCGGTGGGATTGACGCGCTCGTGCAGCGCGGCGCAGCGAAGTTCGGGTTCCTCGATTTCGCTAATGGTGTCGAGATCAGCATTCAAAGCGCCGTGAAGCAAGGCAAGCCGCTGGTCAATCTTGCGCGACATGCGCTCCAACTCACGTCGCCTGTGCTCAATTAACTCCTGTTGCTTGGTCAGTTGCCGTTGTATCAAATCCATATCGCGCGTAGTGACAAACTCGCGAATCTGCGTCAACGGCAAGTCGAGAACGCGCAGGTTGCCGATGGTGTTGAGGGTGGAGAGCTGCCGCGATCCGTAGTAGCGGTACCCACTTGCCGGATCGACATATGCCGGCTCCAACAGCCCCATCTGTTCGTAATGGCGCAGTGTGCCCACGCTCAAATTGAGCAGGCGCGCCACCTCGCCAATGCGGAGCAGGCCCTCGGTGTGTTCGCTTGGCATGTCGGTCACAGGACCACTCCTTTCGGTAAAAACAGGGGAGAGGTGCTAGGCATGCGTCGCCTCGCTACGCCACCAGCTTGTCAAAAGTTCCGCGGCGGTTGAGCACGGTAAATGCAATCACGCAGATGACCGCCGACAGAATCGACCCGCACGGCGAGGCGATACCCATGGGGAACAGCGTGTCGGAATAGGCGTTCGACAGCAGCCAAGCGCCGGGCACGCGAATGAGGGCCACGGCCAGCACGTTGTGCGCAAAGCCGATGTAGCTCTTGCCGTATGCGGCGAAAAAGCCGCTAAAGCAAATGTGGATGCCGGCAAAAATCGCGTCGAAAATATAGCTGCGCATATAGCCGGTACCGGCGGCGACTACTGCAGCGTCCTTGGCAAAAAAGCCGATAAACGCCGGCGCCACCAGCCACATCAGCACCGTGATCAGGCAGCCGTACACCGCCGAGATGGTCATGGCGTCCTTGAGTACCTGACGCGCGCGGTCACCCTTGCCCGCGCCGGCGTTTTGCGCCGTGAGCGCGCTGACGGTAGCGCCCATGGAACTCGGCACGATAAACAAAAAGCTGATCATCTTTTCGACCAAGCCTACGGCGGCGGCGTCGACCAGACCGCGGTGGTTGGCGATGACGGTGATGAACATAAACGCCACCTGGATGCAGCCGTCCTGCACGGCCACGGGCACACCGATCTTAAGAATGCTGCCGAGCACCTCGGGCTGGGGGCGCAGGTCGCTACGCTTAACGTGGATGTTCGTGCGGCGGCTCTTGAGCCACACGAGCGCGAGGGCAACGCTGGCTGTCTGGGCGGTCACCGTGCCGAGTGCGGCGCCTACGGGGCCGAGCCCCATGTGGCCGATAAACAGAAAGTCGAGCGCGATGTTGATGATGCACGCCACGCCAATCACGTACATGGGCGAGCGCGAATCGCCCAGCCCGCGAAAGATGGCCGAGAGGATGTTGTATGCGGCGATAAAGGGAATGCCGACAAAGCAGATGCGCAGGTAGGCGGCAGTGCCTTCGACGGCTTCGGCGGGAGTGCCAATGAGCGCCACAATCTGCGGACACAGTGCGAGCAGGACAGCGGCCAGCACCACCGAGACACCCATAAAGAGCGTGATGGTGTTGCCGATGGCGGTCTCGGCTCGGTCAAACCGGCGCGAGCCCACGGCGTGGCCGACGATGACCGTCGTTCCCATGGCCAGGCCCACGAGCGTTACGGTAATGATATAGAGCGTCTGCGCGCCATTGCCCACGGCGGTGATGCCGGCGGCGCCGCTAAACTGCCCCATCATGTACAGGTCGGCCATGCCGTAGAGCATCTGCAAAAAGTACGAGAGCATATAGGGCAGGGCAAAGACCGCGATGGTCTTGAGGACATTGCCGCGTGTGAGGTCGTGTTCCATGGGCGGGGCTTTCTGGCTGGGTTCGTTTTGCTACCAGTGTAGTGAAAACCCTACAACGATTGTAGAGTCAAGGTTTATGTTGGCAGCGGGGCGAAAAAAGTCGCGCTCGCGTTCATTTCCAATTGAATACAGAGATGCACCTTGCGAGCTTAGCGCCTGCACTAGCCTTGCAGAAATCGATTTCGGAACACTTGACACCGCCGCACGGCGCGCCATAATACGTGGGTTTGCGAACAACGTTTGATGGGGGATGAACCTGCGTGCGCAATCTCAAGATTCTGTTTTCCTATCTGGGGGCATACCGCCGCGATGCCATACTCGGCGTGCTCTTTGTGACGGCCGAAACGGCGCTCGAGCTGTTTATCCCGGTCATCATGGCAAATATCATCGACGTGGGCGTGCCCGCGGGCGACATCAACTACATGCTGTTGCAGGGCACGTATATGTTGGCATGCGCCGCATGTTCGCTGGTACTTGGCTTAGGCTATGCGCGCACGTCCGCCCGCGTTGCCTCGGGGCTGGGCGCTAACCTACGCGAGGCGGAGTATCGCAAGATCCAGACGCTCGCTTTTGGCAATCTGGACAACTACGACGCCAGCTCGCTCGTCACGCGCATGACCACCGACATCACCGTGATTCAAAACGCTATCGGCAATGGCTTTCGCCCCATGGTGCGCGGCCCCGTGACGCTTATCGTCGGCTTGGCCTATGCGCTGGTGCTGTCGCGTCCACTCGCTACGGTATTCGCAATTATTCTGCCGGTGCTGGCGATCGTGCTGGGCGTTATTACCTACCGTGTCAGTCCGCTCTACCGCCAGCTGCAGACCTCGATGGACCATCTCAACGGCGTGGTGCAGGAGGACCTCACCGCCGTGCGCGCCGTCAAGGCGTACGTGCGCGCCGAGCACGAGGAGGCCAAGTTCGATGCCGTCAATACCGAGCTTGCGCGCACCGCGACGAAGACCTTTGGCAACGCTGTGCTCAACCTGCCGGTGTTTCAGCTGTCGATGTACGTGGCGGCGCTTTCCATTCTGTGGATCGGCGGGCGCATGATTCTTGCCGGCGAGCTCGGCGTGGGCTCGCTCACGGGCTTTATGAGCTACGTGCTGCTGATCATGAACTCGCTCATGATGATTTCCAACGTGTTTTTGCTGCTCACACGCGCACTTGCCAGCGTGGAGCGCATCTCGCGGGTGCTCGACGAACGTTCGCTTATCCAAGCGCCCGACGCTGCCGCTGCCGTGCGCGAAGTGGCCGACGGAAGCATCGAGTTTCGCGACGTGTCGTTTAAGTACCGCGCGGATGCTGCCGAGGATGTGCTCGAGCATATTGACCTTTGCATTGAGGCGGGCTCCACGGTGGGCGTGCTCGGCGGCACGGGCTCGGGCAAGAGTTCGCTTGTGCAGCTAATCGCGCGCCTGTACGACGCCACCGAAGGCGCCGTACTCGTGGGCGGGCGCGATGTGCGCGATTACGACCTGGTTGCCCTGCGCGACGCCGTGGGTATCGTGCTGCAAAAGAACGTGCTGTTCACGGGCACCGTGCGCGAGAATCTGCAGTGGGGCGCGCCCGATGCCACCGACGAGGAGCTCCTGCGTGCCTGCCGGGCGGCATGCGTGGACGAGTTCCTGGATCGCATCGGCGGCCTTGACGGCTATCTGGGCCCGGGCGGTGCCGGTGTCTCGGGCGGGCAGAAGCAGCGCCTGTGCATCGCGCGTACATTGCTCAAGCATCCGCGTGTGCTCATCTTTGACGATTCGACCAGCGCGGTCGATATGGCGACCGACGCCAAGATCCGCGAGCATATCGCTCAGATTCCCAACACGACGGTGATTGTCATTGCGCAGCGCATTGCGAGCGTCATGGATGCCGCCCGCATTATTGTGTTGGACGACGGCCGTGTCCACGGCGTGGGCACGCATGAGGAGCTGCTGGCGGGCGACAACATCTACCAGGAGATTTATGCCTCGCAGATGGAGTTCGCTGGGAACGCAGACACCGGCGACGGCTGCGACGATCGCTGCGCGAACGATCAGTTTTCCTCCGTCCCCAGCGAATCGCCCTTGGAAGGGGGTGAGCGCCATGCCTAAGACCGCAGCCCAAGCACGCCCTGCCGACCTCAAGCGCACTGTGCGTCGCTTGCTCTCCTAC
This sequence comes from uncultured bacterium, assembly GCA_905215065.1. Lineage (GTDB taxonomy): Bacteria > Actinomycetota > Coriobacteriia > Coriobacteriales > Coriobacteriaceae > Collinsella. The sequence goes on along the minus strand of CAJMOF010000010.1, from coordinate 77,784 downwards.
ATGGGGCATGCCAAGTTCTCGTTGCTCGCGGTGGGCGTGCTCGCCTCCGTCGCCGCCATCGCGAGCCTCGCCGGCACCTACATGGTGCGCCCTATCGTTAACGGTTTGGCCACGGGCGGGGAGGAGCTGCTCGCCAAGCAGGTCATCCTGACGGCGATCATCTACGCCGCGGGCGTGCTCTCGGCTCTGGGCTACTCACAGATTATGGTGCGCGCGGCCCAGCGCGTGGTATCCGATATCCGCCGCGACCTGTTCGCGCACATCCAGACGCTGCCGCTCAGTTATTTTGACAGCACGCGCTCGGGCGACATCATGAGCTTCTTTACCAACGACGTCGACACCGTCTCCGAGGCGCTCAACAACAGCTTTGCCAACGTGATTCAGGCGAGCATCCAAATGGTCGGCACCACGGCTATGCTCATCATCCTCAACTGGCAGCTCACGATTATCACGCTCGTGTGCGACGCGGCCATTGTGCTGTACGCGCGCTACTCGGGCATGCGTTCCAAGCGCTTTTTTGCCGCTCAGCAGGCGTCGCTGGGCGATTTGGACGGATATATCGAAGAGATGGTCTCGGGCCAAAAGGTCATCAAGGTCTTTAATCACGAACAGGCCAACGTGGCTGGTTTTGACGTGCGCAACCAAGAACTGCGCCGCACCGGTGGCGCCGCGCAAGCCTACGCCAACTCGATGGTGCCCATGACCGTGGTGATCGGCTATGCCAACTACGCCATCGTCGCCGTGGCGGGCGGCATGCTCTGCATCAAGGGGCTCGCCGACGTGGGCGCGCTTGCAAGTTACCTGGTCTTTGTGCGTCAGGCCGCCATGCCCATCAACCAGTTCACGCAGCTGGGCAACTTTTTGCTCAACGCGCTGGCCGGTGCCGAGCGCCTATTTGCCGCCATGGACCTTAAGCCCGAGGTAGACGAGGGCTGCGTGGAGCTGGTGCAGACGGGCGACGCCGCGTGGGCGTGGAAGATTCCCGAGGGCCAGGGCGTGGGCGCGTACGGGCACTTGCATGATGTGGCTGCCGTTGATGAGTCGGGCCGTGCGGTGGCTGCCGACGGTACCGAGCTCACGTGCGGCTTGGTCCCGCTTGCCGGCGACGTGCGCTTCCATGCCGTGGACTTTTCCTACGTGCCGGGCACCCGTGTGCTCACGGACCTCAACCTGTTTGCCAAGCCGGGGCAAAAGATCGCGTTTGTGGGCTCGACGGGCGCCGGAAAGACGACCATCACCAACCTCATCAACCGCTTCTACGAGGTCGATGACGGCGAGATCACGTACGACGGCATCGACGTCAAGCACATTGCCAAGGCCAGCCTGCGCGGGTCGCTCGGCATTGTGCTGCAAGATACGCACTTGTTTAGCGGCACCATCGCGCAGAACATCCGCTTTGGCAAGCTCGACGCGACCGACGAGGAGGTGCGCGCCGCCGCCGAGGCCGCCTGCGCGGATTCGTTTATCCGCCGCCTGCCTAGAGGCTACGACACACCGGTCACGGCCGACGGCGCCAACCTGTCGCAGGGCCAGCGCCAGCTGCTAGCCATCGCGCGCGTGGCCGTCGCCGACCCGCCGGTGCTCATCTTGGACGAGGCCACGAGCTCTATCGACACGCGCACCGAAAAGCTCATCGAGCGCGGTATGGACCGCATCATGCGCGGACGCACCACGTTTATGATCGCGCACCGCCTGTCCACCGTCCGCGACGCCGATGCCATCATGGTCCTTGAACACGGCCGCATCATCGAGCGCGGCACGCACGAAGAGCTGCTCGCTCAGCACGGCGAATACTGGCAGCTCGCGCATGGCTTAAAAGAGCTGGATTAACCCGTTCGAGCACGATGCTTTGAGCCCTCCGTGCCCCCTCACCTAGCCTCAAACCATCACAACATTCGACGTTTTTCGCCAAAATCGAGAAAAGCATCGAATGTTGTGATGGTTTTTCTGCCACTCGGCCGGGTGGAATCGCTTTCTTGTGCACGAAGGTGTGCGGACCCGTGGGCAGGGGAATAAGGTTGGTTATCCGACTCCATTGGAGGGCTCATGGACCTGCCGATCGTCTTGTCCCATAAGACTGCCTGGCTGTACCACAACGTGGCGCGCCCGTCCGAGCCGCTCTCGCGAGCAAGCAGCCTATACGATGAGGACTCGCTTGCTAGCGAGGCGGAGCCGACTGCGAGCCTGCCCAAATTGGGACTCGATGCCAAGGGACTGAGGGCTTCAACGGCAGTTGGGATCGTTACCGACTATCTGGTTTCGCTTGGTATTCCACGAGAAGAGCTCGATCATATCGACACGCTCGTCAACTTCGATTTTGAGCGCTCGACGCCGGCTGGATTTAGGTGCCATGTGTTTGGGGCGCCGGTACCTCCAGGGCATCTTATCGAGGTGGCAGAGGGCCTTCTGGTGGTTGATGAGGTCATGTGCTTTGTCCAGGCGGGTTCGTGGATGAGCGAGCCCGAGCAGTTGGAATATGGCTACGAAATCTGTGCCCGATACCATCTGAATCATCTGTCGACAGGCGATTATATCGAGATGGGGCAGAGGTATACCGTTGCCGACTTGATTGCTTATTGCAATGAGAACCGATCTCGTCAGGGGGCTGTACGCGCGGCCGCCGTGCTCAAGCGCGTGCACGATGGCGCGCGATCGCCCATGGAGACGGCCACCGCAATCATGGTCGTAGCAAAACGTTCCCAGGGCGGGCTGGGATACGTCAAGGTTGAGCTCAACCATCGGGTCGATGTTCCCAACGAGTTCAAATATCTTGCAAAGGCCGGGTATTTCGAGATCGACGTATATGCGCCTGCGAGTGGTACGGGGATTGAATACAACGGCTCGGACCATCTTGATAAACAGCGCAGCGCGTCGGATGCGGAGCGTATGACCGTACTGAGCGCGCTGGGCTTTAGGATGATCGTCCTCACCGGGACTCAGTTTGTCCATCAGCTGCAATTGCACCGGGCGATGAACGCCATCGCGCTTGCGATAGGCCTTAAGTGCGACCGAAGCGAAGCGTTCCAAAAGCGGCAGAACGACCTTCGAGAATTCGTGATTCGCCACTGGGACGGCGGCCTCTAGGGGCGCTTTGGTCTTTCTACGGGGTGCCGTGGGCAGGCAAACCATCACAACATTCGACGTTTTTTGCCAAAAACGGGAAAAGCATCGAATGTTGTGATGGTCTGTGTGTTGAGGATGGGCTTGGGAAGTCCGTTTTGCTCGAAGCGACCTGTCCTGTCGTACGGGTGTCGGCATGATTCTCTCGTGGGGTATTATGTTTTCCGAAGAATAAAACGCCGCGTGAGGGGAGGGCTGCGTGGACGGGCACGTGCAACATGACGGCTTTGGCCGCGATATCAACTACCTGCGCATTGCCGTTACCGACAAGTGCAATTTCCGCTGCATTTACTGCATGCCGGCCGATGGCGTGGCGCCCCGTGCACACGACGAGCTACTCAGCGTCGAGGAAATCGCCCGCTTTGTGCGCTTGGTGGCGGGGGAGGGCATTCGCCGCGTACGCCTGACGGGCGGCGAGCCGCTGGTCAGCCGCCGTATCATCCCGCTCATTCGCGACATCCGCGCGATTCCGCGGATCGAGGACATCTCGCTCACCACCAACGGAGCCCTGCTGCCCAAGCTGGCGCCGCAGCTCAAGGACGCGGGGCTTAACCGCGTCAACATTTCGCTCGACACGCTCGACCCTACGCTCTTTGGAAAGATCACGCGCCTGGGTCGACTCGAGCAGGCCATGGCTGGCATCGACGCGGCGCTGGCTTGGGGCTTTGAGCCCGTTAAGGTCAACTGTGTTGTTGTGCGCCGGCTCAACCAGGATGTGGCGGCCCTCGCACGACTGACCGTCGACCGCCCCATCCACCTGCGCTTTATCGAATACATGCCCATCGGCGACGAGCGCACGAGCTCGCATTGCGCCGTGGACCCTCACGCACCCACGCTCAACCCCGAGTTGTGGGATGCGAGCGACAGCGTGCCGAGCGACGAGCTGCGGGCGCGCGTCAATGCCGGGGCCGCCGCGATGGGTCTGGGCGAGCTCGAACCGCTTGACATCACCGACGCTCCTGCCGGCGCGGGCCCCGCGCGCTATTGGCACTTTTCGGGTGCGGCGGGAACGGTCGGCTTCATCAGCGCCATGTCCAACCATTTTTGCGCGAGCTGCAACCGCCTGCGCCTGACGGCCGATGGCAACGTGCGTCCGTGCCTGTTCAGCGATGCCGAGTATTCGGTGCGCGAGGCGTTGCGCCGTGGTGATGATATGCAGGTACTTTCGATTTGGCGCGATGCCGTGGCCCACAAACCGCAGGAACACGCGATAATTGAGGGCACGCAACGATTTATGTCCCAAATCGGAGGATGATCATATGGCCAAGAGCAGGTACGCCGATGCCACCAAGGCCGCTCGCGGGGCCGCGATGTCTGCCCGCAAAGTCACGGCTGCGGCTGGCGATGCTGTCACTGCCGCACAGCCGACTGCCAGCGCTGCCACCGAGCCGCCCGCCCGCGACGCCCGTCGCGACGAGCTGACGCACGTGGACGCCAAGGGCGAGGTACGCATGGTCGACGTGTCCGACAAGGCCGAGACCCATCGCAGCGCCATCGCCGAGGGCACCATCCTCATGCACCCCGAGACGCAGGCCATGGTGCTGCAGGACCGCGCCAAAAAGGGCGACGTGCTTGCCTGCGCGCGCGTGGCGGGCATCATGGCCATCAAGCGCACGAGCGACATCATTCCCATGTGCCATCCGCTGCTCATTACCAAGAGCAAGTGCGATATTGCGCCCATCGCTCCGGCGGGAACGCCTGCCGAGGACGTGCCCGAGGGCTGGGCACCGGCGCGCGCGGACGGGCAGGTTGGCTTTTACGTGCTGGTTACGGCCGGCGTGACGGGCAAGACCGGCATCGAGATGGAGGCCCTGACCGGCGCGAGTGCCGCGTGCCTTACGATCTATGACATGTGCAAGGCCGTCGATCGCGGCATGGAGATCGTCGACGTGCGCCTGCTGCACAAGGAGGGCGGCCGCTCGGGCGTGTGGGATCGCGCAGAGCGTCAGGCCGCTGCTGTTGAGGCCGTGGGAGCCGCGGGCGACGCACCCGCAAGCGCACCTGCCGCCATCGTGCCCGCAGCTCCCGCTCCGGCTGTCCCCGCGATCGCGTTTATCGGCTACCAAAACTCGGGCAAGACCACGCTCGTCGAGAAGGTCATCGCCGAGCTCACGCGCCGCGGCCTGCGTGTGGGTTCGCTCAAGCATCATGGACACCATGGCTTTGATATCGATGTTCCCGCTAAGGATACGTGGCGCCATCACCAGGCTGGCTCCAAGCACGTGGGGCTCATTTGCGCCACGCGCTGGGCGGAGTACGCCGACACGCGCGAGGAGGACGAGATGCCCGCGCGCGAGCTGCTGTCGCGCTACAACGATGTCGACGTGGTGATCATCGAGGGCTACAAGACCGAGGGCTTCGACAACATCGTCGTCGCGCGCTCCGGTGTCGACCGTCTGCGCGGCAAGAGCTCGCTCGACCTGGTCGACGGTCACACGCTGGCCCTTGCCTGCAACGAAGCCCTGGCGCGTCAGGCCTTCGACGCCGGCTTTGCGACCCGAGCCATCAACATCAACGACGCCCGAGCCATCTGCGATCTCATCCAAGACCACCTTTAAGGCTTGACGCTGCGCCGGCCCCAAGCACCCCATCTCGCCCCTCAAGCCGTCGCTCGCGTACCAAAGTACGCGTCGCTCCTCTTTCGGGGCGACCTGGGGCACTTGGAACCGGCTCGCTGCGCTGCCATAACATGCCAAAAAGGGACAGGCATCTTTGTGGTGGTTTTTGCAAAAAAGCTTTGACTTAAAGTTAGCTCAAGATGTCATAATCGCTGACAAACGATTGCGATCACGGAGGCCTCATGTCAAAACTGTACTTTATGCGTCACGGTCAAACGCTCTTTAACTTGCTTCGTCGCAAGCAGGGCTGGTGTGACTCGCCGCTCACCGAGCTGGGAATCGAGCAGGCTAAAACTGTCGGTGCGACCCTGCGAGGGCGTGGCCTTACGTTTGACCATGCGTACAGTTCGACGTCCGAGCGTGCGTGCGACACGCTTGAGCTTGCGTTCCCCGGTCAGCCTTACGAGCGCGTCAAGGGCCTTAAGGAGTGGAACTTTGGCAAATTTGAGGGCGCGAGCGAGGATTTGAATCCGCGCCTGCCGTACGGCGATTTTTACAAGCAGTATGACGGCGAGGGCGAAGTCGAGTTTCGCGAGCGTATGATGGCGACCATCACCGAGTTCATGCAGCGCCCTGGACATGAGAGCGTGTTGTGCGTGAGCCATGGCGCCGCAGCGGCTCAGGTCATGCGCGGCGTGGGCGTGGAGCCGCTCAAGATGAAGCACCGCATTGGCAACTGCTGTGTGCTCGAACTCGACTTTGATGCTACTACCGGCACATTTGCTCTTGCAGATTTGTACAACCCCTACGGCACCCCGCGCGAGTAACATCGGGGCATCAGCCAAAACCACCACAAAGGGGCCAGGCACCTTTGTGGTGGTTTTGCCGTTTACAGGCGATTTCCTACCGTTCAGCGGACTTTCGCACCAATGGGGCTTACGCTGCATGCAAGTTTCATCCTACAATCGCCCACGTGCTCACAAGTTTGTTACTCCTCTGGAGGCATCACTTGCGCATAATAGAAGACGAGGAATATCGCCCCGTCGTCTAGCGCCGATGTCCGAGGAGTTTTTTCATGCTCATTTTAAAGAAGATCAACAATAACGTTGCTCTCGCCGCCAGCGATGACGGCCGAGAGGTTGTTGTCTTTGGCAAGGGCATCGGTTTTCACGAGATGCCCTACGAGCTTGCCGATGAGTCGCTCATCCAGCGCAAATTCTATAACGTTCCCGAGAGCCTGCAGGATATGGTCGGCACACTTCCCGACGACGTTCTGCTCGCGGCAAGCGACATTGCCTGCTTCGCATCCCAGCAGCTTGGTTGCAAGCTGTCCGGTGGCCTGCCCTTTATCCTGGCAGATCACCTGCAGTTTGCCGTTCAGCGCGACGACGACCAGATCAGCGCTCCCAGCCCGCTCGAGCATGAGGTGGCTTTCATCTACCCGCGTGAGCTCGAAATCGGTCAGGCCGCGCTCGCCATCGTGCAAAAGCACACCGGCGCCAAGCTGGGTCAGAACGAGGCCACGAGCATCGCGCTCCACATCGTTAACGCCGAGGTCGACGGCATGGGCCGCGCCAAGGACATGGACTTCATCATGAAGAGCACCCGCGTGCTTGACGAGGTAACCCATTCCGTGGAAAAGCAGCTCGGCTGCTCGCTCGACACGGCGTCGTACTGCTACATTCGCTTTCTTGCGCACCTGCGCTTTTTGGTTCGCCGCCTTGTTAAGGGCAGCTGCACGCAGACCGAGAACTCCTCACTGTTTATGCAGGCCGCCCGCGATTTTCCCGAGGCCTACCAGTGTGCGTACGCCATCAACCGCGTGTTCGAGAAAGAGTTCAAGCAGAGCTGCTCGGACGAGGAGCTCTTGTATCTGATGATGCATATCAACCGTCTGCGATCGGCTTCGCAGACCGAGTGAGTAAAGCCGCCAGCCCGGCGGCAATCGCAACAATTCTTTTTGGTTTCTAACTGCGGGCAAGGTACCGGCTCGCGGTAGGGGATATTTTTGTCGAAATTTGGAAAAGAGAGGACAGATCATGGCAGGTAAATACGACGATCTTGCTGCCCAGATCGTAGAGCTGGTTGGCGGCAAGTCCAACGTCAAATGCGTCGCACACTGCATTACCCGTGTTCGTTTTAAGCTCAAGGACGAGTCGAAGGCCAATGACGAGGCAATCTCCGAGCTGCCCAACGTCATCAAGGTCATGCACGCCAACGGCCAGTACCAGGTTGTTGTGGGCAACATCGTCGAGGACGTCTACGACGCCGTTCTCAAGGCCGGCGGTTTTAGCGACGGCGGCGCCGTCGACGCCGATGACGACGATGCCGCTCCCAAGGGCGTTACCGATGTGATCATCGACCTCATCTCGGGCATCTTCGCCCCCATGCTCGGCACCTTCGCCGCTGCCGGTATCATGAAGGGCCTGCTGGCGCTCGCTACCTTCCTGGTCCCGAGCTTTGCCAACGACGGCGCCTACACGCTGCTCTACACCGTCGCTGACGGCATGTTCTACTTCCTGCCCGTGGTGCTTGGCTTTACCGCGGCCAAGAAGTTCAAGATGAGCGAGTTCAACGGCATGGCCATCGCCTTTGCCCTGGTGTATCCCACCATGGTTGCCCTGACCTCGGGCGAGGTTGTCGGCTCCGTCGAGCTCGGCTTTGCTGGCACCTTCTCTTGGTACACCACGTTCCTGGGCCTGCCGCTCATCATGCCTGCCTCGGGTTACACCAGCTCCGTTATCCCCATCCTTCTCATGGTCTGGTTTGGCTCCACCCTCGAGCACTGGGTTAAGAAGTGGATGCCCGCTTCTATGAAGATGTTCTTCACCCCGCTGATCGTCGTCACCGTTACCGTCACCCTTGGCTATCTGGTCATTGGCCCCATCGCCACGCTCATCACCAACCTGCTTGGTGAGTTCTTCGCGCTGCTGTTTGGCCTGCCCATGATCGGCTCCCTCCTGGGCTGCACCCTCGTCGGTGCCTTCTGGATGTGCCTGGTCATCTTTGGCTTCCACTGGTCGCTCGTGCCCATCGCGCTGGTCAACCTGTCCACTCTGGGCCACGACTACATCCTGGGCTCCGTTATCGCCCACTCCTTCTCGCTGGGCGCCGTGCTCTTTGCCATGTATCTCAAGAACAAGGACGAGAAGTTCCGCGGTATCGCGCTGCCGGCCATGATCTCCGCCTTCTTCTTTGGCGTCACCGAGCCCGCTATCTACGGTGTCGCCCTGCCCGATAAGAAGGCCTTCATCAACGCCAGCATCGGTTCTGCCGTGGGCGGCCTCATCATCGGTATCTCCGGCGCCGTGGTGTACATGTCCGGTGGTCTGGGCGTCTTCAACTGGCTGTCCTTCATCGATCCCTCCGGTGTTAACGGCATCAACCACATGATCTGGGCTATCGTTGCCTCGCTCGTGGGTGCCGCCGTGGGCTTTGCGATCGAGTTTGCCACCTACAAGCCCGAGGCTGCCAAGTAGCCCAAACGACAAAGACTCGGTACCAAGCCGGCGGGGGAGCGCCCCGCCGGCTTTTTCCAAATGGACGAGGGGTCCCGCACAGGCGTCGATAGAGGCCTCGCCACGAAACTGGCCTATCTACTACCTTTTAACGGTAGGGGCCAACCATACGGCGGTTTACCAAAAATCGCCAAGCCGTCTACCTGCGGTTTTATTTTTGGCAATTGCGGTGTGGTCAGGGGTTTGCGGTAAAAAGTAGTAGATAGGCCGGTTTCGTGGCGGCGGTTCCTGCGCGGGCCTCGCTCCGGACGCAAATTTCCCTGCGGACGCCGCTTCGACGTCCGCGCAACCACCCCCAACACGTACGAAAGGAGCCAACATGGCTTTTCCCGATGGATTTCTGTGGGGCGGCGCCACTGCCGCCAATCAGTGCGAAGGTGGATACAACGAGGATGGCAAGGGCCTCGGCGTTCCCGACATCATGACGGGCGGCACGGTCTCCGAGCCGCGCCACATCACCGACGGCATTCTGCCCCAGTAACACTATCCCAGCCACGAGGCCGTGGATATGTACCATCATTATCTTGACGACATCAAGCTCTTTGGCGAGATGGGCTTTAAGTGCTACCGCATGTCCATCAACTGGAGCCGCATCTTCCCCAACGGCGATGAGGCCGAGCCCAACCAGGCCGGCATCGAGTTCTACCGCCGCGTGTTCCAGGCCTGTCAGGAGCAGGGCATCGAACCCATGGTCACCCTCAGCCACTACGAGCTGCCCTATGGCCTGTCCAAAAACTACGGCGGCTGGAAGAACCCCAAGCTCATCGATTTCTATCTCAACTACGCCCGTACCGTCATGACCGAGTACAAGGGGCTGGTGCGCTACTGGCTCACCTTTAACGAAATCAATTGCCTGCTCATGGGCGGCTTTGGCGGCGTGATGGGCGGCGGCATGGTGCCCGAGGCAACTGACACGCCCATGGCCTTTGGCAACTGCGACTGGGACGATCCACAGGCGCGCTTCGATGCCCTGCACCATCAGTTCCTGGCGAGCGCCAAGTGCGTCTCCATGGGCCATCAGATCGACCCACAGAACAAGATCGGCTGCATGATCGCCGGCAACGCTTGCTATCCGCACACGTGCAACCCGGCAGACGTTCTGGCCGCACAAAAGCAGCAGCGCGAGATGAACTTCTACTGCGGCGACGTGCAGGTGCGCGGTGCGTATCCCTCGTGGGCGCCCAGCGTGTGGCTCCGCGAAGGCGTGCACGTGGAGGTTTCGCCCGAGGACGCCGCCACGCTGGCCGCCGGCAAGGTCGACTTCTACAGCTTTAGCTACTACATGAGCGCCACCGCCACGGCCGACCCGGTGCTGCTGGAGCAAGGCAACATTTTTGGTGGCGCCGGCAACGAGTATCTCAAGAAGAGCGATTGGGGTTGGGCGATCGACCCCGAGGGCCTGCGCTACTACCTGGAGGAGGTCTACGACCGCTACCAGGTGCCGCTGATGATTGTCGAGAACGGCCTGGGCGCGGTGGACGAGGTCGAGGCGGACGGTTCGATTCACGACAGCTACCGCATCGATTACCTGCGCGAGCATATCAAGCAGATGGAGATTGCCATCGAGGACGGCGTGGACCTGATGGGCTACACCATGTGGGGCTGCATCGATTTGGTGAGCGCCTCGACCGGCGAGATGAAGAAGCGCTACGGCTTCATTTACGTCGACAAGGACAACGACGGCAACGGCACGCTCGCCCGCAGCCGCAAGGACAGCTTCTTCTGGTACAAGAAGGTCATCGCCACCAACGGTGCCGACCTGGCCTAGCCAAGTCTCAACCAGCGCAAACGTCGCAACCACCACAAAGGGGACAGTGCACCTTTGTGGTGGTTTTTTCTTTGGTAGATGCGTGGGACATGCCTTACAATCTACCAAGTAGTTCATGACGGGCGAAAAACGGAGAAAAGGGGCTTGATGTGTCCTTATTGTTTCATGCGGATAGATTGATTTGACAGACGGTGGCGAATGCCCGCCGTCCGCATTCGTACGAAACAAGGAGTCTCCATGCTCGCCTCTCTTTTCTCAAAGCCTCAATCATCGCTGTCCGTGCAGGCCAAGCGGCTGGTGGCGATGCGCTTTCTCATCTACACCGGGTTTCAGACCAGTTATTTTATCGGCGTCATCGGAACGCTCACCTATGCAGACGATGCCTCGGTCGTCGCGACATCGCTGGCCGTTCTGTTTATGAACGTTTTCGTGATCCTGGGATCCTTTGCGGGTGGCGCGGAGCTCGACGCCTGGGGTCCGCGTCGCCATTTCTTGCTGAGCATCATCGGCGCGCTCGCAACCGGCATGGCAATCATCGCCTTTGGTAGCGCGACCGGCGTCGTCCTACTCGGCGCGGTGTTTCTGGGCTTTACGATGGGATTCGCCCAGCCCATCGCCACGTCCTATCCGGCCTACCTCACCGACGATCCTGTCGAGCTCAAAGACATCAACTCCGCCATCGCCATGTTTTCAAACGTGAGTATCATCGTTGGCCCCACGCTGGGCGGCTTTGTCGCGGCGGCTGCATCGTCGCGCGCGGTGTTCGTGCTCATGATGCTCTTCACCGTGCTGGCGTTTGTCGTCGGTTGGGGCTTTAGGCCGCAGACCAGCTATGTCGCCGGGCATGCGGATGCCGATTCGGCAGAGGAAGGGGAGCGTGCGGGACAAAGCTCCAACCCCAGCACGTCCGCCCGCGCCACCTTCGCAGCCAGCATCAAGACGGTCTTCACCAACAGCGTCCTCGCGCTACTTTTCTGCATCATTTTTCTTTCGAACTTTGGCTACGGAGCCTTCGATCCGCTCGAGTCGTTTTTCTATCGCGATGTCCTACGCGTCGGCGTTGAGTGGATGGGCTGGCTCTCGTCTGCCTGCGGTGTCGGCGCGGTGCTGGGTGCCGTGCTCGCGCTTCGCTTGCCGCCGCACCTGGTCAACCTCAAAACGCTGCTCGTGGCGCTTATGTCCGTGGGCCTGGGAAGCCTGCTCTATGTGGGGACGCCGTACGTGGGCGTGGCCCTTGTCGGCCAGATTGCACTGGGCATAGCTTGGGGCATCGTCAACCCGCTCCACAACACCATCGTGCAAACGACGGCACCGCTCGAGCAGCTCGGTCGCGTGAACTCGGTCATGGGCTTTGGCAATATGTTCGCCGGCGTGGCGCCGCTGGCGATTGCCCCGTGGCTGGCGGCGACATTTGGCGTGCAGCAGACACTCGTAGGGGCGGGCCTGGTCGTGACGGCTGTCCCTGCGGCGTTGCTGCTGTTTGGGCGCCGGCATTTTGATCGTGCCGCAAGGCAGTAAAGACCATCACAACATTCGATGAAAATCGCGATTTTGCCGAAAAACATCGATTGTTGTGATGGTTTGCGCCCCGGGCCAGGCCACCCTGCGGATCCGACCACCACAAAGGGGCCAGGCACCTTTGTGGTGGTTTTTGCTTTGACAGGCCGCGCCTGCGCCTTGGTATACCATGTACGCCGTTCACGACCACACCCCACACCGCCGCACAACCCAGAAAGGCCCCCCATGGACACCACCTTCAGCCACATCAAAGCCGTGTTCTGCGATATCGACGGCACGCTGCTCACGAGCCAGCACACGGTGTCCCCGCGCACCGTGGCGGCGATCCGCGCCCTGCGCGAGCGCGGCGTGCTCTTTGGCCTGTGCACCGGGCGCGACGCCCACGCGACCGAGGCCATGTACGAGCTCTGGGGCATCGAAGGCCTGGTAGACGTGCTCGTGGGCTGTGGCGGCGCCGAGGTCATCGACCGCGCGCACGACATCAACGAGCTGAGCTATCCGCTGCCGGGCGAGACTATCGCGCGCATCTGCAAGCACATGGTGGACCTTCCGGCAACGCCCGTCTGCCCCCGAGACGGCGTGTTCTACGTGCCCGAGAGCAACGCGTGCGTCGAGCACCTGTCACGCGTCGACGGCGTGCCCTACCAGGTGGTCGATTTTGCCGAGTTTTTGCGCGAGCCGCAGCCCAAGGTGATGTTTACCATGGCACCCGAGGTAATGCCGCAGGTGATTGAGCGGGCGTCGACGTTTGCCGATGACACTGTTAAGGCAGCGGCCCTGCAGACCACGCAGCGGCTCTACGAGTTCATGGATCCGCACGTGTCCAAGACGCGCGGCCTTGTGCGCGTGGCAGAGCTCAACGACATGGAGCTCCAGAACATTTGCGTGTTTGGCGATGCCGATAACGACACCTGCATGGTGGCTGATGCCGGCGTGGGCGTGGCCATGGCAAACGGCAGCGATGCCACCCGCTCCGCCGCCGACTTTGTAACCGCCAGTAACGACAAAGACGGCATCGCGATCTTTATCGAGGAACATTTGCTGTAGCGGGGGGGACCACCGCAGAAGGGGCAGGCTTTTTTGCGGTGGCCTCAGGCGATTTGGGCGAATTGATACCTAAAATCTGTGGGAAAATTCAAATATTGTTGTCTGAACATCATACTTCTAACCACCGATGGGTTTAAGATATTCTCATCAATTTGGTAGGATATTCATCCCGGTTAATGACCTACCGCTCACGGTCGATTTTCGACCGTTCACAGGATGTTTGCTCTTGAGCAAAATGTTGTGCAAATAAATCTAATGCCATAAAAAAATAATACGCAACTAAATTACCAGCAGAAACAAAAAATAGATAGCGAATAAACGAAGGTAAATCTGAGCAAATGTCAAGAGAATTGAGAACTCGCTACAAAAATGTCGGTTTTGTTGCTCAGATGTTTAAACAATCGTTATAATTGCATTACTAAACGAGCGCAATTACAGATTGCGCAGATACGTTTGATGGTGAAAGAGCAAGATCGCGGTCTCTTGGGGAGGAGACATCGATGAAAGCGAATTCAGACAAATCTAAGCAGAGTAAAAAAGCGACGCGCCGTGTACTGGCAGGCGTTTTGTGCGGAGCCTCCGTTTTGAGCCTGGTACTGTCGCTCGTCATGCCCCCGATCTCGCAGGCCATTGCCAACGATGCCCAGACGGTTTCTGCCGAGGAAACTGTGATGGGGGGGGGTTCCTCAGGTGAGTCTACTGGCGTAGACAACACTGCCGACGGGGATGCCGAAAACCAGAATAGCGATGATGCTGAGACCGGCGACGACGATACCCAGTCGGAGGAGCAGTCCAAGGACAAGTCCCAGGCAGAAGATAATGAAGCGATGGACGCTAACGCTGTCTTGTCAGCCGAGGAGGCTGTGGAGAGCGAAGAGGCAACTACAGATATTAATAATGCCGAAGATTTGCGAGCAAAGCTTCTAAGCGTTGGGGAAAATCAAGCAGCCAGTTTTAAGCTTACAGCTGATATTGACTATGCTGGCGAAATCACACTTAACAGCGGCATTAAAATAACGCTGAACTTAAACGGCTGTAAAATCACGCATTCGGGTGACAATTCAACCAAGCCGCTCTTCAACATCGCCAATAGCGCGACGCTTACCCTTAAAGATTCTAGCCAAGGGCAGGATCAAAAGTCGGTTCAGAATGGCGATAATAATGGGCGAGTCGCCTCGATGGAGTACGACACCAGCTCTGGCATTCCGACCAAGCTCACGTATTACGTGACCGAATCGACGCCGAACGGTACGGGGACAACCGAGACTCTCTATAGGCACGAGGTCAGCATCAACGGTGCCATCGTGGGTACCGCTGCCGGCTCCACGATGAGGCTCATCAACGTTTATGCGGGCGGTACGTTTAATCTCGACAGTGGCGTACTTACCCAAAAGGATAATTGCAACGTCGGCAACCTCATCTATGCCGAGAACGGCTCTGCCGTCAACATGAGCGGCGGCTACGTGTGTGGCGCTTCTAGCTCGGGTGCGGGCGCGGGCATTATGGTGTCCAACGAGAAAGGTGATGCCTCGACCCTTAATTTGACCGGTGGCGTAATTGCTGGCAACAGTGCTCCTAGTGGCGGCGGTGTGTATGCTAAAGACTCCACGGTCACCATGACTAATGGCGTAATCTCCGGCAACAGCACGCTTCCTTCTGGTGCTGGTTTCGGCGGCGGCATCATGGCTTCGGGCGGCAGCGTTACTGTTTCCGGCGGCTACATCACTAACAATAAATATGCCAAGTTCTGTGGCAAGGATGGTTATGGCGATCATGGCGGTGCTGGACTTGCCGCTAAAAACGGTACTCATGTCACCATTTCGGGCGGCCAGATTACGGGTAACTATTCTCAGGAAGCTGGCGGTGGCGTTTACATTACCGATGTCGATCGACACGGGGCGAGTTCTCGCGAGACAATGGCATGGCTCAACATTACGGGGGGAACTATTGCCGCAAACGTGAGCAACCGTTCCGAGGGTGCTGGCATTCGCGTGGGCCAGATGGTTGACGCGATGATAGAAGGTGCGTCAAAATCTACTCCAGTCTATATCACTAATAACTCCTGCATGTCTCGCTTTGACTGGGGCGGAGGCGGTATCTTTGTCCAGGGCGATTCGGATACCGCATCTAATGCGGGCAGGCTATTTGTCTATAACTCCTATATAAGCAGCAATGAGGCCGGTGGCTACGGTGGCGGCGTTGCGGTTTGCCCGACGGGTAAGACCTTGGTGACGAATACCGACGGCACGGCAATTTTTGGCAATACGTCTGCTCTAAACCAGCAGGGTGCAAATGACTATGATCCTGAAAACAATAGAGGCAACGATGGCACCCCTCACCTATCCGCTGGTGGCTACGAAGGCCTTGTCCAAAAAAAGAACCAGGATACTGACGCCTACAATAGTTCTTTCTTTCGCGAAAACGGCCACGCGGACTTCTTCCTTGCGGCGGAGGGTCATAAGACCCCGATCGCGGCGGTGATTGGCAAAATGCTTGGCGGCGGTGACGCCAAATACAAGGGAAGTAAAGAGCTTACGCAAGCCATTACTATCCCCGCTAACGGTGGCGTGCAGGTATATAACAGCATCGGCCTGAGCTCGGGTGTTACAGCTCAAGACGAAGCCGCGATCAATGCGCAAAAAGTTGCGACAACGTTCATCACGGGCAATTATTCCTGGAACCATGGCGGCGGCATCATGTCGAACGGCGACCTGTACTTGGGCGTGCCTGCGGATACGTATGTCTATCCGAGCCTTAAGCTGAAGGCAACCAAGGCGCTGAAAATGAAAAATAAGCAGACCGAGGAAAGCATAGCGCTCGCCAAAGACCAGTTCTCCTTCTCGGTCTACCGTAAGGATTCGGATGGCGCGACGGAGCCCTCTTGGAATGACAAGACATTCAACAGTGGCGGCTGCACCTTGGTCGGAACCGCCAAGAATGATGCGGACGGTAACATCACCTTTGACCTTGGCGAACAGTTCATTGATAAGACTGTTGAGGCTAACAAGATTACATACTACTTGGTCGAAAATGCTGGCAATGATCTCGACATCACGTACGACCCAGCCGTGTACAAGATTGTGGTGACGGTTCAGGACAACCAAACGCTACTCATGAAGGTGCCGAGCGGGGAAAATCCAAACTCGGACGTTCCTCTTTACGTTCACAACTACACGATCACAAGCGTGAGTCCGGGAGATTCAACTAACTCGCTGGAAAAGGACGACCAAGGCTATTATTCGATTAACGGCCCCGGCGGGGAAAAGACCTTCACCAACAAGTACACTCCGTACACCTCTACCGGCACCTGGACTCCTAAGGTGACCAAGGTCGTAAAGGGCGGCGAGATGAAGGAGTTTAAGCTCGAGTTTGCGGATAACGCGGACTTCAAAAATGCCAAGACGGTTGTGACCAACCTCAAGGGCGAGATTATCACCACTGCCGACGGCGGCAAGTCCCAGACCCTGAGCTTCGACAAGATCGAGTACAAACTCGATCAACTCAACAAACTTCCGACTGACTCCACTGGTCGCGGTGCAAGCAAGACCTTTACTTATTACGTTCGCGAGCAGCAGCCGACCACGCCGTTTACGAACTACAAGTACGACCAGTCGATTTATCAGATTACGGTCAATGCAGTTGATAACACTGACCACAAGATCAACGTCACTGCGACCTACAAGCAGATTCAGGATCGTGACGGCAATGAAGTGACCACCGACACGGACCACAACCTCACCGACTCCACCCCCACCTTCACCAACACCTACTCCACCTCTTTGCCCCTTTCTGGTATGTCGGGCGTCACTCTGACGTACCTTGCCGGCGCGGCGGTGCTTTGCGCTGCTGCGGCCTGGATGCACGTTCGTCGCAAGGCGAGCGCGAAGGGAGGTGAGCGTCGTGAATAAGAAAGTTTGCTCCTTCCCGATCTTGTTTGCGCTGCTTGCCCTCCTGATCGGCACCTGCGCGGTTGTGTTCCCCGCATCCGCGCAGGCCGCGCCGACCTCGACCGGTTCCATCACGGTGGGCGGCACCGTGGCGAGCAGCTACGACGCCTATCAGATCTTTAGCGCCAACGTCGTCGACGGCGACAGCGACGCCAAGATCGCCACCGACCTTGCCTGGGCAAGCGACGCCGTGCGCGATGCCGTGTTGCCTGTGCTGCACAGCGCCGGCATGCCCAACTCCCAGACCACCGCGCAGGAAGCTGCCGAGTGGCTCAACACCGATTCCCACCTTACGAGCGCGCTGAGCGCACAGCTCGCTCGTTCCCTCCAGAGCTCTGCCGCCGAGTCCGTGGCCCTTAACGCGGGCACGGCGGCCGAGCTGCCCTGCGGCTACTGGCTCATCGTCGCCGACGACGACGCCATCGCCCAAGGCGAAGTCGGCACCGCGCCGATCATGGCCCTGGTCGGCGGCGGCGCCGTCACCGTCAAGCCCAAGGCCGCGACGCCCAAGGTCGCCAAGCACGTGCTGGAGGACAGCACCGCCGCCTGGCAGAAGGCCGCCGACGCCACGGTCGCCGACGACCTGTACTGGCGCCTCTCGGCCACGGTTCCCGCGGGCCTTTCCGCCTATGACACCTACGCGGTGCAGTTCGTCGACACCATGAGCGCGGGGCTCGACCCCTCCAAGGTCGCCGCGAGCATGCGCGTGTACGCGGCGGCGGGCGCGGACGGCGGCTTCGACGCCGTCTCGGCCGGCAAGGACGGCCGCGTCGGCACCGAGCCCGCGAAGGGTTGGACCGACATCACGGCCCAGTGCGCCACCAAGGTGGCGGCCGACGGCAAGACCTTCACCGTGCGCACCGGCGACCTCATCGCCGCGCTCGGCGGGGCCGACGCCTTCACCGCGGGCGCCCGCGTGGTCGCCGTGTACAACGCGCCGCTCAACAGCGCATGCAATCACGGCATCGCGAAGGGAAACCCCAACGAGGTCTACCTGCGCTACCCGCGCTCTCCCTTTGCCGACCAGTCCGGCGACGCCGGCTTCACTCGCACGCCGAGCGACGACGCGTGCGCCTACACCTGGGATCTCGCGCTCACCAAGCGCGGCAGTGACGGCGACAAGCCGCTTGCCGGGGCGGTCCTGAGCATCGCCGACGACCGCGGCCGCACGCTGGCGGCCGACGGCACGTGGGATGCGGAGGGCAAGGCCAACGTCACCACGGGCGAGGACGGCCGCGTTACCGTCTCGGGCGTGGACTCGGGCAAGCTGGAGGTCCGCGAGCTCAAGGCGCCCAAGGGCTACACCGCCTTTGAGGGCACGCGCTCCGTGACGGTCAAGGCCGAGGGCCTGGACGTCAACCAGGTGGCCGCCGCCAAGCCCAAACTCACCATCACGGCCGAGTCGCCCCTGCGCGCCGACAGCGCGGACGGGTCGACGGGCAGTCTGGAGGCGTCGCTCATTAACACGCCCACCGGCACACCCCCTAGCATTACCACCGGAGGCTTCATGCCCTCGACTGGCGATATGGCAATGTACGCCGCGGCCGCCGCAGCGGTCGCCGGAGCCGCGCTCATCGTGGTCGCGCTCCTGGTCAAGCGGGGAGGTGGCAGCCATAAAGAGTAGCTGGCAGCCCCACAGAGAGCGGGGCGAGACGTAGCGAAGTAGATGCTAAGACACAGACAGATGATGATCGATCGAATGAGAATCAAACGGAAAACGGAGGAAAAGAAGATGAGCATGAGCAAGAACATCGCACGCCTGGCAGTAACCGCCGGCCTCACGGCAGCGCTGAGCTTCGGCGGAGTTATGGCGCCGGTGACCATGGCGTTTGCGGCGGAGGGCGGCAATAGCATCATAATCAGCCAGGTCGAGGGTAACGAGAGCACCAAGTTCAAGGCATACCAGATCTTTAAGGCTACGGTGACCGACGCTGAAAACGGCGGCAAGACCGCTCAGAACATCACGTGGGCAAGCGATACGGTTGGCGAGAAGGTGATTGATGCCATTACGAAAGACTGGAAGGGTTATGGCAGCTTGGAGGCTAAGGACCAGCTGTCTGACAGTCCTACGGCCCAGGAAGTAGCCGACTTCCTCATGGCACATGCGGGTTCCACTACTGCAGGATCAACATCGACTGATGGAACGCGAATCGCTACCAACAATGTTCTCTACGCAGTTGCGAATGCCGTTAAGAGTGAGAAACCTGCCGCGACCAACATCCCTACTGGTAATTCTTGGACTCCTGATCAGGCGCATGGCAACGGTTACTACCTGTTTGTGACCAGCGATCTCGATTCGACCAAGCCGAACACTGGCACGTCCCCGATCTTTGCAGTCGTGGGCGGTAGCGCCGTAACTGTCCATGAGAAGACCAGCATCCCCACGGTTGAGAAAAAGATCCTCGATGATTCTAAGGTGAAGGGCGGTGACATTACCGGCGAGACTGACTGGGTGGACGCTGCCGACTCCCAAGTTGGCCAGGAAGTGAACTATAGGCTTACCGGTACGATTGCAGATAACTACGCCAGCTATGACTCCTATTCCTACAAGTTCACGGATCAGCTGTCGGCCGGTCTCGACTACATCGAGGGCTCGCTCAGCGTTTATGCACTGAATAATGGTGTATATACCAAGATCGATTCGACTAGCTACAATGTGACTAACCCCTCTGGCTCTAGTCGTGACCTGGTGGTCAATTTTAATAAGGGCGAAAAGGGCTTGAAGTCGGCCACTGCGAAAAATGGCGAAGAGCTTACGATTGATGGGAAGACTGAAATCGTCGTTTTCTACAGGGCGAGGCTCAACGCAAGCGCGATTATTGCGGGTGCAAACAACCAGCTGAATGGCAACCCCAACACCGTTACGCTCGAGTATTCTAACAACCCCATGTCAGGTGGCACTGGCACCTCGGAGTCCGATACGGTCAAGGACTACACCTACGGTCTCAAGATCAACAAGGTTGACCTTGGCACTGAGAAGGCGCTGAAAGGTGCTAAGTTCACCATCGCAGCTGGTGACACAACTAACGGTGACGAGAACAGCGCAAACGTTAAATATGTCAATAGTGACGGCACTTTGAGCGACAGCAAGGTTGAGCTTTCGATGGACCCCGATGGTGTCATTACGCTTACCGGTCTCGATGCTGGCGTCTATACGGTCACGGAAACTTCTGCTCCCGATGGTTACACCAAGGTCGAACCCTTCACCTTCGAGATCAAGCCGACCATGAACGCCAATGATCCGGACGCTGGTCTTACTGCGCTCTCTGGCACGCTTGATAGCAAGAACCAGAGTGACAAGATCATCGCTGGCCTTACCGATAGGAATGTCGGTGATAACAAGCTAGCGGCGCAGACCGGCTCGGAGAAGGACACCGATGGCTACTTCAACATCACCGTTGGCGATACCAAGCAGGTTGGCCTTCCCCTCACCGGCCTTAACGGCGTGACGTTCACTTGGATCGCTGGTGGCGCGGTGCTGTGCATCGGCGTGGCGCACCTCATCCGCAGCCGTAAGCAGGCTGAGGAGTCCGAGCAGGAGTAACGCTCGCTCACCCATCCCTTTGGCAGGTGGGATGTGATGCCCATGAGACTTGCGGACACTTTTCTCGTCCATCCACGTTCTTGCTTTGCCATTCTCTTTTCGGGGCAGACTCCGCACTGGAGTCTGCCCCGTTTTTTTGGATAACGCGGTCAGCCTCCATCGTCCGATGCGGGCACGTTCGTCATCGCGTTTCTTGACTCGTATGAGGTTCGGTTTAAGGTCCGTGGGCGCACGCGCGGTGCGGACGGTAGAAGACATTTGCGCCGCGCGTGCAAATTAAAATGCCCGGGGTTAGAGGCCCGGGCATTTAACAACGTCGGAAACTGGTCGCCCGCGCTCCTAAGTACTTACGCGGGGTGCGTCGTTTCCTGTAGCAGTTGTATCCCGAATCGCCCAGCCGATCCGGGATATTCTGAAAACGCAAACACGTCGGGCAAACCCGGACAATGCGGCCAGGCTCCGCTGGATGAGGAATTGTGTTTATAACTATCGAACAAATGTTTGCAATTATTGCGTTTACCAGCTGCGGGTGCATGCACTCGCAGTAAAATGGCTTTGCGACGCATTCCGTGCGCGGGCGGCCGACGACTCGATCGGAGGTCACCATATGCTGAAATTCCTTAACGCGCTCGCCGCCCTCGCGGCGGTGGGCTCGTTCGTCATCGCGTTTCTTGACTCGTATGAGGTTCGGTTTAAGGTCCGTAGGCGCACGCGCGGTGCGGACGGTAGAAGG
Organism: uncultured bacterium; assembly: GCA_905215065.1. Classification (GTDB taxonomy): domain Bacteria; phylum Actinomycetota; class Coriobacteriia; order Coriobacteriales; family Coriobacteriaceae; genus Collinsella. The sequence goes on along the minus strand of CAJMOF010000010.1, from coordinate 56,031 downwards.
CAGTTGCGCCGCAAGCGCAAATAAGAATGCCCGGGGGTCGGATCCCGGGCATTTAACAAAAGCTGAAAACTAGGCCACCCGCGCTCCCAAACATTTACGCGGGATGCGTCGTTTTCTATTGACATTGTATCCCGAATCGCCCAGCCGATCTGGGACATTTTGAAAACTCAAATATGGGCTTAGGCGCGAACGGAATCTCGTTAATTCCGAAAATTATGTATAATTCCAATATAAACTGGAATCGAACGAAAATAATGGAAATGAACGAAGCGCTAATCTACTTACAAGAAGCACTAGGCCTCTCCGCCAAGGCCAGAACTTGGCCTGGATCCGCACGCTTGCCGCTGTATCTGCGGGCGATTGAGGTCCGCGCTGTTGACGCAAACGGGTTTTCGTTTTTGCTTGCAAGTTTGCCTACTGGCGTCGGGCTTCCCGAGGCTAAGAGGGTCTATAGTCAGCTAGCCTTGCGTGCGGAGACTCCTGTTGTCGTTTCGTTTCCTGATGCCGATGCACGTCAGCGCAAAGCATTGGTCGCACAAGGGATTCCGTTTGTTTGCCCCGGCAGACAGGCTTTTCTTCCATTTATGGGCACGGCCTGTACGGAGAGGGGCAGTGTCCGGTTTCGCAATCACGCGACCAAGATGTCAGCCAACGCGCAGGCTGCCGCAATCTGGGGAGCAGCCCAGGAGCCATATCGTCCCTATGACCTTTGTCGTGCGCTTGGGATCTCGGCAAGCCGCGCGAGTGAGGCCATAACCGAGCTTGTTGACAGGGGGCTCGCGAGACGCGAGCGTCGCGAGCGACGTGTCTTCGTGTTCCCTGTTGCCGTTGATCTTCTGCTCAGCGAGCACATGGCAGAGCTCTCCTCGCCTGTCTCGAAGGTCTTTTTTACAAGGAAGACGCAGCAGATCGACTATCTTGTTGACGCCGGGGAGACGGCGCTCGCTGCGCGTTCGATGCTCGCTGCGCCGGGCATGGAACAAAAGGCCGTCTTAAGAAGTGCATGGCGTCAACTGAGCGACCTCGAAGTCGCAGACGGGGAGTTGCCGGATAACGAGACGGCGATGATCCAAGTGTGGCGCTATGCACCCGTGTTTGCCGACTCCTCCCGTGTCGACAACATTTCGCTTGCGCTATCTTTGGCGGCAATCGACGATGAGCGAATTCAGCTCGAAGTCGATCGCATGTTTGGAAAGGAATATCCATGGCAAGAAGCGCTGTAGAAGGTCTCCAAGAATTTCAGCAGCATATGCAAGAAGCTGAAGGATCGTATGCCCTTATCGGCGGCACGGCATGCGACATTTTGCTCGCGGAGGCGGGGCTTTCATTCAGGGCGACTCACGATTTTGATGTGGTAATTGTCGCCGATGATCGGTTGCCTCAGACGGCAGAAGCCATATGGACTTTGGTGCGTGATGGCGGCTACCGCTGCGGCTGGGGCGAAGGTAAAGGCTCATGTTTTTATCGGTTTACAGAGCCAAAGAGGCCGGGTTACCCCCATATGATCGAGCTCTTCGCGAAGTGCCCCGACTTTCTAAAGGGTCGTGAGGGGATTGATGTGGCGCCAATTCACGTTGATGAAAACATAAGCAGTCTTTCGGCAATTTTGTTAGACGATGCTTACTACAGCTTGTTCCTTCAGGGAATTCGGACCGTAGGCGGCGTTTCGGTCCTGGGCACGGAATACATTGTCCCGTTCAAAGCGAAGGCGTATCTCGACCTAAAAGCTAGAAGGGAAGCGGGGGAGAACGTTGATTCGAAGAAGGTAAAAAAGCATAAACGCGATGCGCTGAGGCTTGCTCAGCTGCTTGGCGAGTCGGAAGGTGTCGACCTGGGCGGAGAACTGAAGGACGATATGCTTGCGTTTGTTAAAGATTGCGAGGTGGGCGACGTCAATCTGAAACAGATTGGGGTTGCGGGCGTAACGATGGCGCAGTTGCTCGAGACGATGAAAGCAACATATGGCTTGATTGGTTGAGTGGGGCTACGTGGCCCGGACGGTGCAGTCAAGCTGCGTTGTCCGGCGCGGAGGCTCGCTAATCGGCTATTATTTGTTTAGACAACCTGAGTTGTAGAGGAGTGACCGGCGATGGTGCAGGGCGCCAAACATATGAAGAGCAATAACGCCGCGGCCAACGGTGGCTCAAGCCCTCAGCCCAAACCTCAACCAAAGCCCAAGCGCCGTCGCAAGCGACTGCCGCGCTGGGCCGACCGGCTCATCACCATCGTCATCATCCTTATTGGCGTGGGCCTTATGACCTGGCCGTGGATCTTGGACCGGCTCGAGGCCTCGGGCGTGTTCAACCAGATCAGCACCGTGTCCAGCACCGTGGACGCGCTATCTGCCGAGGAGCGCGAGCGCATCCTGCTCCAGGCGCGCTCCTTTAACGAGCAGCTGGCGGGCGAGGCCACCGAGCTCCCCGCCGACCAGATCGAGCCCTACGCTCAGCAGCTCATTTTTGACCGCGACCCCATGATGAGCTGGGTCGAGATCCCCTCCATCGACGTGAGTATGCCCATCTACCACGGCACGAGCGAAGAAGTCCTTATGGCGGGCGTCGGCCACCTGGAGGGCACGAGCCTGCCGGTGGGCGGCACCTCGACGCATTGCGTGCTTACCGCGCACTCGGGCATGCGCAACCTGAGCATGTTCGACGACATTCACTCGCTGGAGCCCGGCGACCTGGTGCTGCTGCACACCATGAACAAGACGCTTGCCTACAAGATGGTGGATTCCGAGGTGGTGCTGCCCGAGGAGATGGAGTCGCTGACCATCGAGCCCGGCGCCGACAAGGTGACGCTCGTCACCTGCACGCCCTACGGCGTGAACGACCATCGCCTGCTGGTGCATTGCGTGCGCACCAAGTACAACAAGAAGGATGTCGACAAGCAAAAGTCGCTGGCCGGCCGCCACTGGGGCAAGCGCGAGTTTGCCGTGCTCATCGTGGTCGTAGCCATTGTGCTGTTGCTGCTGGACATCGTGATCCACGCGATCCGCAAGCGCCGCAAGACCAAGGCCTCGGCATAAGGCATTCTTCAGAACCACCACAAAGGGGACAGGCACTTTTGTGGTGCTCGTGGCTTTCAAACCATCACAACATTCGATGAAAATCTCGATTTTGGCGAAAAGCGTCGAATGTTGTGATGGTTTTCGTTGTGGACGAGATGGTTTTCGCTATGGACGGTGCGGTTTCGCTGCAGAACCGCCAGCCCGCCGCCTGCCAACCCGCCGTCCTCGTTACGTTTTCGCTGCATTTGGGTAAAGCACCTGCTCCAAGCGGCGTTGCCTTGTATACTAGAGCGGTTTATCTGTTATGCGGAAGGGAGCGCCTATGGCACTCAGCGAGAAAGACGTGCGCGACATCGCCGAGTACGCAAAGATCGCACTGACCGATGACGAGCTCACCCAGATGACGTCCTACATGAACGACGCCGTCCAGATGCTCGAGCCTGTCTTGCAATATGACTTACCCGACGTGGAGCCCACGTTCCATCCCATCGGAAGCCTGTCCAACGTGATGGGCGATGACCTGCGCGAGCCCGAGCGCGACCTGCCGCTCGACATTGCGCTCGAAAACGCCGGCAGCGCGCGCGACCGCTACTTCCGCGTGCCGTCCATTTTGGGAGAGGGGGAGAGCGAGTAATGGCGCAGAGCTTCGATTTCTTTACCGCCGCCCAGATCGCCGCAGGCGTTGCCGCCGGCGACTTTACCGCTACCGAGGTGGCCCAGGCCTCCCTTGCCGCCATCGAGGCGCGCGAGGGCGGGGTCCAGGCATTCCTGCAGGTGGCGCCCGAGCTTGCGCTCGAGGCCGCCGCGCGCGTGGATGCCGACCGTGTCGCAGGCAAGCCGCTGCCCCCGCTCGCGGGCGTGCCGCTGGCCATCAAGGACAACATGAACCTCGTGGGCACGCGCACCACCTGCGCTTCCCTCATGCTCGAGGACTACCAGAGCGTCTACACCGCCACCTGCGTCCAGCGCATGCTGGATGCCGGCTGCCTGCCCATGGGCAAGGCCAACATGGACGAGTTTGCCTTTGGCAGCTCCACCGAGAGCTCGGCGTTCCACCGCACCAACAACCCCTGGGATACCGAGCGTGTGCCCGGCGGCTCCTCGGGCGGCTCCGCTGCAGCCGTCGCCGCGGGCGAGGTCGCGCTCTCGCTGGGCTCGGACACCGGCGGCTCCATTCGCCAGCCGGCGTCGCTGTGCGGCGTGGTGGGCTTTAAGCCCACGTATGGCGCCGTGAGCCGTTACGGCGTGGTTGCCTTTGGCTCGTCGCTCGACCAGGTGGGTCCCTTTGGCCGCACGGTCGAGGATGTCGCGCTGGCCATGAACGCGCTTACCGGCGCGGGGCACGATCCGTACGACTGCACCAGCCAGGACTGCGCCGTCGACTTTACCGAGCATCTCAACGACAGCATCGAGGGCAAGCGCGTGGGCATCATCCCCGCGTTTATGGAGGCCGAGGGCCTGACGCCCGAGGTCAAGGCCGCTGTTCAGCGCGCCGCCCAGGAGCTGCAGAACCAGGGTGCCGAGCTGGTCGAGGTCGACCTGCCGCACCTGGACGCCGCCATCGCCGCCTACTACGTCATCGGCCCGGCCGAGGCATTCTCCAACCTGGCCCGTTTCGACGGCATTCGCTACGGCTACCAGGAGGAGGGCTGCGCCAACCTGTCCGACCAGAGTTCGCTTTCGCGCGCCCACGGTTTTGGCGCCGAGGCCAAGCGCCGTCAGATGCTCGGCGCCTACCTGCTGAGCTCGGGCGTGTACGACAAGTACTACTACGCTGCGCAAAAGGCCCGCACGCTCATCACGCAGGACTACGACGCCGCGTATGCCAAGGTGGACACCATCCTCATGCCCGCCTCGCCGCGCACGGCCTTTAAGTTTGGCGAGATCAGCGACCCCACGCAGATGTACCTTTCGGACCTGTACACCATCTCGCTCAACATTTGCGGCAACGGCGGTATCTCGGTGCCGCTGGGCCTGGGCGAGGATACTCATCTGCCCGTTTCTGCCCAGCTGGTGGGTCCGGCCTTTAAGGACCGTCAGCTGCTCACGTTTGCCCGCGCCTTGGAGCGCGGCTTTGCCGATGCCGCCACGGGTGCGCCCGTGCTTTCCGTCGCGCCCGATTTTGCCGGGAAGGGAGGCGAGCTGTAATGAAGGAGCTTTCCGAGGTCCTGCAGGATTGGGAGGCCGTGATCGGCCTGGAGATCCACACCGAGCTCACCGCACTCGATACCAAGATGTTCTGCAACTGCAAGCTCAGCCACGATGACGAGCCCAACGCCAACGTGTGCCCGGTGTGCCTGGGCCTGCCCGGCGCCCTGCCGGTGCCCAACAAGCGCGCCATCGAGAGCATCGTCAAGGCCGGTCTCGCCACCAACTGCGAGATCCAGCGCCACTCGATGTTCTACCGCAAGCACTACTTCTATCCCGATATGGCCAAGAACTTCCAGACCACGCAGGGTCCGGTCGCCTTTGCCATGTATGGTCACCTGGATCTGGACGTGACCGGTCGCGGTGCCGCCGAGCGCCCCGACTGCGCGTTTGGCGAGGCCGAGGCCCAGAGCTTGGCGAGCGCCTCGGCCAACGCCGAGGGCCTGTCCACGTCCATGACGTCGACCATGCGCGAGGGCAATCAGCGCGCCGGTCACCTGGCCAGCTACGATGCGTCCAACCTGCAGATGCCCGAGCGCCGCGAGGACGGTTCCTACACGGTGCCCATCCGCATCCTGCGCATCCACATGGAGGAGGACGCCGCCAAGATGGTCCACGTGGGTGGCGCCGAGGGCCGCATTACCGCCGCGGCCGAGTCGCTCGTCGACTACAACCGCTGCGGCACGCCTTTGATTGAGCTCGTGACTGAGCCCGACCTGCGTACGCCCGAGGAAGCGCGCCTGTTTATGGAGAAGCTCCGCCGCATCTTTGTGACGCTGGGCATTTCGGACTGCTCCATGGAGAAAGGTTCCATGCGCTGCGACGGCAACGTGTCGCTGCGCCGCCGCGGCGAGACCAAGCTGGGTACCAAGACCGAGCTCAAGAACCTCAACTCGTTTAAGAGCCTGCACGATGGCCTTGCCTACGAGATTTGCCGCCAGGCCGAGGTGCTCGAGGAGGGCGGCATCATCTATCAGGAGACCCGCCACTGGGAGCCCAGCCGCAAGCGCACTGTGGTCATGCGTGTGAAGGAGACGGCCGACGACTATCGCCTGTTCCCCGATCCCGACCTGGCGCTGTTCGATCTGGATGACGAGTTCATCGACCGCTGCCGTGGCGAGATCCCCGAGCTGCCCGATGCCAAGCGCGCCCGCTTTGAGGCCGACTTTGGCATTAAGGCGGCCGACGCCGAGCAGATCGCCGGCGACCCGGAGTTTGCCGAGTTCTTTGAGGCGGCCGCTGCCGGTATGGCTGGCAAGGAGGCCCAGACGGTTGCAAACTTGCTGGTGAACGAGATGATTGCTTACCTTAAGGGCGCGGGCGTGTCGCTCGCCGAGTCCGGTATCGCGCCGGCTCAGGTGGCAGCACTCGCCAAGCTGCTGGCGACCGATGCCATCAGCTCCAACCAAGCGCACGAGGTCTTTGAGGCCATGGCCCAGACCGGTGACGATCCCAACAAGATCGTCGACGAGCGCGGCATGCGTCAGGTGAGCGATGCCGGCGCGCTGCAGCCGATCGTGGACGAGGTGCTGGCAAACTGTGCCGATCAGGCGCAGCAGTATCATGACGGCAACCAGAAGGTCATCGGCTTTTTGGTGGGCCAGTGCATGAAGGCGAGCCGCGGAAAGGGCAACCCGAAGCTCTTCAACGAGTTGCTGAGAACGTCGCTCTCGTAAACGGGAACCGAGGGGCCGGGCGCAGGGCCTTGCCTCTCAATTTCGGACAGTCCTGACTCACGACGGAGGCGCCACTGGCGCCTCCTGTTCGTGCGGAACTCATTGAGAGGCAAGGCCCTGCGCCCGGCCCCTCGGTTCCGTGACGACTCGGCCGTTCGGGTCAGGTGGGCTGAATGGAATCGAGTGAATGGGCGTGCCGTCGGCGCGCCCATTGTTTTGAAGGAAACTCATTTTGAGGAAGCACCCGCCCTGCCGGGGCTCCCGGGTTCTGCTACGACTCGGCCGTTCGGGTCAGGTAGGCTGGATTGAATTTGGTGAATGAGGGCGCCGTTGGCGCCCTCATTCTTTATAAATGTTGGGAGCGCCAAGCGGTGGGGGTGGTGCCGGTGTGTTGCTTGAAGGCTTGGGCGAAGGCGGCCTGCTGAGGGTAGCCTAGACGCTCTGCCACCTGCGCTATCGTCAGCGAGCTGTCGGCCAAAAGGTCCTGTGCTCGCTCCATACGGCGTCTGCGAATGTAGGCGCCCAGGGACTCGCCAGTTTGGGCCTTAAAGGTGGCGCATAGTTTGGAGCGGCTTGTGTAGAGCCTCTCGGCCACCTCGTTGATACCCACGCGTCTGCCTTTGTCGAGCGTGCGCTCAATCATTGCCGTTGCTTCTTCGGCAATGGTCACGCTGACGCGTGTGTCTGCCGCCTGCTGCGCCTGCTTGTGGGCCGCGCGCGAACAGGCGAGCTCCGCGACCATGGTCTCCACGATGCCCTGCATATAGACGTGTCCGCCTGCGGTGCGGGCGCGGTCCTCGTTAATCCGGCGCAACGTGTGGCAGATGGTAGACGTCGCCTCCTCGTGCCATGGTTCGGCAAACGCCTCAAAGACCCCTGCGAACTCGGTGGGATAGCGGTGCTCCAGCTCGTCAAAATATCCAGGCAAAAAGAGCACCGAGCGCGAGTGATAGAGCCGCCCTGCAAACAGTGGGCTTAACTCCTCGCCACAGTTATCTTGGATAAAGCTGCACACGGCATTGTTTGGCCACGGTCCATGCAGGGGTTTAAGGTTCGCAGGCGTTATGCCGGCTTCGGGCATGCACATGAGCGTGGGCGCGCTGACCTCGCTCACGCACGCGTACGGTTCGGGTGTGTATTCGGCCAGGTACATATCGTGCGTCGGGGTAATGTAATGCTCCATAACGATGCAGGCGGGGGAGAGGGGCATGATCCATGCGCGTCCGTGCGCCCGATCGTTTGCCACCTCGCCGGTAAAGACGGCGCCCTTGCCGGTAAGCTCCAGGCCAAACTGCTCAAACTGCGGTGCGTAGAGCTCGGTTATGTCGGTCGCTGCCCGCCGTATTTGCAAAAGCGTCCCTTTCCTTTGCAGAAACGTCCACGCCTGGCTCGATTGTGAGCCATGGCTAACACATCAATGATAAGTTCATTACGGTTAACTCTCAAGCCGTTAGAAAGGAATCTCATGGCAAAGGGATCAAAAAGGGAAGGTGGAGGTATCGGCGAGCTACTTGCATATGCCGGCGACCGCAAATTCCTAACATATTTGGGCATGGCCCTCTCGGCGCTCTCGCAGCTGCTGAGCTTTGGCCCGTACGTGTGCATTTGGCTTGTCGCGCGCGATCTGATCGCCGTGGCGCCTAACTGGAGCGAAGCCTGCGGCATCGCGACGTATGGCTGGTGGGCCGTGGGGTTTGCGCTGGCAAGCATCGTGGTCTATTTCGTGGGGCTCATGTGCACGCACCTGTCTGCGTTTCGCTGCGCGTCCAATATTCGCAAGACTACGAGCGAGCACCTGCTTAAGCTGCCGCTTGGCTACTTTGACACACACGCCACCGGTGAGCTGCGCCGTATCGTAGACGGATGCGCCGCCTCCACCGAGACCCTGCTCGCGCACATGCTACCCGATATCGCCGGCGCCACCGCCATGGTCGCAGGTCTGCTCGTGCTGCTTTTCGCCCTCGATTGGCGCTTGGGCGCGGCATGCCTTATCTCGGTCGCCGTTTCGCTTGGCGCCATGGCCACCATGATGAGCGGCAAGGGCGCCGAGTTCATGAAGGCCTACATGGGCGCGCTGGTCAAGATGAACAAGACCGGTACCGAATACGTACGCGGCATTCCCGTGGTCAAGGTGTTTCAGCAGACGGTCTATTCCTTTAAGGCGTTCCACGACGCGATCGCCGAATACGCCGACATGGCACAAAGCTATGCGGGCACGTTTTGCCGAGGTCCGCAGGTACTCAACCTTGCCGCGCTCAATGGTCTTGTGACATTCCTGTTGCCCGTGGCGTTGCTGTTGGCGCCGGGCGAGACGGACTTCGCGCATTTTATGGCCAACTTCACGTTTTACGCGATGTTTTCGGCCGTGGTGCCGACGGCCATGACCAAGCTCATGTTTGTGGGCGAGGCCTCTCAGATGAGTGCCGATTCGCTGGCGCGCATCCGAAGCGTTATGGATTCCAAGCAGCTCTCCGTGCCTGCCCAGCCCAAGCACCCTGCTGGCAGCGATGTGCGCTTTGAGGACGTGAGCTTTACGTACGAGGGTGCCGAAGCACCTGCCGTTAGCCATGTGAGCTTTAACGTTTCCGCGGTTAGCACCCTCGCCCTGGTGGGTCCCTCGGGCGGCGGCAAGTCAACCTGCGCAAGCCTGATTCCTCGTTTTTGGGATGTCTCTTCGGGTCGAGTGCTCGTAGGCGGTGTGGACGTTCGCGATATGGATCCGCACGAGCTTATGGACCAGGTCGCCTTCGTGTTCCAGACCAACCAGCTGTTCCGGCAAACACTTGCCGATAACGTGCGTGCCTCCAAGCCCACGGCCACTGACGACGAAGTGCGTGCGGCCCTCTCCGCAGCTCAGTGCGACGACATTGTGGCCAAGCTCCCGCAGGGTATTAACACCATGCTCGGTGCTGGAGGGGCATATCTTTCGGGCGGCGAGGTGCAGCGCGTGGCACTCGCCCGCGCGATCCTTAAAGACGCACCTATCGTGGTGCTCGATGAGGCCACGGCGTTTGCCGACCCCGAGAACGAGGCGCTCATCCAGCGTGCCTTTAGCAAACTGGCGGCGGGTCACACAGTCATTATGATCGCGCACCGGCTTTCGACCGTGGTGGGGGCCGACAAGATCGTGGTGCTCAACCAAGGTAGCGTGCAGGAGACTGGCACCCATGCCGAGCTGCTGTCCCAAAACGGTCTATACGCCAAGATGTGGGCCGAATACGAACAGGCCGCGAGCTGGAAGATCACTGCTGCCGCGGATGCCGCCGTCACGAAGGGAGGCGAGGCCTAAATGTTCGCCTCATTCCAAAAGAAGTACTTCCTATCCGATAAAGGCGTCGCCGGCGTAAAACGCGGCATTTTCTGGACCGCGCTCACCAATCTCATTACCATGGCCGGCATGGGCTTATTGTTCCTGGTCATGGCCGGTTTTGTCGAACATCTCGCCACCGGTGCCGACCTGCCGGATGCCCTGCCGATTGTGGGCGGCCTCCTGGTCTTTTTCGTGTTGCTCTTTGCCTCTAACTGGCAGCAGTATTACTACACCTACTGCATCTTTTACGAGGAGTGCGGCAAGCAGCGTATGGAGATTGCCGAGCGCTTGCGCAAACTGCCGCTGTCGTTTTTTGGTCGTCGTGATCTGGCCGATTTAACCGAGACCATCATGGGCGACGTCCAGGCCATGGAGCACGCCTACAGCCACGTGCTGGGAGAGCTTTGGGGTGCCATCATCGCAAGCGCCATTGTGTTCGTGGCGTCGCTGTTCTTTTGCTGGCAGCTGGCGATCGCGGCGTTTTGGAGCGTGCCCGTGGCCTTTGCCGTGCTGTATCTGACACGCGGCCCCATGACCCCGGTGTTCGACCATGTGCGTGCCGAGAAGGTCAAGGTTACCGAGGCGATCCAGGAGACGCTCGACTGCGTGCGCGAGATCCGCGCCACCAACCAGGAGGCTCATTATCTTGAGGGGCTCAACGCCGTGATCGATGCCGAGGAGCGCGAAACCACCAAGGGCGAGCTCGCCAATGGGCTTTTGGTCAACTCCGCCTTTGCCATCCTGCGCCTGGGGATTGCCACCACGTTGGTCACGGGCGCTGCGATGGTCGCCTCCGGCCAGGCCGACTTTTTGATGATGTTTGCCTTCCTGCTTATGGTGAGCCGCATCTATGCGCCCTTTGATCAGGCGCTGATGCTGATGTCCGAGCTGTTTGCCGCCGAGTCGTCGGCCAAGCGCATGCGTTCCATCATGGAAGAGCCCGTGGCGCGGGGCAGCGAGCAGTTTGAGCCCGTAGGCCACGATGTGGTGTTCGATCACGTGGCATTTGGCTATGGTGCGGGCGAGGACGGCCGCGCCGGCGAGAAAGTTCTTACCGATGTGAGCTTTACCGCCAAGGAAGGCGAGGTCACGGCACTGGTCGGTCCTTCGGGCTCCGGTAAGTCCACGGTGAGCCGCCTGGCCGCGCGCTTTTGGGACGCCACCGAAGGCACGGTCACCGTGGGCGGCGTGGATGTTGCGAGCGTGGATCCCGAGGTGTTGCTGCGCGACTACGCCATTGTGTTCCAAGACGTGCTGCTCTTTGACGACACGGTGATGGGAAACATCCGTCTTGGTCGTCGCGATGCCACCGATGAGGAAGTGCTTGCTGCCGCGCGTGCCGCCAACTGCGACGAGTTTGTGAGCCGCATGCCGCAGGGCTATGACACCATGATCGGCGAGAACGGCTCCAAGCTGTCCGGCGGTGAGCGCCAGCGCATCTCTATCGCCCGTGCGCTGCTCAAAGACGCGCCTATCGTGCTGTTGGACGAGGCGACGGCGAGCTTGGATGTGGAGAACGAGACCGTGGTTCAGCAGGCGCTCTCCCGTCTGCTTGCAGGTAAGACGGTTATCGTTATTGCCCACCGTATGCGTACGGTGGAAAATGCCGACAAAATCGTTGTACTCATGGATGGTGTGGTTGCCGAGCAGGGCACTCCGGCGCAGCTCAAGGCGGCAGGTGGAGAATTCGCCCGCATGGTGGCGCTGCAAAAGGAAGCAGCTACCTGGCAGTTGTAAGAAGGGGCAAAGGGACAGTCCCTTTCTCACATTGACAATCGGTTACTCCGCATCGTTAATTTTCAAAAGGTTAGCCATGGCTGACCTAGATAGTTAGATAAAATTGAGATATTTCAAAAGCGTGCTCGAGCAAACTTGTTTACTCGGGTGCTGAGGCACCATGCCGCGTCCAATGCGGCAAAAGGGAGAGACATCATGAAGAAGTCCACGTTCAACACCCTGCTTGTTGGTGGCGGTTTTCTGCTTGGTACGGCTGGCATCAAGCTGCTCACCAGCGCTCCGGTAAAGAACGCCTGCGTGCAGGGTATCGCGTGCGGCATGCGCATCAAGAACGGCTACCAGGACATGGTCGAGCAGGCCAAGGCTAATGTCGACGACATGGTTGCCGAGGCGGCCTACATCACCCAGAGCGAGGCCACCGCGGACAACGCAGCCGAGTAGCGCTCCCAGGCACAAACTATGAGATTCTCGATTATCAGCGAGATCCCCCGGCAGGACCCGCCTTCAGTTGGCGGGTCCTGTGCCAGAGAGCGATCTCGATGCGCTTCTAAAGCTCAGCGGCGAAATCGACGGTGTGCGCAAGGTGTGCGTCTACGGCCGCATCGGCCAGATGGCGCTCGAATACGACGAGCCACGTCGCGATGCCGTGCTGGCCGCCGTCGGTGCGCTCGACGCTCAGGCCATTGCCGACGCAAAGACGGGTTACGTGATGCAGCTTGAGCCGCGCAAGCACAAACTCGTTATGGACCTGGCGACACTCGTCGGTGCCCATTACGCACGTCGCTGGTTTTTGCCCACGCCACTGCGTGCGGTGTTTGTCGTGGCCGGTTACATGGCATTTTTGCGCGCCGCCCTCCGTGAGCTCGCGCAGCCGCGCCTGACCGTTCCCGTGCTCGACGCTTCGGCCATCGGTATCTCGTTTGTCAAACGTGACGTCGACACCGCGGGCCAGACGATGTTCCTGCTCAACGTGGGCGAGCTGCTCGAGGACTACACCCGCGCCATGAGCGAAAACGAGCTCATCAACTCGCTGCTCGATGTGCCCGACAAGGCGCAAAAAGTGGTTGGTGACACCGAGGTAAGCGTTGCCGCCACCGAGCTTGAGCCCGGCGATCTGGTCGCCGTGCGCACTGGCATGTCCATCTGCATCGACGGTGTTGTCGAGCAGGGGAGCGCTATGGTCAACCAGGCGACCCTGACCGGCGAGCCGCTGGCCGTCGAGCGCAGCGTGGGCGACGACGTGTTCGCCGGTACCGTCGTGGAAGACGGCAGCATCTTGGTGCGCGTGCGCGCCAACACGGCGCAGACCAAGCTGCGCTCGATCGTCTCGCTCGTGCAGACGGCCGACTCGCTCAAGTCCGAGGGCCAGTCGCACATGGAAGACCTCGCCAACAAGATCGTTCCGTGGAACTTCCTGCTTGCGGGTCTGGTCGCGCTTACCACGCGCAGCCTTATCAAGACCTCGGCGGCACTGATGGTCGACTACTCGTGCGCACTCAAACTCACGGGTTCCGTTGCCGTCATGACTGCCATGAGCGATGCTGCCAAGATGGGCGTCATGGTCAAGGGCGCCAAGTACTTTGAGTCGTTTGCCAAGGCCGACACCATTGTGTTTGATAAGACCGGCACGCTCACCGAGGCACAGCCGCGTCTTGCCTGCGTGCTCACCACCGATGGCTGGAGTGAGGACGAGGTCCTGCGCCTTTCTGCCTGCCTGGAGGAGCATTTCCCGCATCCGGTGGCGCGCGCCGTGGTTAACGCTGCCCGTGAGCGCGGGCTCGAGCACCGCGAGCGCCATGCCGCCGTCGAGTACATCGTGGCGCACGGCATCGCTTCGTCCATCGAGGGGCGTCGCGCCATCATCGGTTCCGCGCACTTTGTATTTGAGGACGAGAGCGCGCAGCTCGATTCCGACATTAAGGAGCGCATAGGGTCCCAGATGCAGGGCCTGTCGCCGCTGTATCTGGCGGTCGATGGCAAGGTCGTCGGCGTGCTCGGCATCGAGGATCCGCTCAAGGCCGGGGTCCGTGAGGCCATCGCCGACCTGCACGCGCTGGGCGTCAAGCATGTCGTTATGCTCACGGGCGATTCGGAGCGCACGGCCGAGCGTATTGCTCGCGAGGCAGGGGTCGACGAGTTTAAGGCCGAGCTGCTGCCCGAGGACAAGTACGCCTATGTGGAACGGATTAAGCGCGAGGGGCGCCACGTTGCCATGGTGGGCGACGGCGTCAACGACTCACCGGCGCTGGGCCTGGCCGATGTGGGTCTGGCCATGGGCGGTGGAAGCGACATCGCCAAGGAGGTCGCCGATATCATCCTGACCGATACAGATCTGGCCGCAATCGTGCGCCTGCGCCGCATGAGCCAGGGGCTTATCGACCGTCTGACGAGTTCGTATTCCAAGGTGATGCTCACCAACTCGGCGCTGTTGGCGCTGGGCATTACCGGCATGATCACTCCGCAGACGTCATCACTGCTGCACAACGGCTCGACAATCGCCTACAGCTTGGGCAACTCAAAAGCGTACCTGCGTTAGCAGACGTGTTTGCCCACGTTATCTGGCCTGCGCCCAGACGGCATCGGTGTCGTCCGGGCGCAGGTCTTTTGCATTTGGATGCCAACGTATGGGTTGATTCGTTTTGCGCCGACCATGCCGAGTCGCTTGCCGCACGCGCGTTTATTGGGCAGACGACGGAGGCGGGGGCATTGCTGTTCTTTCCGGTGCATATCGCCAAGGACGTACTGTATGTTGTACAGCACGAACTGAAGCGCAGCGTTCTTGCCAGCGGGGGAGCGCTCGGCGAGGCTTCTGCCCGCGCGATTGGCGATGCGGCGCTGGCGTTTGTTCGGAACATGACCGAAAACGCCACGGCCGTGGGTGCAGATGCGTCGGACCTTTGGCTGGCCGACAAATACTTAGCGCTCCATCGCGATTACGAGGACAACTTGGTACTCGCCGCATGCAAACGCGCCCAGGTTGATTACTTGGTGACCAACGATCGAAAACTGCTCGAACATGCCAATCTTGCAGCAAAGACACCTCGTCAAATGATGCCGATTCTTGCTTTGGCCAAACGCGGCGGCACGGCTATCGGTTGACGCGAGCTGTTCGCGGGCCCCTTGGACGACGATGCGCCAAGGGGCCCGCGTCTGCTATTTACAAAAGCTCGGCCTTGATGGCGGGACTTTCTGCGAGCTGCTCGGCTGCCTTTTCGTCGGAGCTGTCGAGTGCTGCCAGACTGCGGTAGACCCACTCGTTGACCTGGGTGTTCTTGACGCCTGCGGTCTGCATAAGGGCGCCTACCTCGCGGATTGCTGCGAGCAGATCGGCTTTGGGACCCGCGAGCTCGACCTCGATGCCGTGGTAGGCGGCCACGCCGCGGTTCTCACTCACGTGGTCGATAAAGCCCTCGACGGTCTCAAGCTGCTGGGCGAGTGCTGCATCATCGTCAGCGTCCAGCGCAACAAGGGCGTTCGAAACCGTGAGGGCGGGATGTCCGCAGGGGACAAAGCCTTCGATGACATCCATAGCTTCGGTAATGGTTGAGCCCAGGCCTGCGAGGGCATTGACGAGTTGCTGCTTGGTATCCATAACGGTCCTTTCGACGGGTCAATTTTGCTTGGCGAAAATATACGTGACGCGATCGGTAACAAAAGTGCGAAGTATGGTGCACATTAGGGTCTTCACAGCTCGTGCATAGAGCAGCTGTCTGCCTTTAGAACGTGGTAAGATAGCTATCCACGAGCGGGGCTCACCTCGCGTGTTCTTTGAAAAGTCGACGGTTATCGGGTGTTTGCAGGCCCGATACCATCCAGACTTTCCCAACATTCGGGGGCGACTGGTTTCGACACGATAGCTCTGAGAGAGGAAGCAAGCCGAGGTCTCCTCGCCTCGTTAAACAGGGGTACCGTCAAATTGAATTGACAACAACTCTTCTTTTGAGCCTATGGCTCTCGCTGCTTAGTTTATAGCGGCGCGTCAACCCGGTGATTTCCCCGACACCGGCGCGACGTCATCTTAGGGGAATGCTCCTGCGCACGTAATCGGTATGGCGCGGGCTAAGACCGAACCGGTTAGGACGTCGCGAGCGTGTCGCTGCGCGCAAGGCGTCCGAGACTAAACCAGCGACTGAGCTTGGAGATGCCAATCAGGGGGCTTTCGTGGACCGGAGTTCGATTCTCCGCGCCTCCACCATAAGTAACAGGCAGGTAGATATTCGTATCTACCTGTCTTTTTATTTCTAGTCCGTACCGCGGAGAATCGAACTCTGTGCAGGGCGCGGGCGTTAAGCAAACGCGAAGCGTTTGTAGCCCGCGGGCGAGGGCGGCGGCAGCCGGCCGAAGCCGGTGCAGCAAATACGCGGATTCTTCGCGCAAAGCTTCAGCCCAATATAGATGCGATGTTTATCGAATTTCAGCTGGCCTCGCCCAGCATCAACGGATCCCCCGTACCGCGGAGAATCGAACTCTATGCAGGGCGCGGGCGTAAAGAAAACGCCTCAGTGACGCAGAGTGGGACGCGTTTTCCCAATGACTGCCCAGGCGGAAACCGCATCCCGGAATCTAAGCTCGGAATGGGATACATTTTCCGGATGACGCCTCAAGTGGAAGCTGCGACCCGGAATCGAGCCGTAGAGTGGGACATGCTTTCCCCATGGCAACCCAGGCGGAAAGCGCATCCCGGAATCGCCCCTCAGAACGGGACGTGCTTTCCGCCAGCCGCCCC
Organism: uncultured bacterium; assembly: GCA_905215065.1. Classification (GTDB taxonomy): domain Bacteria; phylum Actinomycetota; class Coriobacteriia; order Coriobacteriales; family Coriobacteriaceae; genus Collinsella. The sequence continues at coordinate 39,424 of CAJMOF010000010.1, read as the reverse complement.
CTCAACTCCAAAACCCATGCGCCCTCCATCCCAAAACTGGGTAGAAGAAAGCCAAAACGCAATCGCAGGAGGTCAATATGACTGCAGAAGATAAGGCAAAGAACGCCGGCAAGGTCGCGCTCGTCTTGGAGGGTGGCAGTTTTCGTGGGCAGTTTACCGCCGGCGTGCTCGACGTTCTCATGGAGGCCGGTGTCGAAATTCCGGCGGTGTACGGCGTTTCGGCCGGTGCGCTCAACGGCGTCAACTACAAGTCGCACCAGATCGGTCGCGTCAATCGCATCAACCTGACCTTCTGCAATGACAACCGCTACATGGGTGCCGCATCCTTCGCATCCACGGGCTCCATCGTGGGTTACGACTTTATCTTCAACGATATCCAGGACCGCCTGGATCCCTTTGATAACGAGACGTTCGACGCCAGCCCTATCGAGATGTACGCCGTCGCGACGGACATGCTGTTTGGAACCGCTGCCTACCTGCCGGTCAAAAGCGCCGTGCTCGACCTCGATGCCGTGCGTGCCTCGACGTCGCTGCCGCTGGTGACGCCGCCGGTCGAGATCGACGGGCACAAATACGTCGACGGCGGCGTAGCCGATTCGGTCCCCATCGAGCACGTGCTGGAGGAGGCGGGCTTCGATCGCGCGGTTGTCATTGTCACGCAGGACCGCTCGTACGAGAAAAAGCCCTACGAGTTTATGCCTGCCGCGCGCGCCCGCTATGTCGACTACCCCTATCTGCTCGAGGCTATCGAGACGCGCCACGACCGCTATAACCTCCAGCGCATGCACCTGTGGAAGTATGAGCGCGAGGGCCGCGCGCTGGTCATTGCTCCGCAAAAGCCGGTCGAGGTCGGCCATGTCGAGCACGATCCGGCAAAGCTTTTGGACCTGTATATCCAGGGCCGTCAGGAGGCAAAGCGCTTGCTGGGAGATATCGAGGCGTTTGTCGAGCGTTAACGCTGCGACATCACGGCTCGTGGATGACATGTGCAGAAACTCTGGTCGGAGTCAAAATACCTGTTGACTCGTACGGCGAGCGGGGTAATATGGACGGGTTACTTGCAGAGCCCCGTGAATCTCTGTAACAACACGTACTGTACATGGAGGAGTCTAAGTGATTTCGAAATCGACTCACTACGCCAAGCAGGGCGAGGTCCAGCGCAACTGGGTTCTCGTCGACGCCGATGGTGCTGTCCTGGGCCGTCTTGCCACCCAGATCGCAATGATCCTGCGCGGTAAGAACAAGCCCCAGTTCACGCCCAACAGCGACTGCGGCGACTTCGTTGTCGTCATCAACGCCGATAAGGTCCAGCTTACCGGTAACAAGGCCGACACGAAGACCTATTATCGCCACAGCGGCTACAACGGCGGCCTCAAGGCTGAGAGCTTCCGCCAGGCTATGGAGAAGCACCCGGAGAAGGTCATCGAGCGCGCCGTTCGCGGTATGCTGCCCAAGACCACCCTCGGCCGTGCCCAGATGACCAAGCTTAAGGTCTACGCTGGTGCCGAGCATCCGCATGCTGCCCAGAACCCCACGAAGATTGAGCTGGAGGCTTAAAGATGGCTGAGAACACCGTTGTCTACCAGGGTACCGGCCGTCGTAAGAACGCCGTCGCCCGCGTCCGTCTCGTCCCCGGCACCGGCAAGGTGACCATCAACAAGCGTGACGCCGAGCAGTATTTCGGCCGTCATCAGCTCGTTGAGAACGCCCTTGCTCCCTTCAAGGTGACCGACACCGCCGGTCAGTTCGACGTTATCGCTCTGTGCGATGGCGGCGGCATCTCCGGTCAGTCCGGCGCTCTGCGTCTGGGCATCGCTCGCGCTCTTCTGAACGCTGGCGACTACCGTGCTGACCTCAAGAAGGCCGGTTTCCTTACGCGCGATGCTCGCGTGGTCGAGCGCAAGAAGTACGGCCTCAAGAAGGCCCGCCGCGCTCCCCAGTTCTCCAAGCGCTAAGGTTTTATCTCCTTTCGAGATACAATGTACAAGCGGGGCCTGCCGATTCCTCGGCGGGTCCCGCTTTTCTTTTTCGACTAGGGTGGGCGGTTGTATATCGCCTGCTAGGGAAGGAGCGATCCTATGCCCCAGAACATCTTCGGTACCGACGGCGTCCGTGGCGTCGCCAATGCCGACCTCTCGTGCGACCTCGCGTTTCGCCTGGGCCGCGCGGCGACCAAGTTCCTTGGCCCGGACATCTGCATCGGCCGCGACACGCGTCTTTCGGGTACCATGCTCGAGAGTGCTCTGACCGCTGGCATTATGGCAGAGGGCGGCCGTCCGCATTGCTGCGGCGTTATCCCTACGCCGGCCGTGGCGCTGCTCACCGTCCAAAACGAGCTCGACGGCGGCATCGTCATCTCTGCTTCGCATAATCCGCCGGAGTTCAACGGCATCAAGTTCTTTAGCCGCAAGGGTATGAAGCTTCCCGATGCTGTCGAGGAAGAGATCAGCGCCTGGGTCATGTCCGAGGAGGCCATGGCTGCCGACACGCTGCCGACCGGTGCCGGCGTGGGCCACATTATCAAGATGAAAGACGCCCGCAAGGCCTATGTCGATCATGCCATCAGCACGCTCGACGGCCTTAAGCTCGATGGCCTGGTTGTTGCCGTCGACTGCGGCCACGGTGCTTCCTGCCAGACCACGCCCGCTGCGCTGCAGCGCCTGGGCGCCACGGTCCATGCCATCAACACTGATTACTGCGGCACCGACATTAACGTTGAGTGCGGCTCCACTCACCTTGAGCCCCTGCGCGAGCTCGTGCTGCGCACCCACGCCGATATCGGCCTGGCCCACGACGGCGACGCCGACCGCGTGCTGTTCGTCGACGGCGAGGGCAATGAGATCGACGGTGACTACATCCTGGCTATCTGCGGTTCTGACCTCGCCGCCCGCGGCAAGCTCGCCAACTCCGAGATCGTCTCGACCGTCATGTGCAACCTTGGCTTCTCCATCGCTATGAAGGAGCAGGGCTTCGAGATGGTTCAGACCGCCGTGGGGGACCGCTACGTTTTGGAGCGCATGCTCGCGGATGGCGCCGTCATCGGCGGCGAACAGTCCGGCCACATCATCTTCCTGGAGCACAACACCACCGGTGACGGCCTGGTGACGGCTCTGCAGCTGCTGGCCGTGCTCAAGCGCACCGGTCGTACCCTCACTGATCTTGCCGGCATCATGAAGAAGTACCCGCAGGTACTCGTCAACGTGCATTCCGACAACAAGGCCGGCCTGGACGATTGCCAGCCCATCTGGGATGCCGTCGCTGCCGCCGAGAAGGAGCTTGACGGCCGCGGCCGCATTCTGGTGCGCCCGAGCGGTACCGAGCCGCTGGTCCGCGTGATGGCCGAGGCCGAGACGCACGAGCTGACCCAGCGCGTTGTCGACGACATCGTCGAGGTTGTCAAGCGCGAACTTCCCTAATGGTCAAAAACGGGTGCCAAGTGGTAAACTGTTAAGGTTATTTGATTGATTGGTATGTCCGAGGGGGAGCATGTTCACTAAAGTCCTAAGGTCTTTTGGTATGCGTGGTCGAGTCCTTACGCTGGATGCTCCCATCTCGGGCGACGTCATTCCGCTCTCCGAGGTAAACGACCAGACGTTTGCCACCGGCCTTTTGGGCCAGGGCGTGGCGATTCAGCCTACCGGCACGCGTGTGATTGCGCCGGCAGACGCCAAGGTCGAGGCCATTTTTCCCACGGGTCACGCCGTTGCGCTCAACACGGTCGATGGCCTAGACGTGCTCATCCACGTTGGTTTGGACACTGTTCAGCTTGAGGGCAAGCATTTTAGCGTGCATGCACAGGTGGGCGATGTCGTCCATAAGGGTGACGTGCTCATCGAGTTCGATCGCGAGGCAATTGCTGCCGAGGGCTACGATGTGACGGTTCCCATCTTGGTGTGCAACTCCGTTGAGTTCTCGAGTATCAAGGGCTCCGTTGGTGCGCATGTCGAAGAGATGGACCAGCTCATCGTTGCTCGCGAGCGCTAGCAAGTGCACGTGGCCATTAGCCTACAATTCAAACACGTTTATGGAGGGCGCCCTTGAAAGAGGGCGCCCTCCGTGGCAAGATGGGATTTGTCCGAAGCTAAACGGCTTTGGGTCACCGTGGACGGGCAGGGGCCTCGACGCGGCTAGACACGAGACACATACATTACGCGACCTCGCCCTGGTGGCCGCACACGTTGGTTGCGGCCGACGCGGGCCGCGGGCAAGTGCTTGTAAGGGGAGCCTTGCCTCTCTTGTACGAGAAAGGACGCGTAATGAAGATCATTAAAGCTAAAGACTACGAGGATATGAGCCGCAAGGCCGCCAATATCATCTCGGCACAGGTTATCCTCAAGCCCGATTGCGTGCTGGGTCTTGCCACCGGCTCCACCCCGATCGGTGCCTACAAGCAGCTCGCTGCTTGGTACGAGAAGGGCGACGTCGACTTTGCCGAGGTCAGCACCTACAACCTGGACGAGTATCGCGGCCTTTCGCACGACGATCCCCAGAGCTATCACTACTTCATGCGTGAGAACTTCTTCGATCACATCAACATCGACCTGAACAACACGCATGTGCCCGACGGTTCCAACCCCGACGCCGCCGCTGCCTGCTCTGAGTACGACAAGATCGTCGCCGCCGCCGGTTACCCGGATCTGCAGCTGCTCGGCATTGGCAACAACGGCCACATCGGTTTCAACGAGCCCGATGACCACTTCTCCAAGGGCACGCACTGCGTCGACCTCACCGAGAGCACCATTCAGGCCAACAGCCGCCTGTTCGACAGCATCGACGATGTTCCCCGTCAGGCCTACACCATGGGTACCCAGACCATCATGTATGCCCGCATGATCCTAGTCGTCGCCAACGGCGAGGCCAAGGCTCAGGCCGTGCATGACATGTGCTATGGTCCGGTTACGCCCGCGTGCCCGGCTTCGATCCTGCAGCTGCACACCAACTGCGTTGTCGTTGCCGACGAGGCCGCCCTTTCGCTCTGCGAGTAGCGCGAATCCTGCATCTCGACATAGCCTTGCCTAAGGCCTCCGCTTTGCGGGGGCCTTTTTGTTATCCCTCTCCGCCCGCTTGACCAAAATCTTGCCGCAAGCTTGACGAATGCCGGATGCCCAACAGCTTGATTCATTCCATACCAGATTCTATGCAAAAATGCCACTAAAAGGTCGTAGACGGTAGCGGGTGCTAGGCGAGTTGAATGACATAGCTGAACCTTGTTCATTTGCGTTACACTGCCGCTTAGATGGGACAAGCTGACAAGCTCATTTACCTGCTTAAAGACCGATTAGTCGGGGGATTAATAACAATCGGCCCTCGCTGTACAAAAACTTGCCGCTTGCGTACCAAAAGACAACCTAGAACACAAGGTCGCTCTATTCATAGCGCGGCTTGTATGGTCTTGCGGTTACAGTGTCCATACGGTCGAGTTGAGGAGCGGGCATGGTAAACGATTTGGGCAGTATGGACGACCTCGAGCTGATGCCGCTGGGCGGTGGCTATATGGTGCGACGCGAACGCTTGATGAATGAGCTTCTCGCCAAGGGCCGAAAGGCCGGCATCGTGGTTCTTTATGCGCCCGACGGGTTTGGGAAGACCTCGGTGCTGCTGCAGTACACCTATGAGGTTAAATGCGACCCGACGCGAGGCCCCGTGCGGATTATCGAGGCCGATCGCGCCACTGGGCGCGAGGTGTTTATGCAGCTCGAGGTGGTTACCGAAGAACTCAAAGACAAACCGCACTCCCTTATCGCGATTGATAATGTGCCAAACCTCGATCAGCACGATACCGAAGACCTCATCGACAGGATTCGCGGCCTGCGCGCTATGGGGGTGGGGGTCTTTATCTCCTGCCGTCCTTCAAATCGTCAACTGATTCATGGGCTGGGCGATTCGGTTAAGATCAATGCGCAGATGCTCAAGGTGCATGCCTATGAGTATTCGGCGTGGGCATCGGCGTTTTCGATCAGCACATCGCTCGACTTCTATCAGCTTACGCAGGGCGTGCCCGAGCTCGTCTCGGCTATGCAGTCGGGACTATACGGGCAGGGAGACGTTGCCCAGATGCTCGAAAACGAGATCGTCAATATCTACGGCGCGGCACTTGTTGATCTGGCGTCGCTCGAGAACAACGCCCTGTTTAGCGTGGCATGCTTGATGGTCTTAATGGGTGAGGGCAATATTTCGGAGCTCGAGGCTTGCGGTGTTAGGCTTTCGGCGATTGACCAGTCCTATCTTGTCCGCGATTATCCCATTTTTGGCGTTGATCCGGCAGACCGGAGCTTTACCTGCTTGGGTACCGAGGACAACGCACGCCTACGATTGCGCAAGCTGGTCGCCGAAATTCGCCCCGAACTCGTTGTGCGGGCGGCGCGTATATTGATTAAAGCGGGGCGCTGCGATATCGCGATGGACCTCGCCGACGCGTTTTTGGACCGCAGTGCGGTGTTGGAGTTTGCCGGGCAGTATGGGGTCGATCTGGCCCTGACAGGGCATGGAGGGGATGTCTGCCGCGCGGCGCTGGGAAAGTCCGAGGCAGATGGCCAGGCATCGGAGCCGACGCCTGACGAGGCGCTCGGCATCTATCTGGCGGCGGTGAGCGTCTCCAATACAAAGCTCGCGCGGTATATGGCCTCAATTATCGAGCGTGCGGGCGAGCAAGCGATTTGCGAGCTCGATCCCGTGTCGTGGAAGGTGGCGCACGCGTTTACGGCCGCCTGTTATGGAGATAGCGGTCTGGGGCTTCCGGCAAGCCGTACAGCGTTGGAAAGTGAGGCGTCTTGTGCCGCACTCGACATGCTGTCCGCTCATGTCGAGATAAAGCATGGGCTGACCGAGCGGGCGAAGGGCGGTGAGATCCTCGCGGGGCTCAAAACGGATAAGGCCTACGATTGCGAGCTCGATATCGCGGGGACGTTTGTGCGGGCGGACCGCATGTTGACGGAGCTATTTGATGGATCGTATGCGGGGGTCGATGAGCGTGATGACGAGATGGCCCTGACGCTCGAGGCACTCGAAGCGCGTGGAATCCGAGCGCTCGCCATCTGGGTGCGCATGGTGTTATCGGCGCGGCGCCTGCTTGCCGGCATGCCGGTGACCGACGAGCAGGCATTCAATGAGCTCGACCGTTTTGCCGTGCGCGTGCGTGACAATCAAGTCCAGTTGTTTGGCTTGATACTGGAAGGCTGGCAGTCGCTGGCCGAGGGGCGTCCGGTCAATGCCAAATTCCGTGCGGTGCAGGTGCTCAGGCTTGCCGAGGAATCGATTGGATACATACGCGACAACGCACTGCTGCTAGAGCGCGCGGCGTACTTACGCAATACATCGATGGTATCGGTGCGCGAAGAGGCAGAGCTGCTCGATTTGAGTCGGACGCAGGTCGGTGGTGCCGAGGCTTGGATGGTGGCGCTGCATTTGGCCTGTGCGGGCCGAGATAGCGACCTTGCAGCCTGGATGTCCATGAACCGCCCAGGGATTTTGGATCCGTCGTATCGGCTGTTTGCGCGTCTTGCGATGCATTGTCTGGGTGAGCCGGCTGCTAGAATTCGAAAGAAGCTCCCGGTGCGCGAGCTGTCGCGATATTCGCTGCGTGACGACTTTGAGGGCGAAGGCGAGCGTCTGTTCCAGGCCGGTGATGCCGAGGGTGTCGATGCGATTGGCCATATCGAGATCCGCATGTTTGGGGCGTTTCGCGCCGAGCGCGACGGGTTTCCCATCACGGATAAGATGTGGCGCCGCAAGAAAGCGGCGACGCTTGCCGAGCGGCTTGCGCTGGGTATGGATGCGCTGGTCGACCGCGAGACGCTGGCTATGGAGCTGTGGCCCCATGCCGAGTTCAATAGCGCTCGTAACAATCTGTACTCGACGATATCGCGCCTGCGTTCGGCCTTGGGGCCGACACCGGACGGCAAGTCGTGTGTGCTGATCCAAAACGAGTGCATTGGGCTTAACGGCGATTACGTCAAGACTGACGTGCGGTTGTTTGATCAGATAAGCCGCGAAGTTTTGGGAAATCGCACAGGTGCGCGCGGACCCCATCTGGTCGAGCTGTGCCTTAAGATCGAGCAACTCTACGCCGGCCCGTTGTATGTTCCCAATGGCTGTAATCCCACCTACTTTTTGCGTATGCGACGCATTATGGAATCGAAGTATATCGACTGCATGATTCGGGGCGCGAATGCCGCCCTAGAAGAAAACGACCTGCAGTCGGCGGTATGGCTGGTGGAGTCGGGGCTGCGGCAAGAGACGGCGCGCGAGGACATGGTGCGTTGCGCTATGCGCGTCTACGGTGCGGCGGGGCGACGACGCGATATCGTCGAGCTGTACAGTGGACATATGCATCACCTGAGGGAGCAGGTCAATGGCGTGCCCGAGCCCGAGACGCGGCGTCTGTACGAGCGCTTGGTGGAGGGCAGGCTCAACCGCGTGCTCGTCGAGCGATAAAAAATGAGCGTCCGAATTGCTCGGACGCTCGCAAGCTTAATGTATGTTGGCTCGCCGGATCGTTGGCTCTTAGACGAGCTTAATCTTCTCGATATCCTTGCGCGAGGACTCGCGATACAGCGAGAACTTGCGGCCGATAACCTGGACGACCTCGGCATGGCAGCGATCGGCGAGCTCTTCGGCGGCCTCGCGGGCGGAAAGGCTGGAGCCGTCCAGCACGGAGCACTTAACGAGCTCGTGCTTCTCCAGGTAGGCGACCGTCTGCTCGACGGTGCCCTCGTTGATATCGGACTTGCCGATGATGATGGCGGGGTTGAGGTGATGGGCCATGCTGCGAAGCTGCTTGACCTGGGCTCCTGTCAGTGCCATGGGTTCTCGCTTTCTATGTATGGGGCGCCCCGCGATGGGGCCTTAATCTACGTGAGCTGTCCCACGATAGCGCAGGAACGGCGCGGTGTGGGGCGTGTTTGCCCAGTTCAAAAAGAATGCGGATGCCGAGCGGGAGAACAGCGCGGGTTACAGGCGGACGTGTACGGCGGCCGAAAGCGGTCTATGGACGGCCCTAAGAGACCGGCTCCCATGCAATAAACGCCCAACGGACCTTGCGGACGTGGTCGAGCATGTAGCGTCCCTGCGGCACGCCCTTGGACCCCGGCTCTCCAGCATGGGGATTTTCAGTCATATGCTGAGCAACGTAGTCGCGCAGACGGTCGATCTTATCCTCGTTACCGCGCTCGAGCATGCGGGAGAAGTCCGCCACGCCCGCCTCAAGGCTATCGAAGGTATCGCGACGAGGCGATTCAAAGTACGTAACCTGCGGCAGGGCACCCATCTGAACGAGGATATTAAAGGCATACACAAAGCCATTACTGCAGGTAACCGAGGCACCGATGGCGTTCATCAGGTGCAGGTCATAGCGTGGGCTGGAGTTGGCGACCATCGTAACAGCACAACGCCGACGAGCCGTTCGATCAAGCTTGGCAAGCGCGCCTTTTAGGTTGGTCGTGGTGACAGAACGACTGGCAAAGGCAACATCTACCGCTTTCGTGACCGGTCCAACCAAATCCCAGTCATCATCCCAAGCAAGCTCAAGCGGTGTAATGCGATCCTCGAGTCCATAGTACTCAATGCCAGCATCAAGCGTGCCCAACATAGCAGGGGAAAAGTCAGCAGCAATCACAGGATGCCCAGCCTGAGCAAGCGGAATGGCAATCGACCCAGCCCCACACCCCATATCAAGCACCGATTCACCAGGCTTTAACGCCAACAGCTTCATAAAGTCCCGGGCATACGGAGCAGTCTCAAGCGGCCGAAAATGCCGAGCCCGCTTATCCCATTCAAAAGAATCATCAGCCCGATGCCGAGCGGCCTGCAGACGCATCCATTCGCCATTCCAATCCGCAGCAAGCAGCTCAGAACGAATCTCCCCATCAACCACGGGCCAACCTCCTCACACAACAAAAAAAGCGGCCCCTCCCAAAAGAAGAGCCGCAACAAGCATATATCAGAAAAAGAACCGTTCCAACGCCAAAACGCCGCACCAGCCAAGTGGTGCAGGAGCGAAGCAACTGCAACCGGGATAGAACCCAACTGAGGTCCCGTTGTGCGGGAGCCCCGGGGAGGACAAATATATAAGGTCGCCTGCTCGGACAGTCCTGACTCGCACGGAGAGCACATTAAGTGCTCTCCGGCTCGTGCGGAACTCGCGATCGACCTTATATATTTGTCCTCCCCGGGGCTCCTCGCCAGCACCCCTCAGCTAGTTCTTGAGCGAGTTCAGCGGTGCCGGGAAGCGTCCACCGCGATGGGCAAGCACGGTGCCGGCGTTGGGGTTCACCGGCATGATGGGTGCACGGCCGAACAGGCCGCCGTACTCGACGCAGTCGCCCACGCCCTTGCCGATGGCAGGGATCACGCGGACGGCCGTGGTCTTGTTGTTGATGACGCCGATGGCCATCTCGTCGGCGATGATGCCGGCGATGGTCTCGACCGGGGTGTCGCCGGGGATGGCGATCATGTCCAAGCCAACGGAGCACACGCAGGTCATGGCCTCGAGCTTCTCGAGCGAAAGCGCGCCGGCCTCGACGGCGGCGATCATGCCGGCGTCCTCGGACACGGGGATAAAGGCGCCCGAGAGTCCGCCCACGCTGGAGCTGGCCATGACGCCGCCCTTCTTGACGGCATCGTTGAGCATGGCGAGCGCGCAGGTCGTGCCGGGGCCACCGCAGGTGCCCACGCCGATAATCTCGAGGATGCGCGCAACGGAGTCGCCGATGGCAGGCGTAGGTGCCAGCGACAGGTCGACAATGCCCTTCTCGACACCCAGACGATGGGCGGCCTCGCGGCTCATGAGCTCGCCGGCACGGGTGATTTTAAAGGCAGTCTGCTTAATCTTCTCGGCGACTTCCATCATCGATGCGGAATCGGGCAGTTTCTCCAGGGCTGCGGCCATCACGCCGGGGCCCGAGACGCCTACGTTGATGACGGCGTCGGCCTCGCCGCCGCCGTGGACGGCGCCCGCCATAAACGGGGAGTCCTCGACCATGTTGGCAAAGCAGACAAACTTGGAGGCGCCGACGGAATCCTCATCGGCCGTAAGCTTGGCGGCATCGATGATGGTCTGCGCTGCCATGAGCACGGCGTCCATGTTGATGCCGGCGCGCAGGCTGGCGACGTTGACGCTGGAGCAGACGCGGCTGGTGGTAGCGAGCGCCTGGGGGATGGACTGGATGACGCGGCGGTCGGCGTCGCCGATGCCCTTTTGGACGAGCGCGGAGAAGCCGCCCAGGTAGTCGATGCCGAGCGTCTCTGCCGCGCGGTCGAGGGCGTGCGCGATGGGGGTGAGGTCCTCATCCTTGCAGCATGCGGCAATCTGCGCCACCGGGGTGACGGAAACGCGCTTGTTGACGATGGGGATACCGTACTCGCGCTCGAGGTTCTCGGCGGTCTCGACCAGGTGCTCGGCCGTGTGCGTCACGTGGTCGTAGATCTTCGTGCACATGCGGTCGAGGTTCTCGTCACCGCAACCCATGAGCGAAACACCCATGGTGATGGTCCTGATGTCGAGGTTCTGCTCCTCAACCATGCCGCGGGTTTCCGCGATTTCTGCGGGCGTGATCGCCATCCTTGCGCTCCTATCTGCCAAAACGAGCATAGTCCCCTCTATTCTAACGTGCCGCACGTGCCAAGTGGCGCATGCGGCACGTTTTGGTGCGGGGTTGTTTCCGTTGTGTTACCGTCCAAAGACCTCTTCGGCGATACGGGCGCTTTCGGCGGCATCCTTGGCGTAGTAGTCTGCGCCGATCTGCTTGGCGTATTCGGGGGTGAGCACGGCGCCGCCCACGATAATCTTGACGCCCGGGACCTCGGCATGAAGCAGCTTGATGGTCTCCTCCATGGCGACGACCGTGGTGGTCATAAGCGCCGAGAGGCCGACGAGCTTAATGTCGCGCTCCTTGACGGTTTTGAGCACCTCCTGCGGATCGACGTCGCGGCCAAGGTCAAAGACGGTATAGCCGTAGTTATCGAGCAGCATCTTGACGATGTTCTTACCGATGTCGTGGATGTCGCCCTTGACGGTGGCCACGCAGATCTTACCCTTGTCGGCAATCTCGCCGGCGGGCATCAGGCGTTTGATGGTATCGAAGCCCACGCGCGCGGCCTCGGCCGAGGCCATGAGCTGCGGCAAGAAGAACTTGCCCTGGTCAAAGAGGACTCCGACCTCATCGAGGGCGGGGATAAAGTGGTCGTTGATGAGGTCCATGGCGTCGTGGTCGGCCAGCAGGCGTTCGGTCTCGGCCGCGATTTCGCCCTTGCGTCCCGAGACGACCATGTGGCGGATGGGGTCGTCATCGGCGCTTGCGGTGGTGCTTGCGGTAGGCGCGGCATCGATCGATGCTGACTGGGCGGCCGCCGGGTTGGCGGCAATCTTATACGGATCGGTCCAGCCGGCGTAGCGCTCGATGTATCCGGTCGAGCCCTCGTCCTCAACGCTCAGGACGCGATAGCTGTAGACGGTATCCATAAAGCGCTTGGAGCCCGGGTTCATGATGGGGGCGTCCAGGCCCGCGCCAAAAGCGGCAGCCAAAAAGACTGAGCCCAGCAGCGGGCGGGCAGGCAGGCCAAAGCTGATGTTCGATACGCCGAGCGCGCATTTGACGCCCAGACGCTCCTTGCACAGGGACATGGCGCGTAGGATCTGCTCGGCCTGGCGTTGATTGGTCGAGGCGGTCATGACCAGGCAGTCGATGAGGATACGGTCCGGGCCGATGCCGTAGCGGGCGGCCTCGGCCACGATGCGTTCGGCGATGGCAAAGCGGGCCTCGGCGGTATCGGGGATGCCGCCTTCGTCGAGCGTAAGGCCGACAACGTTGGTGCCGTAGTGGGCGACCAGCGGAAAGATCTCATCCATGATCTTTTGCTTGCCATTGACCGAGTTGATGATGGGCTTGCCGGCGTAGCGGCGTACGGCGGCCTCGACGGCTGCGGGGTCGGTGGAGTCAATCTGCAACGGCAACAGCGTGGAGCCCTGGAGCTGTTCGGTCGCCTGTTGGATGATCTTGACCTCGTCGATCTCGGGCAGGCCCACGTTGACGTCCAGGATGTCGGCGCCCTGTTCCTGCTGGCTGATGCCCTGGCTCACGACGTAGTCCAGGTCGCCGTCGCGCAGGGCCTGCTGCAGGCGCTTTTTGCCGGTGGGGTTGATGCGCTCGCCGATGACGGCAATCTTATGGCCGTCGCAGGGAAGGTCCACGACCGTCTGGGCGCTCGTGACCGACATGCTGGGCTTGCGGTGGCGCGGACTGGGCGTGTGGTTATCGATAAGCGTGCGCAAGGCGGCCATGTGCGCCGGCGTGGTGCCGCAGCAGCCGCCCACGACGCTTACGCCGTCCTCAATCATACCGGCGACGGCCACGGCGTACTCGGGCGCCTGGATATCAAAGACGGTGTTGCCGTCGTCGTCCACGTGGGGCAGTCCTGCGTTGGCCTGCACCATAACGGGCTTGTCCGTAACGGTGAGCATGCGAGCGGCGAGTCCTCGGAGCTCGGCCGGTCCCTGGCTGCAGTTGATGCCCAAAACGTCGGCGCCGATGGCATCGAGCGTGATGGCGGCAACCTCGGGACTCGTGCCCAGGAAGGTGCGACCGTCTTCCTCAAAGGTCATGGTGGCAAAGACGGGCAGATCGGAGTTCTCGCGGCAGGCGAGGACGGCCGCCTTGATCTCGGCCAGGTCGGTCATGGTTTCGATAATAAAGAGGTCCACGCCCGCATTGACGCCGGCGCGCACTTCCTCGGCAAAGAGGTCATAGGCCTCGTCGAAGCTGAGGGTGCCCAGGGGGCGAAGCAGCGCACCGATGGGGCCGATGTCGCCGGCGACGTAATGGGCACCGGCCGCGCGGGCACAGGCGGCAGCGGCGGCAAAGACATCTGCCACGGTAGCGGCGCCATCGAGCTTGTGGGCGTTGGCGCCAAAGGTGTTGGCGGTGATCACGTCGCAGCCGGCCTCGACGTACTGTCGCTGAATGTCGGTAATGACCTGGGGCTCCTCAAAGTTGAGCAGCTCGGGCAGAGCGCCGGCCTTCATGCCGGCCGCCTGCAGCATGGTGCCCATGCCGCCGTCGAACAGCAGGTGTCCCGTGCCCTCGATGGCGGCGCGCAGGCGATCGTCCTTAACGCGAAGGTCGTCGATCGTGCGCGTCTTGTATGCAGCGCCATTGCGGCGTGCGGCATCAACGGGCGCCGCCAGCGCGGCGCCGTCCAGATCGTGAGTGATAAGCGGAGTAAACATCGATGAGCTCCTAATGGCTGGAATAGCAGGTGGTGTGGGCGGCGCGGAAGCGACAGTGCTCGCGCATGCGGCAGATATTGCAGGTGGGGCGGCTCTGGGCGTCGTGGACCTCGCCGTCGAACAGACCAATCACCGCGGTCACGCTCTTGGTGGGCATGAGCAGGCTGGTGGGTGTGACGGTAAGCCCGATGAGTCGCGTGGCGTTGAGTGCAGCCACGATTGAGCGCTGGGCCGTAAGCGGACAGTCGCCGTAGCCGGGACTGAAGCGCCAGTTACCGGCGAGTCCGTGTGCGGCGGCCGCAGCCTTGACCTGCTGGTCCATCTGCTCGACGGCGGCTTCTACATAGGCGGAGCATGCGGCGTCGAGCACGGCTCCCTCCAGGGGCTGCTGGGCTCCTGTGGTGCGCAGACGACGCTCTGCGTCCATGCCGAGTGTGCATGCCATGAGCGCGGCAAAGCGGGCGTCTTTGAGATGGCGATAGATATCGCGACCACGCAGCTCAACGTTGGTGCCGACCAAGCGAATGCAAGGCTCTCCCTGCTCGTCCACGCCCATGGCATCGATGGCAAATGCGCGGCGCACGCCACGGGGCTCAATGTCCAGTTCCAGACGCTCAACGACAAGCTCAATACGCTGCGACAGCTCGGGCTCAATCTGCTGACCGCCGTAGCCCAGATAGCGCAACATCTCGGCACGGTCGACGCGGGGATGGTGGGCATCATCGATACGGTAGAGCGCCGGCGACGCAAGGTCAGCCGGCACTTCGACAGCGGTTGTATCGATGTGCGGTTTTTCCATTACCCCAGGCGCTCCATAATGGTTGCGGCGATTGCAGGACGATTCATAGTGTACAGGTGCAGACCGGCGGCACCGTGCTCCTTAAGGTCGCAAAGCTGACGGGCGGCATAATCTACACCGGCTGCCTGCAGGCTCTCGGGGTCGTTCTCGTACTTGGCGAGAATCTTGATGACGGGGGAGGGCAGCGACGCGCCGCACATAAAGACCATGCGGCTGATTTGCGACTTGCCCATAAACGGCATGATGCCCGCGGTAATGGGCACGGTGATACCTGCCTTGTTGGCAAGCTCGCGGAAACGGTAGAAGCACTCGTTGTCAAAGAAGAGCTGCGTCACAAAGAAGCTCGCGCCGGCGTCCTGTTTTTGCTTGAGGTATTCGACCGAAGCGTTGAGGTCCTCACAGGCAATGTGGCCCTCGGGGTAGGCCGCGGCGCCCACACAAAAGCCGGCGTCAACAAGCTCGGGGATGAGCTCGCGGGCGTAGGCGTAGTCCGAGGCGGGCTTGTCATCCTCGGTCGCGCCAGCGGGCAGATCACCGCGCAGGGCCAGGATGTTTTCTACGCCGGCGGAGCGGTATTCGTCGATCTTGGCGGCGATATCGGCGTGCGAGCGGCCCACGCAGGTGAGGTGCGCCACCGAGGGCGTATTGAATTCGCTCGTAATCATTTGCGCGATGGGGGCGGTGGTGGCGCCGTTGCCCGAGCCGCCGGCAGAGCAGGTGACCGAGACAAAGCTCGGCGAAAGCTTGCACAGATTGCCTGCCACCTCGCGAGCCGTGTTGAGGGTAAGCTCGCCCTTGGGCGGGAACATCTCAAACGAAACGGGTGCGGTGCCCTGGGATGCTGCCTGCTTAAAAACCTCGTCGACGCGCATATCGTGCTCCTTTAGATACGTAATAGTGTGATGTGTTGTAAGGATTCTACAGCACCACTGTGTCACGGTGGAGTTTCACTCGCTATTCGGGGATACCAATCAAAGATGCCTTGCTATCGACATTCCCTATAGCAGAGCGGTCAATCTGGGATGGGGCTATAAAGACTGGTATCTGATGCGAAATACCAGTTAATAGAGCCCCATCCCAAATTGACTACCCTTAAACCATGGGGAGAGGTCTGCAATTTATACAGTTGATTGGCTGTTGAGGGCGGCAACGCCGCCGCGATGCGGTAACCTCATTGATTGGTTTCGTGACAGCAACATAACGGTAATGTTGCGGAAACACGACGAGCCTAATCTATGACTCGTTCGTTAGTAATCAACACCGCTTCTCACGCGGTGCCGATACGAAGGGAGTTCCGTATGGCCGAACTTACTGACCGCTTCGGGACCATGGTGTTCTCTGAGGAAGTCATGAAGGACTACCTCCCCAAGGACATTTGGAAGCGCCTTGCTGCAACCCTCGAGGACGGTGAGCCGCTCGACCTGGATGTGGCCAACGCCGTTGCCCACGCCATGAAGGTCTGGGCCATCTCCAAGGGCGCGACGCACTACGCGCACTGGTTCCAGCCGCTTTCGGGCATTACTTCCGAGAAGCACGACAGCTTCCTCGAGCCCAACCACGACGGCACCGCCATTACCAAGTTTACGGGCAAGAACCTCATCCAGGGCGAGCCGGACGCCTCCAGCTTCCCCAACGGCGGCCTGCGTGCCACCTTCGAGGCCCGTGGCTACACCGCTTGGGATCCCACCAGCCCCGCATTCATTAAGGACGATGTCCTGTGCATCCCCACGGCTTTTTGCTCCTACACGGGCGAGGCCCTGGACAAGAAGACCCCGCTGCTGCGCTCCATGACCGCACTCTCGCGTGAGTCCAAGCGCGTTTTGGCGCTGTTTGGTAAGACCCCCAAGAAGGTCGTTCCTTCCGTGGGCGATGAGCAGGAGTACTTCCTGATCAAGAAGGACGCTTACCGCAAGCGCAGGGACCTGGTCATCACCGGGCGCACCCTCTTTGGTGCTGCTCCCTGCAAGGGCCAGGAGCTCGAGGAGCACTACTTTGGCGCTATCCGCCCCACCGTCTCGTCCTATATGAAGGATCTGGACGATGAACTGTGGGCGCTTGGCATTCCTGCCAAGACCAAGCACAACGAGGTCGCTCCCTGCCAGCATGAGCTCGCCCCTGTCTACGGCGAGGTCAACGAGGCCATCGACCAGAATCTGGTCATGATGGAGAAGATGAAGCTCATCGCCTCCCGTCACGACTTGGTCTGCCTGCTGCACGAGAAGCCCTTTGAGGGCATCAACGGTTCGGGCAAGCACAACAACTGGTCGCTTGGCACCGAGTCCGAGAACCTGCTCGACCCGGGCGACACCCCGCTCGACAACCTGCAGTTCATCGTCTTCCTCACCGCGGTGATTGAGGCCGTCGATAACTACCAGGAGCTCCTGCGCGCTTCTGTCGCCTCGGCCGGCAACGACCATCGTCTGGGCGCCAACGAGGCTCCTCCGGCGATTATGTCCATCTTCCTGGGCGACCAGCTTACCGAGGTTGTCGAGAAGATCATCGATGGCAAGGCTTCCGTCCATGCCACGCGCGGCGTGCTTGACTTGGGCGCCGATACCCTGCCCAAACTGATGCAGGACAACACCGACCGCAACCGCACCTCCCCGTTCGCCTTCACCGGCAACAAGTTCGAGTTCCGTGCCTGCGGCTCCGAGCAAAACGTTTCCGACTCCAACCTGGTGCTCGATGCTGCCGTGGCCAAGTCGCTCAAGTCTTTCGCCGACGCACTCGAGGGTACGCCCGAGGATAAGTTCCAGGACGCCGCGCTCGAGTACTGCAAGAAGGTGCTGACCGATCACCAGCGCATCCTGTTCTCCGGCGACGGTTACTCCGACGAGTGGCCCATCGAGGCCGAGAAGCGCGGCCTTGCCAACAACAAGACCACGGCCGACGCTCTTCCCGCCTTTGTTTCCGATAAGGCCATTGCGCTCTTTGAGGAGACGGGCGTCCTGACCAAGGCCGAGGCCCAGTGCCGCTATGACTGCAAGCTCGAGAAGTACAACAAGCTCATGAACATCGAGGCTACCACGATGGTTCGCGAGGCGCGTCGTACCTATCGCCCGGTCATTACCGCCTATGCCACCAAGGTCGCTAAGGGCCTTGAGACTATTCGTGCCGCCGGTGCTGAGGCCGCCATGCAGTGCGAGCAGAACACGCTCAACAAGCTCTGCAACGGTATCACCGCCATCAACGACTCCATCAAGGCGCTCGACGCCGTACATCAGAAGGCCGAGGCTCTCGATGGCCAGGAGCAGGCCAACGTATACGCGCACGAGGTCGTTCCCGTTATGGATACGCTGCGTGCCGCCGTGGACGCAATGGAGGAGATCGTGGCCGCCGACTACTGGCCGGTTCCGACCTACGACGACATTCTGTTCTACGTGTAGAACGTAACCGACATATCGTCACGCTATTGAGCCGGGGTCCGCATCGCGTGGGCCCCGGCTTTTTGTTTGCGAAGGACGCTTTGGATCCCGCTTTGCAACTGATTCGCCCACGCAATAAGGGGCCGTGGGCAAAAAACGTCAAATATGAGTACTGTCACAAGCCCTGCAGCATTATCTTTTTGCAAAATATGCAGTGTTACGCAACATATGTCCAAGTACTTAGCTGATAAACGCCTGCAATTCCTCCGCCGTAGGACGCCTTGTGTCCAAATCGCCTTCTGATGGCATGAAATCGCTGTTACTAAATTGGTAACAGTACTCATATTTGCTATTTTTTGTCCACGGGCCCTTGGATGACAGTGTGATTTTATGCCTTCGGGGTTCGAATCCCGGCGCATGGGTAGCAAAAAGCCCGCCGCCGCGAGGGCAACGGGCTTCTCAGATTCAGTGGTGCCCCCAGCGGGATGTCCGCGTGCGGCTGGCGCCGCCCGCTTTCGCTGCGTCGCTCCGCTCCTTGCGTGCTGCGCTGGAAAACGCTTACGCGTTTCCTCAGCTCCGCACCCTGTCGGGTTCGAATCCCGGCGTTGGAGAAGAAAAAAGCCCGTCACCACAAGGGTAACGGGCTTTGCATTTCAAATGGTGCCCCCAGCGGGATTCGAACCCGCGATATCCACCTTGAAAGGGTGGCGTCCTTGGCCGCTAGACGATGGGGACAGCGGGAAAGAGTATAGCAGACTTTTTTGTCGGCGCGTATATCGTTGGCAAACTGGAAAACCACCACAAAGGTACCTGTCCCCTTTGTGGTGGTGGGGTGCTAGGGGAGGAGCTTCATGGCGGCGTCGTGGGCGGCGCGCTCGTAGGTGTCGTCGAGGGGCTTGAGCGGCAGCAGGGCTGTGGCCTGCGCATCGCCGCGGCGCTCGAGGGCGTGTGCGATCAGCCAGTCGGCGAGTTCGGGGTTTTTGGGCAGCGCCGGCCCGTGCAGGTACGTGCCGATCACGCCCTTGTAGACGAGGCCCTCAAAGCCATCGTCGCCGTTGTTGCCGGTGCCCGTGACGACGGACGTTCCGAGCGGCGTGGCCGCTGTATCGAGCAGGGTGCGGCCGCCGTGGTTCTCGAATCCCACAAAGGGCTCGGGTGCCAGATTGGTTTCGACGGCTACGTTGCCGATCAGGCGGTCGGAGCCGCGTACGGTTTCGGCGGCAATGACCCCCAGACCCTCGATGCGATCCTCGCCCATATAGTACGAACGGCCGAGCAGCTGATAGCCGCCACAGATGGCAAGCAGCGAGCCGCCATCCTCAACATAGGCCGCGACCTTGTCTTTTTGAGCGAGCAGTTCATGTGCAACCGCCAGCTGGTCGCGATCGGAGCCACCGCCCATCATAACGATGTCGGCGTCGGTCAGGTCGAGCGTCTCGCCCATGTGGACTTCGTCCACACGCACGGGAATGCCGCGCCAGGCGCAGCGGCGCTCGAGGGCAATGACGTTGCCGCCGTCGGCATAGAGGTTGAGGGCATCGGGGTACAGATAGACGATGCGCAGCGGGCGCGAAAGCTCGACCGGCGCAATATCGGTGGGGACAGCGCTGCCATCGGCGCGCGTTACGGTGTGGGAGGCTACCGAGTTCGTATCGGTGCCTTTGAGTCCGTCGAGTTCCTTGACCAGCGGCGGAAAGGCCGTGTAGTTGGCGACGGCATAGAAAGTGTCGCCGGCGGCCTCGTCTGCCACGGCACCAATCGCCTGCTCGACATTCGAGATAATCGTGGCATCGATGCCGGCGTACTTGAGGCGCACCTGCATGTCGTGCGCACGCGTGCCTCCGGCAAAGGCGACAAGACCCGGCGTGTCGGCGATGCGCTCGAAGTCGACGTCGTAGATCCACGATACATCGTGGCCGTCGGCGTCGTTGTCGTTGAGGAAGAAGGCACAGAGCCTGCCGCCTGCCGTTTTAATGGACTGAATCTGACGATCGAAGCCCACGGGATTCTTGGCCAGGTTTGCCTCGACGGTGCGGCTGGCAATGTTCCAGCGGCCCATGCGTCCGCCGGCGGGGACGTAGGCATCGAGCGTGGGCTGCAGGTGCGCCGCGTCCACGCCCAGCTCGTGCGCCGCAAAGAAGGCGGCGGCGACGTTATAGACCATGTACAGGCCGTTGTAGCGCGTGGCGATGTGCGCGGCGGGCGCGTTGGCCTCGGGTCCAAAGGCCAGGTCAAAACCATAGCCGTCGCAGCCGAGCTCAACGCCCGTCACGCGGCGGAGCAGCGCGGGGCGACCCCATCCGCACGAAGGGCAATGATAGGCGCCCAGCTGTCCGTACTGCACATAGTCGTATTCCAGCGGGGCGTTGCACTGCGAGCAAAAACGCGAGTCGCTAATGCGGTCGGACTCGGTGCCCGTGGCGCCGTCGATGCCAAAGGCGATGCTTGCGTTGGGAACGCGCGCGGCGATCGCGGCACACAGCGGGTCGTCTGCGTTGTAAATGAGCGTCGTTGCCGGCGAAAGCTCCAGCGCGTGGGCGATGACGTCCTGGGTGTGGTCAATCTCGCCGTAGCGGTCTAGCTGGTCGCGGAACAGGTTGAGCAGCACAAAGTACGTCGGTTTGAGCTTGGGCAGAACGCGTACGGTGTAGAGCTCGTCGCACTCAAAAACGCCCACGCGCTTGCCGCTGCTGGTGTGCTTAAGGCCGCCGCGGGCCTCGAGCAGAGCACCCACCACACCGGGCTCCATATTGTTGCCGGCACGATTGCACACCACGGTAGCACCGCTGGCAGCAACTGCGTCGGCGATGAGGTTGGATGTGGTGGTCTTGCCATTAGTACCGGTGATCATCACACTGCGGTCGACCAGGCTCGCGAGGTCGCTTAGCAGCTCGGGGTCGATCTTCATGGCGATGCGGCCGGGAAGCACGCCGCCCTGGCGTTTGAGGACAGAGCGCAGTCCCCAGCGGGCGATATCGCTCGAGGTGCAGGCGAGAGATGAGCGGAGGTTCATGAAGCCGTTCCTAACATAGATGACATGGTCGGGGCGATCGCGTCGCTAAAAGCCGTAGCGGCGCGCAAATTCCTGGGCAAGCTGCGATACATCTTCGCAGGCGTTGGCCCAGGGGGCAAAGTCGGGTGTGTCCGAGATAATGCCGTCGGCTTCCCAAACTGCCTGGTGCGAGAGGTCCCAGGGGTCGCGCGGCTCGGGTCGGCAGGGAAGATACGGCGTCTGATACATGGGGTTCAGCAAAAAGAACGCGCCGCCCTCGCAACGGTTAGCAAACTCACGCAGCGCGCGCGTCGCCGGGCGCATCTTGTTTGTTTTGAACAGCAGAATCGTGCGGGCGAGCAGGTACCAAGGAGAGTTTTCGAGTGCGTCTGCCCCCATCTGTTCCTCGAGCTGATGCGCTAGGGCAAAAAAGCCGTCCTGGTCTTCCAAGCGGGCGAGGGCAAGCAGCGCGATGCCGGCGGCCCGGGTGGGATAGCCTTCTGCCTTAAGGACGCGGCGGGCGTAGTTGGCAGCAGCGCGGTAGCGGGCGCTCGCCATGCACAGCTGCGAGATGGCCTCGAGTGTGTGAAGCCACCCGATAAGGGCCGGCTCGCTCACGGTAAGGTCCGCCGCGGTGACACCGTCGGCCAAAACATTATTGGCCCAATAGTGCGGGGCCTCCATATCAAACCCGGGCACGCTCTGTTGCAGGTAGTCGGCCGTGCCCGCCTCGAGCTTCATCAGGTCGCCCAGGCAGGCATCGACGGGCGTGTCCGCCAGGATGATGGCGAGCAACTGCGCATCGACGGCCAGCGCATCGACGCGAACAATCTTGAGCAGCTCATCGCGCATGTCGTCGAACAGGCGGTTGCGCGTCTGCTCAAACTCCTCGTCGCTGCCCATGTCCTCGATGCGATGGAGCTCGTCGAGCAGGTGACGATGAACACCGGCATAGGACAGCAGCGCTTGGGCATGCTCGGTCTGCGCATACTTGTGAGGGTTTGCGCTGATGTCGTTATGGACAAGCTCGCGTGCTGCATCGGTGAGTTCGGGGTGCGACGCCAGATAGGTGCGCTCCAGGTAGGCGGGGATGTAGACGCTCGGATCCATTAGAGGTCTCCTCCCTTAAACGGCAAGCCCTGCTCGGCCGCCCGCAGTATGCGCTCGTCGATCTGGGAGCGCACGATGTCGTTGGTGGCGACCCAGGCGGCAAAGCTGGCGTTGTCGGGTGCGCCCAGGCCCTCCTGCAGTACCGGCGTCGCCTCGGAGAGTGCAAGGACGAGCTCGTCGGTGGAGCCTGCACCCACGTTGACGCGGGCATAGACGCCATCGGGAAACTCGGTTTGGAAGTAGAGCGCCTCGGCTGCGTGCGGGCACGAGCGCGCAAGGATGCGCAGGTAGTGTTCGGCGCCCTCGTAATCCAGCTCGCGCCAGGCAGCGCTCATCAGCGCGATGAGCGTCCACGGGTCCAAGTCGCGTTCTGCATCCTTGGGACGACGGCGCAGCGGCGTGTTGGCGAGATAGGGGACGGAGTGGGCAGAGCGAAAGCGCTTGAGCTCCTCAGCGGGGTATTCGAGCTTTGCCATGGCGAGCATTGCGGTGTGGCGGACGCCGGCAGGATCGTTGGGGGCAAAGTCGAGGCTGCGGTTTGCGGCTTCGAGCGACATGCGGTAGCGGCCGCTAATGAGCGCGCGCGATGCCAAGGCGGCAAGCCAGCGCAGGTAGGGACGGCGGGTCAGGTCGCCTGCGGCCTCGCGCTCGTAGGGGTCCTGCGCCGAGGCAATCTTGAGCGCCAGATCGTGCTCCACCTCGTCGCACTTGGACACCAGATATTGCACGTATTCCTCGTTAGATTCGGCGGTGAGCGCGCACAGCATGCGCTGGGCATCCCAGTTGGCCGGATCGAGCGCGGCTGCCTCGCGGAGCATGTTCTCGGCTGCGGCTTCTTCTTGCTCTGCCTGGGCGTCGTCGGGGATAAAGGGAATGCGGTAGTCGACAGCCTCGACCACCTTGGCAATGAGGTGCCCAGCTCGGTCGCGATCGTGCACGATGAGCGGCGCGGGGTTACGGGTGAATTGTTCCATCAGACGCTCTACGGCGAGGCCGTCGGTGAGCGGGATATTGTCGCGGCGCAAGGCCTCAAGAACGAGGCGATGGCAATCCTCTTGAATGGGGTCGAATGCCATGGGGCCTCCTTTGCTGCGGTTAGGGTTCAAATATCTCTATATAAGGTTCTAGTTTACCCGCATGTGGCACACCGGGGGTGCTGCACTTGGACATGCACCTTTGCACCACGAAGACGGATGTCGCACAAATGTCGGCACCCTGGACGACCGAGTGGTATCACGGTGCCGCAAACGGTCGATTTTTGGCGGCGAACGGGACGCATTTTGGAGGGGCACAGTCCTGCCCGGGATATGTGGTCAACCTTGATAAAACGTTTGCCCAGCTTGGGAGTATGAATGCCCCACAAGGGTCTTCAGGAATAGAAAAAACGTTTCATCATTGTTGGCTTTAGGTGAATAACTGACCAACCAGAACGGTAAAATAGTGTTTGTCTGAGCGTTGAGACGTTTAGACATCGCGCATTGTCGTCGCCGGCAACGCGCAAACGGTCCTAACGGAGCCAATCGGGTGCTCCGTTATATACGCAAGTCTAAGAGGGGCTTGTTTAGGAGGCACAGTATGGGACGTTTTACCAATCCTCGCGATCTGTACTTTGGTGAGGGCGCTCGCCACGAGGTGAAGAACCTCAAGGGCAAGAAGGCCATCATCGTTTCTGGCGGCAGCTCTATGCGCCGCGGCGGGTTCTTGCAGGACGTTGAGGCCGACCTTAAGGAAGGCGGTTTCGAGGTCAAGCTGTTCGAGGGCGTCGAGTCCGATCCGTCCATCGAGACGGTCATGAAGGGCGCCGAGGCCATGCGCGAGTTCGAGCCCGACTGGATTATCGCCATCGGCGGCGGCTCGCCCATCGATGCCGCTAAGGCCATGTGGGTCTTCTACGAGTATCCCGAGGAGTCCTTCGACAACATCATCCAGCCGTTCAGCTTCCCCGAGCTGCGTCAGAAGGCTCATTTCTGCGCCATTTCCTCCACCTCCGGTACCGCTACCGAGGTCACTGCCTTCTCCGTCATCACCGACTACGCCAAGGGCATCAAGTACCCGCTGGCCGACTTCAACATCACCCCTGATGTCGCCATCGTCGACCCCGAGCTCACCTACACCATGCCCGCCAAGCTGTGCGCTCACACCGGCATGGACGCTCTGACCCACTGCATGGAGGCCTACGTTTCCACCTGCGCTTCTATGTTCACCGATGCCAACGCCCTGCACGGCATCCGCGAGATCGTCGAGTGGCTGCCCAAGTCCTATGCTGGCGACCATGAGGCCCGTCAGCACATGCACGAGGCTCAGTGCATCGCCGGTATCGCCTTCTCCTCGGGCCTGCTCGGCATCGTTCACTCCATGGCTCACAAGACCGGTGCTGCCTTCGAGAACGGCCACATCATCCACGGTGCCGCTAACGCCATGTACCTGGGCAAGGTTATCCAGTGGAACTCCAAGGACCCGCGTGCTGCTGAGCGTTACGCTTACGTGGCCAAGGAGATCCTGCACCTTCCCGGCGAGACCAACGAGGAGCTCATCGCTGCGCTCGTCCAGAAGATTCGCGACCTCAATGACCAGCTCAACATTCCGCAGTCCATCAAGGATTACGCGAATGGTGGCGTGAAGGTCGACGCCGAGAACCCGCAGATGGTTTCCGAGGAGGAGTTCCTCGCCAAGCTGCCCGAGATCGCTGCGAACGCCGAGACCGACGCCTGCACGCCCGAGAACCCGCGTGAGACCAAGGCTGCCGACTTCGAGAAGATCCTCAAGGCCTGCTACTACGACACCGACATCGATTTCTAATCGACTCTTGTTATCGTAACGAGGGGCTCCGCACGTATCCGTACGGAGCCCCTTTCTTTTTCTTTTAGAGAATGGGATGGTTATGGCTGCAATTTTCAATAGCCCCAGCAAGTACATCCAGGGCCCGGACGAGCTGGCCAAGCTCGGCTCTTATGTTGAGCCGCTTGGCGCTAAGGCCCTCGTCATCGTGACGCCTTCGGGCAAGAAGCGCGTCGGTGCCAAGATCGAGGGCGGCTTTGCCGAGGCTAAGGCCGAGCTGCTGTTTGAGGACTTTAACGGTGAGTGCTCCAAGGGCGAGGTCGATCGCCTGGTTGCGCTCGCTCGCGACAACGGTTGCGACATCATCGTCGGCGTCGGTGGCGGCAAGATTCTCGACACCGCGAAGGCCGTCGCCTATTACCTGGAGTCCCCGGTTATCATTTGCCCCACCATTGCTTCGACCGATGCCCCGTGTTCGGCGCTCTCCGTGCTCTATACCGATGACGGCCAGTTCGACAAGTATCTCTTCCTTAAGGCAAACCCCAATATTGTCCTTATGGACACGACGGTTATCGCGGCGAGCCCGGTGCGCCTGACGGTTTCCGGTATGGGCGATGCGCTCGCAACCTATTTCGAGGCCCAGGCAACGCACGATGCCGACGGTGGCACCTGCGCTGGCGGCAAGGGCGGAATGGCCGGCCTGGCGCTCGCCAAGCTCTGCTACGAGACGCTTATGGCCGATGGCGTCAAGGCCAAGGTCGCGCTGGAGAAGGGTGCGCTCACGCCTGCCGTCGAGCATATCATCGAGGCCAATACGCTGCTTTCGGGCATTGGCTTTGAGAGCTCGGGCCTTGCTGCTGCTCATGCCATCCACAATGGTCTGACGATGCTGCCCGAGTGCCACGGCATGTATCACGGCGAGAAGGTCGCCTTCGGCACCATCGTTCAGCTGGTACTCGAAGATGCCCCGACCGAGAAGCTCGAGGAAGTCTTGGGCTTCTGCATTGAGCTGGGCCTGCCGGTCACGATGAAGGAACTTGGCGTTGCCGAGCTTACGCGCGAGCAGGCCATGATTGTTGCCGAGGCCGCCTGCGCGCCCGATGACACCATGTGCAACATGCCGTTTGAGGTGACGCCCGAGATGGTCGCAAACGCCATCCTGGGTGCCGACGCGCTGGGCCACTACTATCTCATGGATGAGTAAATCAAGCTAAGGAAGGGGCAAAGCCAGCAGATGGCTTTGCCCCTTTTTGCTATGGTGCAAACTACCCTGACCCCTTCGCACCAAGTTGGTGCAAGGGGGTCAGGTTGCTTTGCACCAATCGTTGTTTGATGAAGGGCGGATTCTCGTATGGCGCTTCCTATGGTTTATGGCGGTCCCGGCCGGTATGTTCAGGGGTCGGGCGAACTTTCGCGTCAGGGCAGGTATTTGTCATGGTTGGGCTGCGCTGCCTATGTCTTGTTTGACCAGGGCACCGAGGATCGGCTGTGCAGACAGATCGTCGATGGATTTCTGGATGAAGATCTAAGCGAGCCGTTCTTTAAGATTTATGACGGTCCGTGTACGGAAGAGGCCGTTGTCGAAATGGCTAAGGAAGCCCAGGCAGAGTATTGCGACATGGTGGTGGGTATTGGCGGTGGAAAGATGCTCGATATCGCCAAGGCCGTTGCGTTTTATGCCGAGTTGCCGTTGTGCGTATGCCCCACGGCGGCTTCGATGGACGGTCCGTGCAGCGCGATTTCGGTGCTGTATCACGAGGACGGGTCGTTCGACCGCTACCTGATGCTCGAGAAGAATCCAGACCTGGTCGTGGTCGATACCAACGTGGTCGCGGCGGCCCCACTGCGTATGACGGTCGCTGGCATGGGCGACGCGCTGGCAACGTACTTCGAGGCGCGTTCGTGCGCCGCGGTGCGCGGCACCAACGAGCACGGTGGCGCGCCGGGGCACTTGGCTCTGGTCGCGGCACGTGCCTGCTATGACACACTCATGGAGTGCGGCGTCGCTGCCAAGCGCGATCTCAAAAAGGGCCGTACATCGCCGGCAGTTGAGCGCCTGATCGAGTGCAATATTCTGCTCTCGGGCGTCGGCTTTGAGAGCGGTGGCTTGGCGTTGGCGCATGCCATCGCCAACGGTCTGACGATTCTGCCCGAGTGCAGGGCCATGCATGGCGAGGCCGTGGCATTTGGCCTGGTGGTGCAGCTGCGCCTGGAGCGTGCGCCCGAGCTTGATCAGGTGCTAGAGTTTTGCCAGCGCGTCGGTCTGCCGACCACGCTCGAGGAGCTGGGCCTTGGTGAGATTTCCGATACCGATCTGCAGGGTGTTGCAAATGCGGTCTTTAGAAACGAGCGCAACATGGCCAACGAGCAGACCAAGGTGACCAAACAGAAGCTCGTGCAGCTCATGTGCGAGGCATAGCTTGGCGCTTGATTGACCTTGTGCAATCGAGGCGGCGATGGGCATAGGCTATTTGCCGCAAAGATGCGCCGCGTGTAATTTGCCCGAGGCGTGAGCCGATGGCGTATCATTATCTCTTGCTTGTTTGCACTGCTCAGGGAGGGGCCGCGCATGGCGCAGGAACACGATCTGTTTGATGACATTATCGAAATCAGCAAGGGTTTCGACTTTCTTAAAAACCCGCTTGGCGGTGTGACCGACGCACTCGATCCGTCGGCGCCGCAGTGGAATCCTGCCGACTACAAGGAGCGTCCGCGCGGCAACACCATTCCGTGCCTGACCTGCAAAAACGAAAAGAGCGGCTGCACCGCGTGCATGGATGTGTGCCCGGTCAACGCTATCGAGGTCGAGGAAGACGCCATCGAGATCCTCGACTCCTGTCGCAAGTGCGGCCTGTGCGCCGCTGCCTGTCCGACCGAGGCGATCATCTCGCCGCGCCTGGCGCCCAAAAACCTTTACGACGACATTGTCTCTGCAGCTACGAGCCACGAGACCGCCTACGTCACTTGCACGCGCGCCCTCAAGCGCATGCCGCGCGAAAACGAGGTCGTCGTTGCCTGCGTGGGCGATATTACGGCCGAGACCTGGTTCTCGGTACTTGCCGATTATCCCAACGTGAGCGTGTACCTGCCGCTGGGCGTGTGCGATAAATGCCGCAACACCGGTGGCGAGGACATCTTGGGCGAGGCGATTGCGAAGGCCGAGGAATGGGCCGGTATGGGCATGGGTCTTGAGGTCGACCCCAAGAGCCTCAAATGCCATAAGCGCCGCGAGTACGAGCGCAAGGAGTACATGGAAAAGATCGCCCGCACCACGGGCCTGACCGTGACTAAGCTCAACCCGGCGACGGCGGCGCTAGCTTCGGTGACACAGAAGCTCAAAGCCCATCGTCATCAGATTACCCAGCTGGAGCGCACACTCAACACCATGTGCGGTACCACGACGACCAAGCGTCGCCGTTCGCTTACGCACGGGCGACAGCTGGTGCTCTCAACGCTGCAAAACCACCCCGAGCTTGCCCAGAACATGCAGGTGAGCACGCCGGAGTGCGATTTTGACAAGTGCACGTCGTGTGGCGAGTGTGTCAATGTATGTCCCACGTTCGCCTGCGATTTGGTGGGAAGCGGCCACTTTGCGCTGGAGTCCACGTATTGCTTGGGCTGCGGCGCCTGCGTCAAGGTGTGTCCCGAGCATGCGCTCAAGCTGGTCGAGCACGACGCGTCCAACCTGGTCGTCGTCGATCCCGAGGCCGAGGAAAAGGCCGCCCAGAAGGCGAAGGCCCACGAAGAAGCCCAGAAGGTCAAGGCCGAGGCAAAGGCCAAGCTCGATAAGATGCTCGATCAGGTGGAAAAGCTCGCAGACTAGTCAGCGACCCCTATCTCTGCTTCATTCGTGCCGCCGTGGCGTCCGGGTTAGCCCAGATGCTGCGGCGGCGCTATACTTATGCAGTTTGAAATGCTTGTACCAAAAGGAGCTGTCGTGTCCCTTTCCATCGGTATCGTGGGCCTGCCCAACGTAGGCAAGTCGACGCTGTTCACCGCGCTTACCAAAAAGACCGGCCTTGCCGCCAACTATCCGTTCGCCACGATCGACCCCAACGTGGGTATCGTCGACGTGCCCGATAGCCGCCTGCAAAAGCTCGCCGACATCGTTAACCCGGGTCGCATTGTGCCGGCGACGGTCGAGTTCGTCGACATCGCAGGTTTGGTGAAGGGCGCCAACGAGGGCGAGGGCTTGGGCAACCAGTTCCTGGCCAACATTCGCGAGACCGACGCCATCTGCGAGGTCGTGCGCTACTTTAAGGACCCCAACGTCATGCGCGAGGTGGGCCGTACGGGCGAGTTCGTCGATCCCGCCGGCGATGCCGACACCATCATGACCGAGCTCATCCTGGCCGACATGGGTACGCTCGAGAAGCAGCTGCCCAAGCTCGAGAAGGAGGCCAAGCGCGACAAGGAGCTCATGCCCAAGTTCGAGGTCGCCAAGCGTCTGCTTGCCTGGCTCAACGAGGGCAAGCGCGCTGCGTCTATGGAGATGACCGACGAGGAGCGCGCCGCTGCCAAGGGCCTGTTCCTGCTCACTATGAAGCCCATTCTGTATGTGGCCAACGTGGACGAGGATATGCTCAACGACGATCTGGCGCCCATCGATGGTGTTAAGCCGCTGCCCATCTGCGCCAAGATCGAGGCCGAGCTTTCCGAGCTCGATCCCGAGGACGCCGCCGACTACCTGGAGAGCTTGGGCTTGGAGCAGCCCGGCCTGGACGTGCTCGCACAGGCGGCCTATAAGCTGCTTGGCCTGCAGTCGTTCTTTACGGCCGGCGAGATGGAGGTCAAGGCCTGGACGGTTCGTCAGGGCGCGACCGCCCCGCAGGCCGCCGGCGTTATCCACACCGACTTTGAGCGCGGCTTTATTAAGGCCGAGGTCATTGGCTATGACGACTACATCGAGCTCGGCGGTGAGCAGGGCGCCAAGGCCGCCGGCAAGCTGCGTATTGAGGGCAAGGACTATGTCATGGCCGATGGCGACGTCGTGCACTTCCGCTTTAACGTGTAAGGACGACGCACATGTTTAAATATGGCAAAAAAGCCGGCTACATGGGTATCGCGCTGCTCGTACTTGCGGTGCTTCCGCTGGTGGTAGCGGCGTTTGTGATCCCCAACATTGGTCCCGAGGTGGCAACGAAGTTTAATGCCGCCGGCGAGGTGACGCGCTGGGGCAAGAGCTACGAGTTGCTGGCACTGCCGGTGCTCAACCTGCTGCTGAGCGTGGCGACGTACTTTACGGCAGGACGCCAGGCTAAAAACAATGATGACTCCGCCGCCATGGCGCGCATCGTGTGCGAGCGCTACCTGCGTAATGGTTGCATCACGGGTGTGTTCCTCAACGTGGTCAACGTTTACTTTATGTACTCGGCGATTACCGGAACGGGCTTTGGCTTTGGTTTCTAGCCTGTCCTTTTAGGCAACGAGCCTGCACGCATATTCAAGGGCTGCTGCGAGGCCGCCGCTCGATCGTGGTTTAAAGACCATGTCGGCGGCGGCCTCGTTTTCGTATCCGGCGCCGCGAAGGGCGAGTGCGATACCGGCTTCCAGGAGAAGGGGCAGACCACGTTGGCTGGTTGCGATTACGGCAGCCTGATTGAGCGAGCAGCTGTGCGCTTGGCATTGGATGGCAAGTTCACCTTGCGCCGGGCAAGGGACCAGAACGGCGGCGACGCGACTTGATAGCAATGCAAATGCTGTGCGCTCATCGGGCGAAAGGCATTCGGCTTCAACGACGACGAGCTTGGGCGGTGCGCTGTTTGTGCGAAGCATGGCTCGGTACATGCGGACCGAAGAACCCGACATAGAAAACTCCTGTGTATTCGTTTAAACGTAAACTATAGTTTACGTTTTTGTTCAGCTCCATTTCAAACTCGGCTGCATGGACGAACGTGCGAAACAGATTCTTGGCAAGCGAGTCGAGCAGACGCGCAGGGACCTTGGTATCTCCAAGGTCGATTTTTGTGTGGCGACAGGAATCAGCCGACCCTACCTCGACCGAATCGAAGATGGGACGGCAAATTTCACGCTCAAGGTTCTATTTAAGATCGCGCCCGCACTCGGCATGACGGTATCAGAGCTTCTCGAGGGCATCGAATAGGGGATACCCGTCGACAACTGAATTACGCCATCGGGATGCGGTCGTGGTTGACTTGGCTGTAGAACAGGCGCTGGATCTCGGCGGCATCGCGTGACTGGCCGAGCGCCCACATGGTCTTGGCCACGAGCGTCTCGGTGGTCATGTCGTCGCCGCGCAAAATGCCCGGATGATCGGCGTAGGCACGGCCGACCTCATAAACACCCAGGTCAAGGCCCTCTTCGGGGACCTGCGTGGTCATAACGACGGTGCGGCCCGAATCGACCCAGCGGAAAATCGCCTCTTGGAACGACTCGCCCGACTCGCCAAACTCGGGGATACCGCCAATGCCAAAGGTCTCAAGGATTACAGCGTCGTAGCTATCGGCAAGGGCGTCGAGGATGCCCGGGTTTACGCCGGGCGTGAGCTTGAGTACAAATACGCGCGGGTCGATGCTGTCGTAGAAACGCACCGGGTTTTCGCCCTGATGCGTGCCGTGAAGCCCGTTGCGCACGATGCGGACGTTGCGGATATAGGCGATGGGCGGATAGTTGACGCTAATGAACGCGTTAAAGCTCATGGTGCGCTGTTTGCGGGCGCGCGTACCGGCAATGGCTACGCCGCCAAACACGATTGAGACGTCGTGCGAGTGCTCGTCGAGCGCATAGAGCAGGCTCTGGTACAGGTTGAGCTTGGCATCGGTAAAGGGATTGCCCATGGGCTTTTGCGAGCCGGTGAGTACGATAGGCTTGGGGCTGTCCTGAATCAGATAGGAAAGCGCCGCCGCGGTGTAGCTCATGGTGTCGGTGCCGTGCAGAATCACGAAGCCGTCGTGGTCGGCATAACCCTCGACGATGACGTCGCGGATACGCATCCAGTCACTGGGGCGCATATTGGTGCTGTCGATGTTCATGGGCTGCACGACGTCGAGCTCGCAGAGGCCCGAGATCTCGGGGACGCTCTGGGCGAGCTCCTCACCGGTCAGGGCGGGGGAGAGGCCGTTGCCGTCCTCGGTCGATGCGATGGTGCCGCCCGTGGCGATGAGAAGGATGCGCTTCATGCTGGTATTCCTATCGGTTTTGTCGCCGCAAGGGCGGAGTCGTTCGGCAGTATTGTGGCACAGGGCGTCCAATGTTCAAACGTAATACATCATCTGTAATGTTTAGTAATACTTCAATTGCCGTCAAATAAGGGCCCAGGTCGTGCGTTTGCCGTGCGCTGATGGCCGCGAGGGACGAGAAACCCCATATAACGTGTACACTATGGAAGTTATTTTCGTTCATTCACGCGGGTGGGCACCGGCTCCCCGCCAACAAGAGGGGGAAACCATGGATCAAAAGGCTTCCGCAAAGGTCCTCGTACTCGACTTTGGTGCGCAGTACGGTCAGCTCATTGCCCGTCGCGTCCGCGACCTCAACGTGTATTCCGAGATCGTTCCCTGCGACATCTCGGCCGATGAGATTCGCGAGATGAACGCCTCTGCGCTCATCCTTTCCGGCGGCCCGGCCTCCGTGTACGCCGAGGACGCTCCGTCCATCGATCCCGCCATCTTTGACCTTGGCCTTCCCGTCCTGGGCTTTTGCTACGGCCATCAGATCACGGCCGTGACGCTCGGCGGCAAGGTCGGCCACTCCGAGGTGGGCGAGTACGGCCGCGCCACCATCACGCGCACGGCTGGCGCCAAGCTCTTTAACTCCACGCCCATGGAGCAGACCGTGTGGATGAGCCACCGCGACGCCGTGTCCGAGGTGCCCGAGGGCTTTACCGTTACCGCCAGCACCGACGTATGCCCGGTTGCCGCCATGGAGTGCGTCGAGCGCAAGATTTTCACCACGCAGTTCCACCCCGAGGTCAAGCACTCCGAGTACGGTCAGCAGCTGCTGAGCAACTTCCTGTTTGAGATCTGCGGCCTGGAGCCCAACTGGAGCATGGACAACCTGGTCGAGACCATGACGGCCGAGTTCCGCGAGAAGGTCGGCGACGACCGCGTGATTCTGGCCCTGTCCGGTGGCGTCGACTCCTCCGTCGTGGCTGCGCTGGGCGCTCGCGCCGTGGGCAAGCAGATGACCTGCGTGTTCATCAACCACGGCCTGCTGCGCAAGGGCGAGCCCGAGCAGGTGGAGGAGGTCTTCACCAAGCAGTTCGACGTCGACTTTATCCACGTCCACGCCGAGGACCGCTACGCCGAGCTTCTGGCCGGCGTGACCGAGCCCGAGGAGAAGCGCCGCATCATCGGCACGCAGTTCTGGAAAGAGTTCTTCGCCGTGGCGCAGCAGCTCGAGACCGATGGCAAGCCGGTCAAGTACTTGGCTCAGGGCACCATCTACCCCGACATCATTGAGTCCGGCGCTCGCAAGACGGGCGGCAAGACGGCTACCATCAAGAGCCATCACAATCTGATCCCGTTCCCCGAGGGCGTGCACTTCGACCTTATTGAGCCGCTCGACCACTTCTTTAAGGACGAGGTCCGCGCGCTTGGTCTGGCGCTCGGTCTGCCGGGTCATATCGTGTTCCGCCAGCCTTTCCCGGGCCCGGGTCTGGCCATCCGCATCATCGGTGCGGTCGACAAGGAGAAGCTCGAGATCCTCAAGAATGCCGACGCCATCGTGCGCGAGGAGCTCGACGCCTATAACCAGCGTCTGTTTGAGCAGACCGGCGAGCGCAACTCCGAGCATAGCTGCTGGCAGTATTTCGCCGTCCTGCCCGACATTAAGTCCGTCGGCGTTATGGGCGACGAGCGCACCTACCAGCGCCCAATTATCCTGCGTGCCGTCGAGTCCAGCGATGCCATGACCGCCGACTGGGCCAAGCTGCCCTACGACGTCCTGGCCCGCATCTCCGGCCGCATCGTGGCCGAGGTTCCCGGCGCCAACCGCGTGTGCTACGACATCACGTCCAAGCCGCCCGCGACGATTGAGTGGGAATAGAACATACGTTCGATAAAATAATATAGTATCAGATAGCGGGCACGGTTTCAATTGAATCCGTGCCCGCTGCTGTATGCGTGTCCTTGCACGCCCAATATGCGCCGTAAAAGCCGTCTTCTTCGACGTCAAAGTGAATGCGCTTCGTTTTCGCCTCTCAAAATCTTATTTTCACGATTTGCATTTTCATCCCGTTGTCACCGACCCTTGCGAGAAACCGGAAAAAGCAGCTGACAGAAGAGTCTCTCAAATCGTTGTAGCCCAGCATATAGCCGCGACTTGTGACCTGCAGACGGCTGTCCCACGTGCCGATTTCCTTGGCGGCATCCGAAACCGCAAAATATGCCCCCACATCCTTGATTTTTGCAGTCTTAAGCCATGTTTTTGCGATCATCTTTACCGCCGTCCGATTGGCAGCATCAAAGACCAGCACACTGCCGGGGAAAGCGTCCGCCATCCCCCGCACCAGTTCCCGGACCTGCTGGGTCAGAAAGTAATAGAACACCCCGGAGGCAAAGAACACCGCCCCGCGGGAGGCATCGATTTTGCTAAACCATGCGGTGTCTTTCAGGTCGCAGGGGATATTTTGTTCTCGATCCCCGGCGGGCAGTAGCTGCTGCCGCAAGGCAATCACATCCGGGAAGTCCAGATTGTAGATCTTGCATCTACCGTTGTCGCAGGTTCTGCCGGTGTTGTCCAGCCCGCAGCCCAGATTGACCACCGCCGCATTGGGGTGGCCTTTCAGGTAATCCCGCACCTCGAAAGCAAGATCACTCTGCCGTGTGGCCACCTCCAGCGCACCAAAGCGCTGTATCAGGCTGCGGGAGTTTTTCTCTGCCTCTGAAAAGTCGTAGTCGATCTGGTCGAGCAGACGAACCGCTGTTTCATCCCTGTAAAGGTTCGGGTACAACTCCGTACACAGCTTCCGGGAATACAGCGGGAGGATCAGCGTCTCCTGCACGGTGTTTTTCTCAATTTTACATTTCATAGGTTTCTTCCTCAGTGAATAAAAACTGTCATAATTGCCGCCAGCATAGCCGCTATGACCGTCATGCCTATCGCCATGTGCAGGATGGATGCAAAAATGCCCGTGCTTGATACCCCTACTTCCGCGCCGTGACGCAGAGCCACTTTTTCTTTTTGTGTATCTGCACCTCGTGAAAACCCGCCTGCTCCAGACATGCCTTTAATTCAATGTCCTTGTAGATGGTCATGCCGCCGATGATCTGCGTCCACCTCTCGTCCTTGTCCGTATCGCCATTGCTCTCGTTGCAGATAAGAATTGTCCCGCCTGGCTTCAGCGTCCGCCAGACCTCACGGAAGCATCGGGGCAAATCAGGCCAAAAATAGACGGTCTCAAAGGCCGTGGCGGCATCGAAGTAGCTATCCTCAAACACCATATCCGCCACACTGCCTTGCAGAACGGCGCAACGCCCCTCCTGAATTGCAATTCGGTTGAGCTTTCTAGTCTTCTCCACGCTGACGGGCGAATAGTCGACGCCCTTGACGACGCCATGCGGGCATTTTTTCAGCAGCCGTTTTATGTTCGCCCCGCCGCCGCAGCCGCAATCCAGCACCTTGGCATTTGGCGCAAGTCGTAGAAATCGAAGTCCCCACCGCGCCACAGGGCTGTGGCCCAGATTCATCATGGCAACCATAAGTTTTCCGCCGAGGCCCACGGGCTTGCGGGTGTTTTCAAAGAACGACATCTGGCCCCTCCGATTTCGTGCATTCCGCATAGGTCAATGGGAACGAGGCCTTCAGCACCGCGCTTTTCTGCACCGCCCAGCCGTTTTGACGCAGGAAACGCAGGTATTCCTCGCTTGTCCACCTGCTGTGGAGGGGGAATCCCGCCATACTCATGAAAAAGGCTTTTGCCTTGCCGGAAACCGAGTTCCCCGCGTGGGTGAAGGTTGGCGCGATGAGCACGCCGTCGTCCTTCAGTACCCGCCTGATTTCTTGCAGTGCCTTTTCCGGATGCGGCACTATGTGAAGCGCGTTGGACGCGATCACCACTTCGAAGGACTTCTGTGCATAGGGCAGGCGGAACATATCTTGTACGGAAAAGTGCAGCTTTGCGGATTGATTGTCCCGCTTTGCTTCAAGGATCATCTGTGCAGAAGCGTCCGTAGCCTCGATGTGCACCGCCGCATCCACGACGCTCTTTGCGATAAGCCCCGTGCCGGTGGCAACCTCCAGTACGGTTTTTGCTTTCACCACCGGCCTGATCAGCTCATACATCTTCTCATACGCCGCCCGGTCCTTTCGCATGAAACGGTCGTACCGACCGGCATTCTTGTCCCAGAAGCCCTTGCGTTCGTGCATGGCTATCGCCCCCCAAACAGTTAGAGCAATCTAACTATAACACACGAATCATGCAGTAAGATAAGGCTAACCTTATTTCTTGGCCAAGACGCATCTCTTCGGTTTTGCTTATAACGGTGTGAGTCAGATACTAAGCTGGAGCTGAAGAA
Source organism: uncultured bacterium (assembly GCA_905215065.1). Classification (GTDB taxonomy): domain Bacteria; phylum Actinomycetota; class Coriobacteriia; order Coriobacteriales; family Coriobacteriaceae; genus Collinsella. Next base: position 2,682 of record CAJMOF010000010.1, on the reverse strand, counting down.
GGAGCTTGGCGGACAGGTAGGTCGATACCGGTTCCCGGAACGGTGATCCAGCCAATTACACCAGGGCTCTAGTCATGCAGGTAAACCCAATCCATGACGGGAAATAGGTCCTTTTCTCTAGCTCGACGTCTTTCGGAGCTTGACGATTTGGACTGATGGAGGTGAGAAGTCCCTCACTGCGCCAATACCAGAAGATTGCGCTATAGACATCTCTCCGACCCTTTGAATCACCCCTTTTCACGCCACCCGCTACGAACCCCGGCGGAAACTAGGGAGTGATTAAAAAGGCGACCTGCGGTTTTGCGAATCAATTGAGTCATTCACAAAATCGCGAATTAAGGGCCTGATTCGCCCAAATTGCGCACGAATTGGCCCTTAGGCGGTACGATGCGACACGCATCGACAACACTCGGCCTGGATTAGTCACTGAGCGGGAATAGCGGGAACTGGCTTTTGAACTCGCGTTTTGATACCGTCGAGTACCGCCTGATGCTGTTTCGGCGCCGCCATAGAGTAAAGCCACCAGCGAAATAACGGGAATAAAAGCCTCCGGACCCTCTGGTTCGGAGGCTATCTTTTTGCATATCTGCCTAAAACGACTCCTTGCCAAAGCCCCTTGAGCATCGGGCGGCATTATTGAGTGTGGGCGTTATCGTAGGTATCTTTGATTTCTTCTGGCAAATTATCGGGAATCAGCGCCTTCACTCTATCCTCGTTGCCATCTTGGATTGCCTGCTCGTAGTACCAGCATTTGAACTTCAGCATGTCGAGCGCGCGGTTCATGTTCACGATCTCCGACTCCATGTGGGCCTTGCGCTCCTCGAACATGGCCTTGCGTTTGGGGTATGTTGAGGGACCCTCTGCGCACCATTCCATGAACAGCCGGATGTCCTTGATCTCCATTCCAGCCTTCTTTAGGCATTCGATGACCCGAAGCGCTTCGAGTTCCGTATCGCTGAATCGGCGAATGCCGGATGCCCGCTCCAGCCCCGGGAACAATCCCTGCTTGTCGTAATATCGCAGCGTTGAAGCGGGCAAACCGAACATTTCCGCCACCTGTCCGATTGTGTACATGGCTCCTCCGAAACAATGTCGAATTCATTCCTTGACCTAAAGTCAGGTTTAGGTATTACCTTCATTCTCGTCAATGTAAATCGGGAGCGCAAGGGGTATTCCGTAATGGGCAAAACGGTTTTGATAGTTTCTTCAAGTCCACGAAAGAATGGCAATTCCGAGACGCTGGCGGAGGCTTTCGCCAACGGCGCGCGGGAGGCAGGTCACAGCGTTGAGACCGTGCGTCTGCGCGAGAAGCAAATGGGCTTCTGCAGGGGCTGCCTTGCCTGCTTAAAGTTGGGGCGTTGCGTCATCCAAGACGATGCCGTGGAAATTGCCGCCAAAATGCACGATGCGGATGTGCTGGTGTTTGCAACGCCCGTCTACTACTACAGCGTCTGCGGCCAGCTCAAAACCATGCTGGACCGCGCTAACCCGCTTTTTGGCTCCGATTATGCATTCACCGAGGCATATCTGTTGGCGACGGCGGCGGAGAACGGGCGCTCGACCTTCGACGGGGCGAAAAAGGCGATGCAGGGATGGGTTGACTGTTTCTCCCGCTGCACGCTCGCTGGAACGGTTTTCGCCGGCGGCGTGAACGGCGTGGGCGAAATCGCCGGGCATCCCGCTCTGGAGCAGGCGCGGCGAATGGGCATGGGAATCTAGCCGGGCTGTTTGGCCGCGCGGAAACAGATTTGTGCCAAAACTATCGACAGGAGGAAATCGATCATGGCAGTTAAACAGACGGCAGGCAGAGACGCCCTGGGGGAGTTCGCTCCCAAATTCGCACAGCTCAACGACGACGTGCTGTTCGGCGAGGTGTGGAGCCGAGAGAGTGAGCTCTCCCTGCGCGACCGCAGCGTGGTGACGGTGGTTGCCCTGATGTCGCAGGGGCTGACGGACTCTTCGTTCAAATATCACCTGATGTCCGCAAAGAACAATGGAGTGACCAGGACGGAGATAGCGGAAATCCTTACGCACGCGGCGTTTTATGCGGGTTGGCCCAAGGCGTGGGCTGCCTTCCGCATGGCGAAGGAGGTCTGGGCGGCCGACGATGCCGCCGACGCAAGGGCTCAGCACCAAAACGAGATGGTTTTCCCCATCGGTGCCCCCAACGACGCCTTCGCGAAGTACTTTATCGGGCAAAGCTACCTCGCGCCCCTTTCCACCGAGCAGGTCGGTGTCCACAACGTGACGTTCGAGCCCGGCTGCCGCAACAACTGGCACGTCCATCACGCCAAAAGCGGCGGTGGGCAGATCCTCGTCTGCGTGGCTGGTCGAGGGTTTTACCAGGAGTGGGGAAAGCCGGCACAGGAGCTGCGCCCCAGCGACGTGGTCAACATCGCCCCGGGGGTGAAGCACTGGCACGGCGCCGCGCCCGACAGCTGGTTCTCGCATCTCGCGTTGGAGGTTCCGGGCGAGGAGACCTCCAACGAGTGGCTGGAGCCCGTGGGCGACGATGCATACCTTAAAGCGACCAACAAGGAGGCTTAAGCACCGTCGCCCGTCCGCGCCGCCGAGAGCAGCGCGCCCAAATCTGCCTGAATCGCCTCTGCCTTGCTTCCGAGCTGCAGCGGAGCCGAGCCGCCCGAGATGTTTACGCTCAAAAGGTGCGCATCCGGCAGCTTC
>CAJMOF010000009.1 GCA_905215065.1 uncultured bacterium | reverse complement strand
CGCCGTTTTTGAGTGTAGCCATTGGGGACGTTCTTAAACGACCAGTCATTAAAGAACGTCCCCAATGACTACCCCAAGTGACAACCACGGCGACGCCGATGTTTTGGCAACGACAGCGAGCGGGCCGCATTTGAGACAAGGTGACGCGAAACGAAAGGGCGCTGACCTTCTGGTCGCGCCCTTGAAGTTGAACGTCAGATTGTCCAAATGCGGCCCGCGCAGCGTCGAGCCGTTACGCGGTTTGGTAAAACCGCGTAACTCTACAGTTCAGTCACGACAACGTTGTTGTAGATCTCGTCCCAGCGATCCATGACCAGGTGGCCGGTCTTGGGATCCATGGCGTTGAGCTTGCCGCAGGTATTGGCGGTCTTGAGCACCGTGACGTCGTCGGCACCAGCAGCAATGGCATGCGCAAAGCCGGCGATGGTCGAGTCACCGGAACCCGTCGCGTTCACAGCCGCAATCGCGGGCGTCTTGGCGCGGAATGCGCGACCCTCATGGAAGCCCACCGAACCGGCAGCGCCCATCGAAACGACAACCCAGGGAATATCGGCAAAGCGGCCATCGGCGGCAAGCGCCTCGCGCAGGGCATCGACATCATCGGTCGTAAAGGACGTACCCAGCAGGCCGTTAATCTCGGTCAGGTTGGGCTTTACGAGCTCAGGCTTAGCGTCGGACTCCAGCGCGGCCTCCAGCGATGCACCCGAGGTGTCGAGCAGCACCTTAGCGCCCGCCTCCTCGGCGATCTTGACGAGCTCGGCATAGTAGCCGGCATCGACGCCACGCGGCAGCGAGCCCGAAAGCGTCACAACGTCCGCCTTCGCTGCAAGCTCGGCGAACTTAGCCGTAAAGGCCTCGAGCTCGGCCGGGGCGATCTGCGGGCCGCTCTCCAGCAGCTCGGTCTGATTACCCTCGTGCAGAATATTCAGGCAAATGCGCGTCTCACCGGCGATGGGCAAAAAGTCGTTCTTGACGCCGTCGGCATCCATAAGCTCGGCCATATAGGCACCCATGTGGCCGCCGAGCAAACCGGTCGCGAGCACATCGTCGCCCAACTGCAGCAGAACACGGCTCACGTTGAGGCCCTTGCCGCCAGCGGTCTTTTCGGGCGTCACACGGTTAACATCGTCGATGATCAGCTTGTCGAGCTGATAGCGCGTATCAATCGACGGGTTCATGGTAACGGTCAGAATCATATTGAACTCCTGTTTAGAAAACCGGCCCGCGCCCCCTCACAGAAACGCGAGCCGTCAATTAAAAAGCTGCAGAATGCCGGGTATCGCCAAAACGAAGCACACAAGCTCAGCAAGCAAACGTGTTATCGGAGCAGCTTACCGAACCGACGGCTTCGCAACAACAAGGGCAACCCCACAGGTACCCCCAACGTCAGCGAGCGGCGCCCAGGTGCCGCAGATCGCCGCGAAAGAGGAGCGACGCGTACTTCATGCACGCGAGCGACGGTTTGAGCGGCGAGATGGGGTGCCTGGGCGTCGCGCAGCGTCGACCCGTTACGCGGTTTGGTAAAACCGCGTAACCTCCTTAGTCGTGATACTCGCCGCGGTCCCACTTCTCCAGGAACTCGTCAAAGAAGTGCGGGTCAGCCTGAGCCTCGGCGTCGGCCTTGTTGCAGGCGTCGATCTTGGCAATCAGGGCGTCGTGCTCGGGAGTCTTCTCGTAGGGCTCCTCCAGGAACGCAAGCATGATATCGGCCATCAGGAACTCGCCGGTGATCTTGCCGCCAAAGCCCACGATGTTGGCGTTAAGCTCGCGGCGGGCATACAGGGCAGAGGTCATGTCGCGAACCAGGGCGCAGCGGGCACCGGGAACCTTGTTGACGGCGTTGGTGATGCCGATGCCGGTGCCGCACAGGGCCACGCCAAAGTCGGCCTTGCCGCTGGCAACAGCCTCGCCCACGGCCTTACCGTAGATGGGATAGTGCGTACGGGTGTGGCTGTAGGTGCCACAGTCGAGCACCTTGTAGCCAGCCTGCTCCAGGCGGTCGGCCAGATAGATCTTCTCGTCCGTAACGATATGGTCGCAACCGATTGCGATGGTCTTCTTCATCAGAACGTCCTTTCGTCTGAATTCACAAGTTGAGGTAGAAGTTCGAGTTCTCGGTGGCTCTCGTTAGGCCATCTTGTTGAGCATGTCGACACGGATCTGGTGACGACCGCCGGCGTACTGGGCGCGCAGGAACTCGCGGGCGATCTTCTTGGCGACCTCGGTGCCCACAACGCCCGGGCCCATGGTGACCATGCGCGAGCCGTTGTGCTCGCGGGTCATGTAGGCGGAACGCTCGTCGGAAATGTTGGCGACGACCATGCCCTTGATCTTGACGGCGGCCATATAGGAGCCGACGCCGTACTTATCGAATGCGAAGCCCTGGGAATCCTTGTGCTCCAGCAGGTCCTTGGCAACGGCGGTGGCGGAATCGACAAAGTCCGCGGCAGGGGTCTCGGAATAGTCGACGACCTCGTGACCGTCGGCGATGAGCATCTCCTTGATGGACCCCTTCATCGACATACCGTCGGCATCGGAAGCGATTACAACCCTCATGACATCCTCCTTGAGAGATACGCAGGTGCGCAGTTTCTGTTTGGAAGTGTTGAATCGCGTTCAGGTCCGGGCATCTGAATGTGCGGTTCTTCACTGTTCATGTTTATTTGAACACATTCGAACATTAACTGCAACAACTATTTGTTTATCTTTGTTCTTTTTTGAACAAATACCATTCACGGATGATTGCTGACCGTTTGGGTCTGGCGCGGACGTAGTGACCATGTGTTCAACAAACAAAAGGGCGGCCGAGAACATGTCTCGGCCGCCCTTCTTACGGCTGATCTTCCAAAGATCGCGTTGCCGCCTACTCAGACTGCCCGCTCTTCTTGGCATGTTTGGACGGAGCGCTCAAGAAACGACCCGTCAGATAGTTCGCGGGACCGGAGACATCGATCCCCAGCAGCACGTGTCCTAGCCATAGGAACGCCACGAGCACCAGTAGAGGAATCACACACGAGGTCACGATCATCACGATGACGCCTTCGATGAGGTCGGTCACCTGCTGCACGATCTTGTCGGTCATCTGCTTGGCACCGCTGGTCACCGACGCGACCAGGCTCGAAGCCCCGTCGGCAAGCTGCTCAAGCACGCTCTTGGACTCTGTGGACTCGGTCTTTTTCTTGCTTGCTTTGGAGCTGTCGCTATCTGCCGCACTCACAGCGTCGGCCGCCTTTTGCTCGGCTGCCTCGATGCTCACTCGATACGTTTCATCGACCTTTTGCGACACCCATACGCTCGCGGGCACAAGCGCCATGCCGATCACGGCAACCACCAGCACGCGCGTCGCCGCACGGCGCAGGACGGCGCTCGTGCTCCAGCGCCCGTGAATGCCGAGCGACACCGCAAAGAGTACCAGCGCAAACGGGATCAGGATACCCAGGCCAACCGACCACAAAATGGTCAGCAGGTATTTCTCGAGGTAGAGCACGGCAAGCACGATGCCCAAGTTACCCGAAAGCTGCGCGAGCTGCTCGGCAACCGGCGTTCCCGTATCACCCGGCAGCGCGGTAATGCCCGCAGACAGCGCCACGCACGAGGTCGTGAGCGCCAGTACGTTGCCTTTCTTTTGATCGATGACCTCGATGGTGGAGTCCCATGTTTTGGTATCGGCAAAATGCGGACGAGCCACAAAGCCCGACAGCAGCGCCAGTACCACGAGTGCAACGATAAAGCCAATCTGCAGCTTTTTGTTTGCGCACACGACATCGGACAGGCTGGGCTGCAGCTCGGTTACCGTCGTGTGCTCGGTTATCTGGACAGGACGCCCATGAGCCATCTCGCGCGCATCTCTTTTTTGTATTGACCCGTTATCCGGCATTTGGATACCTCCTCGGTCCGGTCTGTATTGCGGACGGAAGTATACCCACCCAGCAAAAAACCGAACGGGAGGGCGTGCAGAAGCTCCATAACGCTGCTAGTCGAATAGTGCCATTTCAAAACTATGCCGGTTTACTACGATAAAACCGATAGGACCGACCACATTTGCTATTAGCAGAAAATGACAAGCTTTCTACCTGCGGCTTTGATAACGCTGTTCTTTCCATAGTTGAAAGAATGCGATTCATCGTAGTAAACCGGCATAGTTTTGTAACCGACAGACCGAGTCGGCACCGCAGCAAACCTAATGACCCGGTTTCTTCCATCCTCAAAGGATCGAATGCATGGCAGGAGTGTCCCAAACTGCCGGCAGATAAGGAACGTCCCCAAGTGCCGGGTAAACAGAAAAGCCCTGCCGCGGGTAGCGGCAGAGCTTTTGGAAGGGGACTTGGTTGTGAGAGCTCGTTAGGCGAGCTTAGCCTCGAGTGCGGCGATGCGCTTATAGGCATCGATGGTAAAGCGGGTCTGCTTCTCCAGGATCATGGTGGTCATGAGAGTGTCCTGAGCGTGAGCCATGATGAAGGTCATCTCCATCTCGCCGCCGCCGGCCTCCTGCGAAAGCAGCTTGGTCTGCGTGTCGTGGGCGCCGATAAGTGCATCGCTGGCATCCTTGTGCAGCTGCTCGGCCTTCTCAAAATCACCCTCGCGAGCAGCATCGAGCGCTGCAAGCAGATCGGTCTGGGCGTCGCCCGCGTATGCGACAATCTCAAATCCAACCATCGAGATTTCTTCTTTGGTTGCCATATTGCGTTCCTTTCACATATGAACCAACGGAGAGCATCGCGTCCGGGCATACGCGCTGCGCTGTGTATGGCAGGAACATTAACATTCAAACAAAAAAGAACAGCGCAAAACGTAATTTCGAGCTATGAACGGTTGCTTTTCACCCGTGAACGGTTTTTAAACCAATCTGAACATTCTCAAACACAATTAGCGGCAACCCAAACAGGTCCGCACCCTAGCGTATATCGCGCACCGTATCGCCCTCGACGAGCACACCCGGAAACAGCATGTGCTCCACACCGGGTGCAGCGCCCTCGGCGCCGGCAATCTTGTCGACCGCCCACATGCCGACGCGCTTGTTGTCAAAGCGCACCGTAGTCAGGCGACGATCGGGCACGATATCGCCCAAACTATCGTCAACACCCACCACGCTTACGTCCTGGGGCACGTGCTTCCCGCGCGACTCGAGCCCGCGAATGCAGCCGTAGGCCATGGCATCGTTGGAAGCATAAATGGCTGTGCAGTTCGAATCGTCCGCAAGCACCTGGCCGGCGGCATATCCGCTCTGTGCCGTCCAATCGCCACGGACGAGTCGCGGCGGCTCAATACCATGCGCGCGCAATGTCTCGCGCCAGCCCTCCTCGCGACGCATGCCCGAAAGCGAGCGCTCGGGGCACGAGATAAAGTGCACGGTCTTGTGCCCCTGCTCCAGCAGGTACTCGACCACCTGGCGCGAGCAATCGAACTGGTCGTTATCGACTGTTGAACAGAGCGGGTGCTCCAGCATGGTAACGAGCACCGTCTGCATACCGGGCAGCGGCTCGAAGGTGCCAAAGTCCGCCGGCATGCGATTCATGATCACAACCATGCCATCCACCGGCAGCGCGCTCATGCGCGACGATGCGCTCTCGAGGGTATACGGATGCCCGTCTACTTTAGTGAGGGTGATGGCATAGCCATGTTTGTCGGCCGCGGCGGCAAAGCCCTCCATACGGTCGAGGTTGCCGGTGCCGGTAATGTTGAACATGGCGACGCCGACGGTCTTAAACTTGCCGCGGCGCAGCGATCGACCGGCAAAATTGGGGCGATACCCCAGCTCGCGCATGGCGGCGCGCACGCGCTCCTTGGTCTCGGGGCGCACGCTGGGCGAATCGTGCACCGTACGCGAGACTGTCTGCTCCGAGACGCCCGCGAGACGCGCCACGTCCTTAACGGAAACCGATTTTTTAACAGCGGCCATAGGTCGATCTTTCTATGTCAACGATGCCATTGAAGACATCCTGCGCAGTCATTTTGAACACCTTTAAGTATATCCAACGCCTCCCCAACGATACGCTTACCACCCAAAACCTACCGTTCACCGACAATTCTGCTTCCCCGAGCGGCTTTTGTCGCCCAAATGTTAACGTTGCCATTGTGCAAACACAGAGCCACCGGGCGGCTCAAACGTTTACGCGCAAGGAATCGACGGTCCACAGGCACAAGGGCCACCGGTTCGCGTCTTTTTTTGTGCCGCAAAATGGCAACGTCAACATTTTGGCAACCGAACGTCAAAAGCTACCATCGTTGCTAACCCACCGACTCTTAGGAGCATTGCATGGAGCAACTCATCGCCATCATCGAAAAGGGCCAGCCCTTTTTCAACGCGATCGCCCGCAACAAGTACCTCAAGGCGATCCGCGACGGCTTTATCTCCGTCATCCCCATCATCATCTTCTCGTCCATCTTCTGCCTGGTAGCCTCGGTCCCCAACATCTGGGGTTTCTACTGGCCCGATGACATCAACAACGCCCTGTGGAAGTGCTACAACTACTCCATGGGCATTCTGGCCATCGCCTGCGCCGCCACCACGGCCAAGCACTTCGCCGACGCCCAGAACCGCGATCTACCCAAGAACAACCAGATCAACTTCATCTCGTGCATGTGCGCAGCCATCATCGGCTTCTTGCTCCTTTCGAGCGACACGATCGCCACGGATGCTGCCAGCGGCTTCAACACCACCTACCTTGGTTCCAAAGGCCTGTTGACCGCCTTTATCGCTGCGTTTGTGACCGGCATCATCTACAAGTTCTTCATTAAGCGCAACATCACCGTCAAGATGCCCGAGCAGGTTCCGCCCAACATCTCGCAGACCTTTAAGGACATCATCCCCTTCTCCGTCTGCATCACCGTCTTTTGGGTCTTTGACATCGTCTTCCGCGCTGCCTTTGGCTTCTGCTTTGCCCAGGGCGTCATCCAGGTGTTCCAGCCCCTGTTCACCGCCGCCGACGGCTATATCGGCCTCGCTGTGATCTACGGCGCTATGAGCCTCTTCTGGTTCGTCGGCGTCCACGGCCCCTCGATCGTCGAGCCCGCCATCGCCGCCGCTCTCGTTGCCAACATGACCGACAACCTGGCTGCATTCCAGGCCGGCGAGCACGCCACCGCCGTCCTGACGCAGGGAGCCCAGTACTTCGTCGTCTGCATGGGCGGCACCGGCGCCACGCTCGTCCTGGTCTTTATGTTCTGCTTCCTGGCCAAGTCCCAGGAGATGCGCGCCGTCGGCAAAGCAGCCATCGTCCCCGTGTGCTTTGCCGTCAACGAGCCGCTGCTGTTCGCCGCGCCTATCGTGCTCAACCCCGTCTTCTTTGTCCCGTTTGTCTTTGCCCCGATCGCCAACATCTGGATCCTCAAGGTCTTTATCGACTTCTTGGGCATGAACGGCTTTATGTACACCCTGCCCTGGACCGTCCCCGGCCCCATCGGCACCATCATGGGCCTGGGCTTCCAGCCGCTCGCCTTTGTGATGCTCGCCATCATCCTAGTCATCGACTTTGCCCTGTACTACCCGTTCTTCCGTGCCTATGACGCCCAGAAGTGCGCCGAGGAGGCCGAGATCTCCCAGGAGGAGCTCGCCGCCAAGAACGCCGAGAAGGCCGCCAAGCTCAACGACGCCTTCCAGGGTAAGGCCGACGCCAAGAGTGTTGCCGCCGGCGCCGCTGCCGAGGTCGTAAAGACCGACGCTGCCCCCGCTGCTGCCGCCACCGAAGCTACGGCCGCCAGCGACCTCAACGGCAAGCGCGTACTCGTGCTCTGCCAGGGCGGCGGCACTTCGGGCCTGCTCGCCAACGCACTGGCCAAGGCCGCCAAGGAGCGCGGCATCGATCTTGAGACCGCCGCCGATGCCTATGGCAACCACGTGGACATGCTTCCCGACTTTGACCTGGTCGTCCTGGCCCCGCAGGCCGCCAGCTACCTGGCCGACCTGCAGAAGGACTGCGAGCGCGTGGGCAACAAGTGCGTCGCCTGCCGCGGTAAGCAATACATCGAGCTCTCCCAGAACGGCGACAAGTCTCTCGCCTTTGTGAGCGAGCAGCTGTCGAAGTAAGTAACGCTTAGGGCCAGCCGACTATCCAAGACCGGCTGGCCCTTCGATTTAAACGATTGGATCATCATGTCCGTTAACCCTGCCAGCGTCACCAACCCGCCCGCGCAGTTTCCCGAGGACTTTGTCTTTGGCGGCGCCACCGCTGCCTACCAGGTAGAAGGCGAGACCCGCACCCACGGAAAGGGCAAGGTCGCCTGGGACGACTTCCTGGAGGCCCAGGGCCGTTTCTCCCCCGACCCCGCCTCCGACTTCTACAACCAGTACCCCGTCGATCTGGAGCTGTGCGAGGAGTTCGGCATCAACGGCATCCGCCTCTCCATCGCCTGGAGCCGTATCTTCCCCGAGGGTACTGGCAAGGTAAACCCCGAGGGCGTGCAGTTCTACCACGATCTCTTTGCCGAGTGCCACAAGCACCACGTTGAGCCGTTTGTCACGCTGCATCACTTTGACACGCCGCTGCCCCTCTTTGAGAAGGGCGACTTCCTCAATCGCGAGACCATCGACGCCTTTGTGGACTTTGCCACCTTCTGCTTTAAGGAATACGCTGACCAGGTGACCTATTGGTTCACCTTTAACGAGATCTGGGCTGACGCCTCCAACACCTACATCGAGGGCACCTTCCCCGGCGGCGTCAAAGCTCATCTGGCCGAGGCCTTCCAGTGCGAGCACAACATGATGCTTGCCCACGCCAAGGCTGTGCTGGCCTTCCACAACGGCGGCTTTAAGGGCAAGATCGGCGTCATTCAGTCGTTGGAGTTCAAGTACCCGCTCAACGAGAACGACCCCGCCGACATCAAGGCCGCCAACAACGAGCACGTGCTGCAAAACCAGTTCCTGCTTGACGCCACCTTCCGCGGCGACTATGCCCCCGACACCCTCGAGTGCGCCAACCGCCTGGCTGCCGTCTCGGGCGGCACCATCGAGATCCTGGACAAGGACCTCGAGATTATGCGCGAGGCCGCGCTCTACAACGACTACCTGGGTGTCAACAACTACCAGTGCCGTTTCCTCAAGGCCTACGACGGCGAGAACGACCTGCACCACAACGGCACGGGCGAGAAGGGTACCGGCCGCTGGCGCGTCAAGGGCATTGGCGAGCATGTGAACAAGCCCGGCATCCCCACCACCGACTGGGACTGGATCATCTATCCCGAGGGTCTGTTCGATCTGCTCGTCTACATTAAACAGCGCTACCCCAACTACAAGCAGATTTTCATTACCGAAAACGGTATGGGCTACAAGGACCCCTACAAGGACGGCTTTGTGGACGACCAGCCGCGCATCGACTACATCGAGCAGCACCTGCGCTGGCTGCTTAAGGCCATGGAGGTGGGCGTCAACGTGGGCGGCTACTTCCTGTGGAGCCTGCAGGACCAGTTCTCCTGGACCAACGGCTACAACAAGCGCTACGGCTTCTTCTACGTAGACTTTGAAACCCAGAAGCGCACGCCCAAGGCAAGCGCCTACTGGTACAAGCACGTGGCGCAGACCCGTCGTCTGGACTAGTGGCTTGCAGTTGGCGTAATTGCCCTGCTCACATAACTTGTCCCCATTTCTCAGCCGGGGGCGGCACGTCACACGGCGCGCCGCCCCCGGCCTTTTTGTTTTTGAGCGGGTCGGGGTCCGTTTGTCTCAATCTGTAACATCTAGCCGAGTTTTTCGGTCCCACCTGTTACAGATTGAGACAAACGTGGAGGCCGGGCCGAAATATCTAAATCTGTAACACTTAACCCGGTTTTGGACGTCTAGTTGTTACAGATTTAGATAAACGTGCGAGCCAATCCCTTCAATCTAAATCTGTAACAACTAGCTTGTGTTTTCGCCCCTAGCTGTTACAGATCGAGACAAATAAAATAGACCGGGCTGACAATCTCAGCCGCATGCCCCCTTTTTGGCCGCATTCCACCGATCAGATAAAGATCGTCATATACAGAGGTAGATATATCCTATGCCCTTCAGCCCTGAGCTGTTTTGGGTGAAGAACTATCTCTTCTCCGACTCGTCGTTCGAATCGTCTGCCGAAATCGTCAAGCGAGATTGTTGAATACGATTTGGAAGATTTAACTTCAACAGGAGTGACCCGCGGTTTTCCAGCCGCGTCTTCAAAGCCGCGCGAAACAAGAAAATCAATTTCACGCGTTCTGGGCCGACTCCCCTCTGTTTTGGAAGGCTCCTGCCAGCTGTAATAAAAAAGCGAATGCCCCAGACTCTTAAGCTGCTGCGCCACGATGTTCTCGATTAGCATTCCTTTATTAATTGAAATTCTTCCAAATTGAATGTCTCTATGAACATCCATAAGGTCCGGACCATCATCAAACGCCAAGCTCACGAGCAATCCCGTGTCCGCCATATAGCATTTAAGCGAGGACACGTCCTCGTGCAGGCGGTAACCCACGCTCGGATCACTGCATAAATAGCAACGGTTAATCAGTCGCGCATCCTCAAGCCAGATTAACGCCGACTCATATGTCTCAAAACGGGACCCCTTCTCCAAGCTGTCAAATTTGAACCGTTTATTTGCCGCAGATAATTGACCCGGAATATCGTCATAAACCGCCCGCGCACGTCTAGCGTCCGAACCTCCAAACTTGGCAATGTCCTCCCTGTACAGTGCGATAATCTGCCGTTTAACCCTGTCGCATCCTCTAAAATCATTCTCTGCCACAAAGGAGTCGACCGACTGAGGCATACCACCGACAAGCATATACTCATCAAATAATCTCATGCACGTCGCATGAACGCCGTCCGGAAGCGCGGTCCGAGATTCGCGCGCTTTACGGATCTCTTCTGCATAAAGATCTTTTCCGGTCGCCCAAAGATACTCCTCAAAATCGAGGGGCTCGAGAGGGATTCTTTCTTCCTCTGACGGTATGACAATGCTATCGACATTCTTTTTGATGGAGACAAGAGAGCCTGTCTCGATGTAATCAAATCTGCCGTCTTCTACAAGATGCTTTATGTATTCGCGCGCGATGGGAAACCGCTGCACTTCATCAAAAATGACCAGCGACTCTCTCGGTTCGAGGGCCTTACCATACTGCAGCTGAAGCATGCGTAAAAAAAGATCGACATCTTCACGATGGTTCAGAAATATATCGAGCGTGGCTTTGCTAGCAGCCGAAAAGTCAATGTACAGATAATCCTTGTATTCATTCTGCGCGAAGCACTTGACGAGCGTCGTCTTGCCAACGCGTCTTGCACCCTCAATAAGCACCGCAGTGCGCCCTTGCGAGCGTTCTTTCCACTCCTGCAGACGATCATATGCCTTCCGTTTAAACATAATCTCACCTCAGCATAATTTACGTGCTAATTTACAAAAATACCGACCTTCAGATATATCTAATAATACAAAAATACCGAGCTTTAAATGAGCTTATAGCTACAAAAATACCGACCATTGCAATGGTTGAGACATACAGTAATACCGAGCTTTACGCATAACGGATGCTATGCCGAGCCGTCTCGATCTGTAACACTAAACCCGGTTTTGGGCGTCTATCTGTTACAGATCAAGACAATTCAACGATGCCGACTATTCGATACGGCGTGGTACAATTATGTCCCAATGCGAAGGAGATACTTATGCCCATCTGTGTGCCCGTCCGAGACATGAAGGACACTGCCACATTCACCGCGCTTGTTGAGTCCGAGCGCGACGTCACCGTAACCAAGAACGGCTACGAGGCCATGCACTGCATCAGCAGCGACCAGTATCGCCTCATGCAAGACGAAATCGCCAAAGCCAAGCTTCTGTCTCGTATGATGCTGGCAGAAGACGAGATATCGCAAGGCGACTATAGCGACTACGACTCCTTCGCGACCGCGATACGAGACAAATATGACCTATAACGTCGTAATACTCAAAAGCGCGCGATATGAGTACGAGAGTATCGTCGGATACCTTGCCCAAATCCTCAAGAATCCGCGCGCAGCGGGCAATTTTGTCGCTGAGTTTGAATATCAGCTTGACCTGCTTCGCGAGCAGCCGCTTTTACGTCCCCTCTCGCACATGCAAGAGCTGGCGGCACGTAATTACCGATCGTTTCCCGTCAACAACTACGTGTGTCTATACAAGTTTGAGCACGAAACAATCTATATCGCCCACGTCTTTCACCAGTCACAGGACTACGCCCGCCTGGTCTAGCACGGCGGCACTCGCTAGCAAATGACCTGCGTGTGCTCCTCGATGGCGGCGCGGTCCTCGTCGGCAATATCCGGCTCGCACACCACGGCGTCCAAGCTGTCCAGGCGGCAGAAGGTGTAGAAGTCGCGTTTGCCGATCTTGCTGGAGTCGGCGATCAGATAGCGCGAGTCTGCCTTGCTAAAAGCGAGCTGCTGGATACGGCCCTCGTCCATGTTGGACGTAGACACGTCACCGTCCAAGATGCCGTTGGCGCCGATAAACGCCGCATCGATGCCCAGCGCGCACAGGGTATCCTCGGCCGTTGGTCCCACAAAAGCGGCGGTGCGGCGACGGTACATACCGCCCACGAGGCACAGCTCGCAGTCTTCGCGCGCCTCGAGCAGGTTAAACACCGAAAGCGAATTGGTCACAATGCGCAGGCGAAACGTCGGCAGCATCGAGGCCATCTGCTCAACCGTGGTGCCCGTGCCCAAAAAGATGGTCGAGCCCTCCTCGATAAGCTCCACAGCACGGCGCGCAATCTGCAGCTTTTCCTCGGCATGCTTAGTGCGCTTTTCGCTGTGCGAATACTCATGGCGCAACATAGCGTGCGGACGGCCCTGTGCACTGCGGGCTCCGCCGTGCACGCGCTCGATCTCGCCTAGGCTCGCAAGTTCTTCGAGGTCGCGGCGAATCGTCATGTCCGAAACGCCCAACGCATCCGAAATCTCTTTGACCGAGACCGTACCCTGCTCCTCGAGCAGCTGACGAACCTTATCCTGTCGCTCTGCCTTAATCACGATGAATCCTCGCCGTTCTTTGCGCGCATATCATTCAAACAGTAACGAACAAATTGTATCAGACTCGTACGCGTCAAAAATGAACGCCCGCACAGCTCCAATCATCACTTTTTTGAGAAAAATACCCCCAGCTTTAGTGGGGTGTAGTGATAATCTCGCCTGTTCGCGCTACAGTTTGTCCGAAATATCTCGATGTTAGGAACCAAATGATCACTTCCGAGCTTTTCGGCACCGCGCCGTGCGGTACCCCCGTTCATCGTTACACCCTCAACGGGCCCGAGATCTACGTTCGCATTATGGACTATGGCGCCACCGTGCTGGGTATCGATGTGCCCGACATTCCCGGCAACGTGCGCGATGTGGTGCTGGGCTTCGATAAGCTCGAGGATTACTTTGACAACCCCGCCTGCTTTGGCGCGACCATCGGCCCCGTGGCAAACCGCACCGCGGGCGCCACGATCGCCATCGACGGCACGGACTGGCATATGCCCGCCAACGAGGGCGCCAACAACCTGCACAGCGACCTTGAGCACGGCCTGCACAAACGTGTGTGGGATGTTGAGCTCGACGAGGTCCATAACGCCGTGCGCATGACCACCTCGCTTAAGGATGGCGAGCTGGGCCTGCCCGGCAACCGAACCTTTACGGCCGTGTTTACCGTTACGCGCACCGGCGTCTTCCGCATCGATTATGGCTGCGAGAGCGACCGCGCCACCTACGTGTCCATGACCAACCACACGTACTTTAACCTTGCAGGCCATAACGCCGGCATGGACTGCGAACATTTCTTTGTCGCCAACGCCGCCCACTACCTGCCCATTAACGAGCAGAACATCCCCACCGGCGAGATTGCTCCGGTCGAGGGAACACCGTTTGACTTTCGCGAGCTTCGCCCCGTCGCACCCGGCATGGAGGCCGACGACCCGCAGATCAAGCAGGCCCGTGGCTACGATCACTGCCTGTGCATCGATGGCTATCAGTACGGCCGCAACCTGCGCCGCGCGATGCACGTCGAGGAGATGTGGACCGGTCGTGAGATGGACTACTACACCACTGCCCCGGGCGTGCAGCTCTACACCGGCAACTGGCTGGGCGACGAGCACGCCAAGGACGATGCCAACTATGGCTGGGGCGCCGGCTTTGCCCTCGAGGCCGAGATGTACCCCGACACGCCGCACCAGCCTCTGTTCCCGCAGGGCATTGTGGGCCCGGGCCATCCCTACAGCAATGTGATCGAATACCACTTTATGAGGCACTAAGCCCGCAACGCGACATATCGCACAGCAGCGCCCGCCGGCACCACCGCCAGCGGGCGCTTTTTCATCTTTTAGGCTCGTTTTTTCTGTGACTGTATGAGTGACATATCAAAACTATGCCCATTTACTACGTTTAGCCCGGGATGCTCGACCATGCACCGGTTTTTGTTACATTTGTGAGCAGTATACCTGCGGTTTTGTTTATCTCAAATTCGACATGCTCGACGATAGCCAATCAAACGTAGTAAATGGGCATAGTTTTTGACAGGCGGCATCGCGCGCGTCCCTCGCAAGGGCAAAATGATCCGTTTCCCTCCGTCCCCAAGGGATCAGTTGAACAGATTGCCAATGGGGTCGGGGGCGGAACTGGGGAGATAGCGGATTTCTAGCTCTATGCCGAGCTTTTGCAACTCTTTGAAGGCGGCGATGTCCGTATCGTCTACGGCAATGGTAGGCGTTGCAGAGCGCTTGCCCTCCCCTGCCTGCATATGGCCAATGCTGATCTTGGTTATTGGCACACCACCCTTAACCAGCGCGAGCGCATCGGCGGGTGAGGCCACTATGATCAAGATCCATTGACGCGGCGTTGCGGTATGAATGATGTCGATAGTCCTTTGCACCGAGAAAAACCGCGTCCAAACGCCTTCTGGCGCCGCCACCCTCATGGGTGCCCATTGGCGCGAATCCGCCGCGATCTCATCGTTGACGATTAAGACAAGATTGGAACCCACGGCTTCGTTCCACAGCTCAACGTCTTGCCCGTAAATGAAACGGTCATCGATACGCGTGAGAAGGATCTTGGGTTGAGCCATGGCTGCCCCATTCTGTTTGAGACCCATACGAGCGGGACGTCGGCCACCAACTCAACAGCAGGTCAAGTACCAAATGGGCACTGCAGACATCACGCCTCTAATATTAGTGCATTTAAAGTGAGAAAAGCCGTCAGAACACTTGCGCGGATGTGCGATGTCCCGTATCATAGACAGCCGTTGGCGCCTCAGTTGCGTCATCACATGGCCGCCAGCGTAGCTCAGTTGGTAGAGCACCGCTCTCGTAAAGCGGGGGTCACCGGTTCGAGCCCGGTCGCTGGCTCCATTGCTCAAGATAGCCGCCTTCGGGCGGCTTTTTTGTTGCCGATTTTGAGTGCGTGCGCGCCAATCCAAGCATCGCCACGTCAACAGCGGCCCACTCGGTGGACTTCGGGTTTAATGCTTAGGGGCGGGGATTTACCAAAGTGAAATCTTAATGAAAAGAAACCCAGCTGCAACAATTGCCATGGTGAGGGCTCGAATTGGCCATATAGATCTAAAATAGTCACGATATACAAATGTCGAGAGACGTTGGGGATATAGATGAAAAGAACTAAGGGTTTTCTTTTGTTGGTATTGATGCTGCTCGGACTGTTCTGCCCGAGTGGCCCTTCTTGGGCCAAGGCTGTCTGTCCTGAAGGTGAGCCTCAGCAGTCTTATACGGGCAGTCTGCTGATAACTGCTAAGGAGGGCGATGCCGACTCTCAGTCTTGGGTAAATCCCCTTGCCACTTTTGAGGGGGACGGCGGAACGGTCAAGCTTGACCATATTGGTAGCGGGATTTTGAGGTGGCAAGTTCTTCCGGACAAAATTGCGAACGATCCCTTCTCTTTTGCTGGAACGATATATCTATACAAGGTTGTGAGCGGAAAACAAAAATACGTCGATTGCTATCCGACAAACGGGTCTGGAATTGCATTCACCGGCATTTCGGGGCAGATTGATACACATGTACGAAAGGGAACCTATGTGGTGCGTTGGGTTGGAGCTGCTGCAGGCCCGATATGGATTGCGGTCTTGCGCCCCGATGTCCAAATAGGTTTCTCTCTCTAGACGGGAAGTTGCTCATGAACGCCATATACGACGGGGATGACTGGGTCGATCATTATACTTGGCGCCTGGTCGGCTCGAACGACAATGGGGATGTGGTGTTTGATGGACTATGTCCAAAGCATCTCCATCCTTTTGTCTCGTCGTTAATTGAGAGTTCCGCTCGTGTTGCCCCCTACAGCTCGGCATCGCTTCATGATACGGACGTTTTGAAGACCATAAGGGAATCAATTGACGAGGGCACGATGAGCGGCCCGCTGTTTTCTCGGCTTGTGGGGCTAGATGAGATTGGCTCGAAACGACTGCTTGCGGGCGAAAAAGTGGAACTCACTTATCGGTCGATGATTTCAATCCTGCGGCTAGCCGATGTTCTTCGCAAATAAATGAGGCTTCCCTATTCAAAACAGAAAACCCCGCCAAACGTGATTTCCCTAGGGAAAACCCGTTTGGCGGGGTCCTAGCGTGATTTCCCTAGGGGAATCACGCCATCAGACGAACAGCTCAGCCGAGCAGCTCGCTACTCCTCCCAGTAGGCGTCGGCAAGCAACTTAAAGCAGATCTTCTTGACCGGCTGTGCGCCATCGCCCGGGAACTCGAGCGTGGGCATGTGGGGCTCGCCGGCAACGAACAGCGCGAATTTGTCGTCGGCAAGATCGCCGGCGATCGAGGCGTCGGAATCGACCAGATCATAGTCGTCCTTCTCGTCAAACTCCTGGACCAGCGTCAGGCTGCCCGTAGCGACCTTGAAGGCCTCGCGACCCTCGACGTCGATCTGCAGGTCGTGATAGCGCTGATGCGTCTCATAGTGAGCCTCAGCCTCGGGACGCGTCGTGGGAGACATGACGTTCGCAAAGACCTTCTCACCCAAAATCGGATGGCTGCCGACCTCGAGCTGTGCCGGGTCGTTCTCCTCGAGCCAGTCGATCAGCACGTCGAGGCCCTTGAGCATTCCGCGGTATTCCTCGATATCGCCCAATGCACCGTAAATCATCTAAATCCCCTCTCGGATCGTTTATTTGGCAGCTACTCGGTAAATGCATTACCGACGCTGTTGCCACCCACATACGTCTCGACCAGGGTAAGGTCGGGATTGAACACGACAGCATCGGCGTCGCACCCCGGCATAATGCTACCGCACTTGCCGTCAACTCTAACCACAAGCAAGCAACCGATGCCGGGGGCGGCGCACAAGCTCCTACAGCTCGGTCACGACAACGCCGTTGTAAACCTCGTCCCAACGATCCATAACCAAGTGGCCAGTCATGGGATCCATGGCATTGAGCTTGCCGCAGGTGTTGGCGGTACGCAGCACCGTCTCGTCATCCGCGCCGGCAGCAATCGCATGCGCGAAGCCGGCAATGGTCGAATCGCCAGAGCCCGTAGCGTTAACGGCGGGGATATCGGGGGTCTTCGCGCGGAATGCACGGCCATTATGGAAGCCCACGGAGCCGGCAGCGCCCATGGACACGACGACCCAGGGGATATCGGAGAAGCGGGCATCAGAGGCGAGCGCGGCGCGGAGCTCGTCCACATCGTCGGTGGTAAAGCTCGTGCCCAGAAGGCCGTTAATCTCGGTCAGGTTAGGCTTGACCAGCTCGGGCTTAATTTCGGACTTAAGGGCGGCCTCGAGCGAAGCACCCGAGGTATCGAGCAGCACCTTGGCGCCGGCGTTCTCGGCAAAACCCGTGATCTTGGCGTAGTAGCCTGCCTCGACACCACGGGGCAGCGAACCCGAGATGGTAACGACAGCGGCCTTGCTCGCAAGCTCGGCGAACTTGGCGGTAAAGGCATCGAGCTCCTCGGGGGCAATCGTCGGGCCGCTCTCGAGTAGCTCGGTCTGGTTGCCGGCGTGGAGGATGTTAAGGCAAATGCGAGTCTCGCCCTTGATGGGTACAAAATCATTCTTAATGCCGTTGGCATCCATGAGCTCGGCCATGTAGGCGCCCATGTGGCCGCCGAGTAGACCGGTTGCCACAACGTCGTCGCCCAGCTGACCCAGTACACGGGCCACGTTGAGACCCTTGCCGCCGGCGGTCTTTTCGGGCGTCACACGGTTAACGTCGTCGATAATGAGCTCATCGAGCTGATAGCGTGTATCGACGGACGGGTTCATCGTAACGGTGAGGATCATTTTTAGCTCCTTATCTCGCAGGCTCCTTGTGCCTCGCGATACGAGTCGACAAAACGGAATTACAGAATCTCAATCGTGAACGAGCGAACGACGGTCTCCTTGGGCTTGGCGACAAGGCAGCCACGCTTATGCTCAAGCACGTCGTCCTCATCGGAGCAGGTCGAAAGGCCGCCCCAAGGCTCAACTGCCACAAAATCACCCTCGGGCTTGCTCCACACAATGAGATATGGGAAGCCCTCAAAGCTCAGGCGGACGCCCTTGTCCTCGCCCTTTTTGGAAAGCGTGACCTGGCGGCTCTCGAGCACGTCAAAGATGGTCTCCGCAAAATCGAAGAGCTCGTGCGACAGGGGCAGCGTCTTTCCCACCATGGGGTTCTTGGAGCGCTTGTCCACGTCAATCAAGCCAGTCGAAGGGACAGCGGTGCAAAGCTCTGCAGCCTCTTCTTTCTCAAAGCGCAACTCGTAGTCCGTATAGGCCTCGCCCTCATCGAGCGGGCACCTAAAGCCGGGATGCCCACCGATAAAGAACGGCATGTCCTCGGTGCCCTCGTTGGTAACCTCATAGGAGACACGCACGGCGGCGTCCTCGAGCGTATAGCGGGCGACGAGCCTAAACGGATACGGATAATCGCTCAGCAGCGCGGCGTTATCCTCCGAAGCCAGGCACATAGCCAACTCGTTCTCGCCTTGGCTCAGCAGCTTCCATTCCTGCTTGCGCGCAAAGCCGTGGCGAGCGAGCTTTACATGATGCCCGGCAAACGTCATGGCGCTGTTGTCGCGCAAGCCTCCGCAAATCGGGAAGCAAATCGGCGCCTGGCCGGACCACACGGTGGGATCACCCTGCCACAAGTACTCGCGACCTCCGGCCTCAATCGAGGTAAACGAGCCACCAGCCGTGGAAACCTTAATAGAAATCGAATCGTTGGAGAGAGCGTATTCCATTACCCATCCTTTCGAACAACTGCTTTATTTCACGCAAGCGCCCGTTTCAATCCTAACCATAGAACAAACCCGCACGCTCATCGATGCGTCCGGTATCCCGGCCATGTAACGGGGTACCATACAGACATTGATGCAATTACAGCTGAAAGGCCTTCTTATGCGAACCATCATTCTTTATGCCTCACGCCACCACGGCAATACGAAAAAGCTCGTGGACGCCATCGTCGAGGCGCACCCCGAAATCGATACCCTCGATGTGAAAACGCTCGGCAAAAACGAGTATCCCAACCTGCACGAATACCATCTGATTGGTGTCGCCACGGGCATCTATTACTCCGAGATCGACAAGGACATGGCACGCGTGCTCACTAACGTGTTGCAGCCGCAGGACAAGGTGTTTGGCCTTATGACCTACGGTGGCAAAAACAAGTGGTACGGCAAGGATATCGATGGCATCTGCCGCATGAGGCAGGCCATCTTTATGGGTGTCTACGGCTGCCCCGGCTTTGATACGTGGGGGCCGTTCAAACTCACCGGCGGTGTCCAAAAGGGGCACCCGACCGCTGAGGAAATTAAGGGTGCCGTCGACTTCTTCGACAAGATCGAAGACGAGTATGGAGACATCATCGTCGAAGAGTACGCCAAGCGCGAGAAGCGCCTAGCATACGAGAAGGAGCATCCTGCAGGAGGCCTGGTGGCCGGCGTTAAGCGTACGGCAAAGAAAATCGCTAGCAAGCTGTAACTGTAAAGGTGCTTTTGAGCGTTTAACCCGTACGGCGGGTCCGAGCAGATTCGGGCCCGCCGTATTTTTCTTTCGTTACTCGGTAAAGGCGTTGCCGACGCTCTGGCCGCCAACATACGTCTCGACGAGGGTGAGCTCATGGTCGAACACGACAAAGTCGGCGTCGCGACCCGGCATGATGCTGCCGCACTTATCCTCGATGTGCGCGGAGCGTGCCGGCACCTCGGTTGCCATGCGAATGGCGATATCGGCGCTGGCGATGCCCCAGTCGACGATGTTCTTGACGCCCTGGGCAAGCGTGAGCACCGAACCGGCAATGCTCTTGCCATCGGCGAGCCAGCACAGGTTGTCCTTCATGATGACGTCCATGCCGCCGCTGGTGTAGCTGCCCTCGGGCATGCCGCCGCAGCCCAGGCAGTCGGTGATGAGTACCGTGTGCTGCCAGCCCTTGGCCTGCAGCAGCGCCTTGATGGCGGCAGGGTTTACGTGCTTGCCGTCACAGATGATCTCGGCGTAGGTCTCGGACGTGGACATAGCAGCACCCACGACACCGGGCTCACGGTGATGCAGCCCGCGCTGGCCGTTATAGGTATGCGTAAAGCAGCTGGCACCGGCGTTGATGGCGGCGATGCACTCATCGTAGGTGGCGTCGGAGTGACCGATGCTGGTCACCACACCCTTGGCGTTCAGAGCAGCCGCATAAGCAGCGGCACCGTCGCGCTCGGCCGCCATGGCGCTCTTAACGATGCGACCGCCCGCAGCCTCCTGCCACTGATCAAAGACCTCCTCGGAGGGATCGATAAGATAAGCGGGGTTCTGCGCGCCCACGTGCTTCATGGTAAAGAAGGGGCCCTCCAGGTAGATGCCCTGAATGCGAGCACCGCAGAAGTCGGGGCCGCGACCCTCGTCCGCCTGAGCGATGGCGGCGCAGGCGTCCTTGATCTGCTCGACGTCATCGGTGAACGTCGTGGGTAGCCAGCTGGTGGTACCGCGACGGGCGAGCTCAGTCGAGCTGATATCGATACCCTCGGGGTCGTTATCGGTAGTTGAGTGGTTGTAGAAGCCATGGATGTGGGTATCGACCATACCCGGTGCGATCCACGATCCCGTGTAGTCCTTGATCTCGCAAGAGGGCTCGTCGGCCTGCCAGGCGCCAAAGACGCCATCCTCGACCATAAGATAGCCGCCCAGCTGCGGACCTGCCGGCAAGAAGAACTTGTCAGCCTTAATTGCGTACGTGCTCATATGCACTCCTTGCTTCTAAAGCAGTTGACTGTGGTGATGCTTATACCCGGTCCAAGTGAAAACAAAAAGCGCCCGCCCGCCGTTATGAGCGGACGGGCGCCCTTACAGGGGGGACGCGATTAAGCGGTGAAGGGGTGAATCGTTACGCCCTTAACCACGCGGTTGACCGTGCCGGTGGGGCTCGGCGTATCGGGCGTGTTGCCCACGCGCACGGAGTTGAGCAGGCTGATGGCCTGGGCAAACATCACGAACGGCAGGGCAAGGTAGCCCTCGGGGAGTGCCTCATGGCCCTTAAAGGTGAAGGACTCGCCCTCGTAGACGGTTGCGCCATCCTGCTGAACGGCAACGGTGTGCTGAGCGATCTCGTCGCCACCGATCTCGTTGAGGATGTCGATATCGTACTGACGGGTGTAGGCATCGTTGTTGACGAACACGAACACGAGGGTCTTGTCGTCGACGAAGGACTTGGGTCCGTGACGATAACCCATAGAGGTGTCGTAGGAAGTAGCGACCAGACCGTGAGCGAGCTCGAGGATCTTGAGCTGGCTCTCCTGGGCAAGGCCACCGAAGGAGCCGGAACCCAAGTAGGTCACGCGGTTGAAGTCGCCAGCCAGGTAATCGGCGACCTCGGGCTCACGAGCGATGACCTCCTCACCCATCTTGGCGATGGTCTCGACCCACTCGGCCTTCTGCTCGTCAGAGGCGGTGTCGAAAATAAGAGTAGAGAGCAGGGTCATGCAGGTGTAAGAACCGGTCATGGCGAAGCCCTTGTCGTTGGCGCGCGGGATGAGCAGCGTCAGCGCATTGGGGTCATCAGCGGACTCGACGGCGAGCTTGCCCTCGGGAGCGCAGGTGATGTTGAGGAACTTGACGTTGTGGACGAGCTCCTTGGCAACGGCGACGGCAGCAAGGCTCTCGGGGCTGTTGCCGGAGCGGGCAAAGGAAACCACGAGCGTGGGATCCTCGGCGCGCAGGAAGTCGCGCGGTGCGCTCACGATGTCGGTCGTGGCGATGGGCTTAAAGTCGTAGAGATCAGTGTTGCCAGCGTGACGCAGGTACGGGGCGCAGGTATCGCCAACATAGTCGGACGTACCGGCACCGGTGAAGACAACGGACAGACGACCCTCGCCCATAGCGCGAGCCTCGGCCAGAAAGGCCTCGATGGCCTCCTTGTTCTCGCGATAGATGTTGAGCGTATCACGCCAAAGCTCGGGCTGCTGAGCAATCTCGGCCGTGGTGATCTGGGCGCCGAGCTCGGTGAGCTCCTCGACACTCTTCTCGAACATTTCTAATACCTCTCTCTAGAAGTAATCCTCTGACGTGCAATTATACACTTCGGTTGGTTATCTGGTAGTAACCAGTTAAATGCAAAGAATCATCATATGGAAAAGATGCGAATACTAGTCGCTACGCTGGTGGTAAACCTTGTATTTAAACTGATCGGCACGAGCAACCGAGAGCGTATACTCCACAACCTCGTTTGACTCGTTATACGTGGTTCTGACCAAATCGAGCACAGGGGAGCCCTCGACAATTCCCAAAAGGTGGGCATCGGTGGGACGGGCTATGCTCGCATAGAATTCCTCTTCGGCCACGCGTATCTTTTGCTGAAAATCTTGCTCAATCACATCGTAAAGCGGCTTACGCTCCAGCAGCGGTCGCTTTAGGGAAAGAAATTGACGAACCGGTAGATAGCTGCGTTCGACCATCATGGGCATGTTATCGGCAGAACGAAGGCGCTTGAGCTTAAAAATGCGATCACCGATACGCAATCCCATATGCTCGGCCAGATTCTTATCGGCCTCCATCTCGCAAAACTCGAGAATCGTGGTCTCGGGGTCGCGACCCATCGCGCGCATCTGCTCGGTAAAGCTGTAGGACTGCATAAGATTGGTTGCCTTTGCCGAACGGTCGGTCACAAAGGTACCGCGACCGTGCTGCCGAACCACCAGTCCTAAACGCTCCAGTTCTTGCAGAGCCAGACGTACCGTAGTGCGCGAGAGACCATAGCGCTCCGAAAGCTCGCGCTCGGAAGGAATCATGTCACCGGCGCGATATTCATGGTCAATCTTTTCGGTCAGAATATCGACCAGCTGATCGTACAGCGGTTGCTTACGCGCTCCGATCGCCATCCTATCCTCCCTTTTGCTCGAATTCGGCTAACTACCTAGGGCGTTAAGCATTATCGGTCTGCCACACCCGAATCATCAAGAAAAACGAAAGCCGCGCGCTCTTTCGAGCACGCGGCTTATAACATACACATGGCTTAAGGGGTCGGGGTGTGAGCCGCGTAGGGACACACCCCTCAAGCTAGAGCCTTACCAGATGCTCGGCCAGAGACCAAGCGGGCCAGCGCCCAGGATGCCCAGGACGAAGAGCAGCAGGATGCCCTTGGTCGGGGTCCAGCTGTGCTTAGCGAACATGTAGTAAAGCAGCAGCGTAAGCATAAGCGGGACGAGCTTCGGGACGATGGTGTTGAGGGTGTCGGCAACAGAGAAGTTGACCGGATCCTCGGTGACGGTGCCGTAGGTAACGGACTCCATGCCGTTGCCCAGATCGGTGACGCCGCACTCGACAGCGTTGCCGTCGGCATCGGAAGCGGTGAGGGCGTTGCCGTCCTCATCGGTCATGGCGATGGTACCGGCCTCAGCGGTCTCGGTATCGATGCCCTCCATACCGGTGAAGTTCTCGGCCTCCTTCTCGGAGACGATCACGGTAGTAGCGGAGAGGCCACGGGTGGTGCCGTTAGGGATCTGGAGGTTGATCTGGGTGCCACCCATGGTGACGACCAGGCAACCGACGACGAAGACGCCCATGATGGAAGCGGCACGCGTGAAGGCCTGCATGTTGGCGGTCAGAGCGTCAATAGCGCTGGTGCCAAGCTTGTAGGACCAGTTCATGAGCCAGAAGCGCAGAGCAAACTGGACGACGTTGAAGATCACCAGGAAGATGATCGGCGCAGCGGCGTTGCCGTTGATGGCCATGTTGGAGGTGATGCCGGCCGTGATAGGCACGAGCGTCAGCCAGAACAGGGCGTCACCGATACCACCGAGCGGGCCCATTGCGGCGACGCGGACGGCGCGGATCGTGGGGATGTCAACCTTGTTCTGCTCGAGCGAAAGCACGATGCCCATAACAAAGGTGACGAGGAACGGGTGAGTATTGAAGAACTCCAGGTTGTGGCTCATGGAAGCCGCGAGGTCGTTCTTGTTGGTGTGGATCTTCTCCAGACCGGGGATGATGGAGTAGAGCCAGCCAGCGGCCTGCATACGCTCGTAGTTGAACGAGGCCTGCAGGAAGCAGGAGCGCCAAGCCATCTTGTTGAGGGTCTTCTGGTCGAGCTGCGGAGCAGGAGTGAGATCCTCGTAGTGCTCCGGGATCACATACTCATTAGATGCCATCTTCGAAGTCACCTCCGTCAGAAACAGCTGCACCCTTCAGCTCGGTCTGCTGCTGGAAGTCCCAGAAAGCGATGCCGAAGCCGATGAGAGCGAGGATGAGCAGGGCAGGGGTTGCCAGCGAATCGTTGGCAACGGTGATGAGCGCGAGGCCAAAGCCCATGAGGAAGAAGCCCCACATATCGCGGTTCATCATAACCTTGAGCAGGACGGCGAAGCCGACGAAGCGCATCATGCCGCCTGCAGCGGACAGACCGGTCTGCAGCCAAGTCGGGATGGCGGAAGCGATGGTCTGACCGATGGTAGCGCCAGCGATGAAGAACAGGGTGACGACGACAGCGAAGATCAGGCCGAGCAGAGCCATGGCGAAGTAGTTCAGACGCTCGATGCCCTTGGTGTCAGCGTTATGAGCCATGTTGTCCGCGGAGGACATGAGCGGCGACATAAGCGTGAAAACCAGGGTAACGCCGAGCTGACCAAGCAGAGCGAACGGAATGGCAAGGCCGACTGCCGCGTTGGGCTCGAGGCCCGTAGCGATAGCGAGAATGGCTGCCATGATGCCGCCGATGACGGCGTTAGGCGGCTGAGCGCCTCCGATCGGCATGTTGCCGATCGTCATGAGCTGATAGGTACCACCCACGAGAAGACCGGTGTTGAGGTCGCCAAGGATAAGACCGATGACGGCGCCGGTGACGATGGGCTGATAGAGAGACTCGAGGAAGTTGAACTGGTCGATTGCCGCGACGAACGTGACGATGAAGACCAGAGCGACCTGGATGATCGAGTATTCCATCTTGCTCCTCCTTTCAAAATGTATGTACGCACTTTGGATATCACGTACAGAACGTCAGGGTTTCAATCCTGACAACGTGGATCACGAGGATTACGAGAAGAGCTTGCTCGTGTCCTCAACAGGCGTGCTCGGAACGCGCCTGATCTCCAACTCCACCCCCAATTCCTGCAGCTCTTTAAACGCAGCGACATCCTCGTCGTTAACTGCGACGGAGGTGGCGACTTGGCGCTTTCCTTCCGACATGTGCATGTTGCCGATGTTTACCTTCTTTATAGGCACACCGCCCTTGACGAGCGTAAGCACGTCTTCCGGTGTTTCGGCCACGATGAAGATCTTCTGGCGCGGGCTCGCCTTGCCAATGACGTCGATGGTCTTCTGCAGGGAGAAGAAACGCGTAGCGACGCCGGCGGGAGCGGCCATCTTCATGAGGTTCTGGCGCATGGTGTTGGTCGACACATCGTCGTTGGCGACGAGGATAAGGTTGGAGCCCAGGGTGGAGTTCCACTGGGTGGCAACCTGACCATGGACCAGTCGGTTATCGATGCGGGTAAGAAGAATGTTGGGTTCTGCCATGTTGATCAGCTTCCTTTCGTTATTTGCTGACGACAGTTACTCGATCTCCTGAATCGCGTAACGCGAAACATCTACGACGGCACCGGATCGGACTTTGATCTGGACCTTTTCGCCTTCGATGCCCTTGACGGTTCCGTAGATACCGCCGGCGAAAAGAACCTCCTGACCCGGCTTGAGCTCGGTGTGCAGCTCCTTGAAGTACTTCTGCTTCTTCTTCATGTTGATTTGCGACCAGATGGTGTAAATCAAGCCCATGACGACAAGCAGGCCTAAAAGAGCGACCGAGGAGCTCAGGACGCTGGCTCCGAAATCGGCCATTAGATGCCGTCCTCGTCACCGAAGATATCCTCTTCCTCGGCACCAGCGACGGAGGCAACCGTCTGGGCGGTGATGCCCGTCTGGCCAACGGTCACGGCCTGCTCGCCAAGCTCGGCGAGCGTAGCGTTGCCGCGGAGGAACAGAAGCTCAATAACCATGGGAAGGTTCGTGCCAGTCAGAATCTCGACGTTGTCGACATCCTGGGCAATCATCATTGCCTGGTTGAACGGGGTACCACCAAGCAGGTCGGTAAAGACGAGCACGCCATCGCACTCCTCGCGCATGGCGGTGATAGCGGCGCGGAGATCCTCACCGTAGGAAGCAGCCTGGTCGCCCTCGAAAGGAACGACGGTAAAAGCGGGCTGATCACCGGCGACCATAGCGATAGCGCTTGCGAGGCCGGGTGCGAACTGTCCATGACCGGTAAGAATAAAGCCAACCATTCAAATTTCCCTTCCGAAGGTGTGTACGATCTGAGTCCGATGTTTTCGGAAGCCAGCGGGCGGACGCCCTTAAAGCTTCTTGGAAAGCGTTCTTTGAAGACCAGTGGTCTCTCAACTGGTAGTAACCACGTGACGTGTTGTTGTTACTATATCATCACAGAAGAGGTCGCTTTCGCTGATTCACGCAATAAAACGTTTTTGCACCGCTCACGGCGATAAATCGACCGTTTACCGCTCGTTAACACTTCTACCTGCGGTTTTGAAACCGTTTCGAAATACTTTGACGAAAGATCGGAACCTTTTCTGTGTCTAAACAACGCAGGGTGGCCAAAAAAGGCATGTAGAAAAAATGCAGGTCATTGTGAAGATTTGTGAATTGGTCTTTTTGACTTAATACCAGTTAGAACCAGTTTAGAAATTATCGGTGAACGGTAGTTTTCGACCGCTCAGCGGTTATTTCCAATCGTTTGCAGCTCCTTTTCCATATGAATTAGGGAGACCCGATGAAGCACTTGCGTGGTTGCGGGAAATTTCGATACTCGTCCATCCCCCACGTGCCAAACTCTCACTCCCTAAATATGCCATAAGCTCTCGCTATTCGTCTTACAAACATAACTTACTCTAATCTGTAATTGTTTATCGTTTATCATTAAGTATGTTATAAGATTTAAATATCATCCTAGACATTGGTTGGAGGAGCTATGATCCGCTGGAACGTATCCAAATCGAATGAACCCATCAACCGCGAACAGGCAATAGCCGATCTGAGGAAGCTCGCTCACATCTGCAAATGGGCCACAATCTGCACCGCCGTAGCGCTCGCTCTGGGACTCCTCGCAGTCATTGCAATCGAGCTTCTACTCATATTGCCTAGCCTCTCCCAAGGGTTCTGCCTCCAATCCGTAGAGCTTAATGCCGGCGAAGGGCCATCTCTCGCTCTCGTCGGCGCCAATGAACAGACCCCTCTTATGCTTGTCGCGCACGACGGTCATACTGCCATAGGGAGCGCCATGATGACATGCCTTGCGCTTGCCATTGTGCTAAGCGCATACAGGTTTTTCTCCACCATTGAAAAGGCAGGCAGGCCCTTTGACCTCGAATGCATCCGCATACTACGTCAAGTAGGACATTTGTTCCTTATTGGCGGCGTTGCTGTGAAGCTTCTTGGTGCCATAGTCACGGGGCTGATACTCTCAGGATGTGGCGGCAACTTTACGGATGCGCTTGGCGGCCAGCATCTCGACCTCTCTATGCTCTTTGCAGGCCTGATTATTAGCCTGATTGCCAGCGTCTTCCAGTACGGGTGTATCCTGCAAATACAAGATGACGAGTTGCTCTAGGGGGAATCCATGATTATTCTGCGGCTCGACCGCATGCTTGCCGAACGCAAGATCTCATCCAAAGAGCTTGCGGAACGCGTGGGTATCTCCCAGGTCAATATGTCGCGTATCAAGACGGGCAAGGTTTCTGCCGTGCGCTTTTCAACTCTTGACGCGATATGCCGGGCACTCGACTGCCAACCGGGCGATGTGCTGGAATATATGCCTGACGATGAAGCCGATAACCTCTTTGGACTTAAAGATGAATAGCCATAATTAAGCCGTCAATCACGCCCTCAACGCAAAAAGCCCGCTAGAACGGTGTTCGTTCTAGCGGGCTCAATCAAATATATCGGCTTCGCGCTCGAAAGCTCAGGCAGATCTTACGCGAACAGGCCGTAGATGCTGATGTTGGCCTTGGCGTACAGGCCGTTAGCGTACTCGGTCCACTTGGAGCTGGCGCTCGAAGCCTGCGAGGAGTACTGCTGGTAGGCGGTGTAATAGGCGGTCATGGCCTGCTTGTAGGTGGCACTATCGGCGGTAAAGGCATCGTCGGCGAAGGCCTTAGCGTAGGTGCTGTTCTCGTCCTTCCAGGTTCCCTTCGAGCTATCCCACTCGTCACCGGCAAGGTTGATGATGTAGTCGGCGTAATCCTTGCTCGCGGTCTCCTCGTTGCCGTCAGCAGGCTCAGTCGGAGCAGTCGGCATGCTTGCGGAGCCATCGCCCACCTTCTCCTTGTAGAGCTTCTGCAGCGTTGCGGACTGACGGACGATCTGCTTGGCCTGATCCTCGGACACGCCGTACTGTTTTGCCATGGTCTTGTAGTCGGAGGTGCCGATGGAATCCTCGGCGTACTTCTTCATCTCCTTAGAAGAGACGGTAATGCCCTCGTCCTCGGCAGCATCGAGCAGAATCTTGTTGCGCACGTAGGACAGGATGACATCGGCAGAAGGAGCGGTGTAGTTGCCATCGCTATCCTTGACGGTATCGAGGCTGTACTGGCTCTCGATGGCCTCGCGCGCGGTGATGTCGCTCTTCTTGCCGTTATAACTATAGCTTGCCACGGTCGAATCGAGCTGGTCCTCGGTGAGGATCGCCGAGCCGACGCCCTTGCCGCCAAAGCCGCCGTTGCCGATAAAAAAGCCGACCACAGCAGCGATCACGACAGCGACCACAAAGGCGGCAATCATCGTCTTCTTGTGCTTGGATGCATGGTCGTCCGCGTCGGCGTCAGTTTCGTCCTCATCCTGCTCCTCGGGCATGAGGTTCTCGTCGGCGGCGTCCGCGGCGATCTTTGCCTCCAGGCGAGCGTCCTCCTCCTCGGCGGTCGTGCCGGCGGCAATATGTTCGGCAGACGTACCGGCGACCAGGTCGATCTTCTCGTCCTCATCACCGTCGGGGCCTTCGCCGCGCTCGATGATCTGGATGCCGTCGATCTCGTCCTTCTCGTCCTTCTTTTGAATCAGACCCATATCAGTTACTCCTTGTTAGGAAACATAGTCCTCAATAGAATACGCCCGACGGAGCGCCGGGCGTATTGATTCTTAGGTTATACGCAAACACTTAAGTACTATTTAGGCGTTTGCAGCGTGCATGTCTTAGGCCAGGTGCGCGATAACGGCATCGGCAAAGGTCTGCGTGCCCACAGCGCCCTCAACGGAGCCGGTCTGGGCACGACGCACGTCACCGGTAACCTGCTCGCCCTCGTCGAGCGTGGCAGATACGGCAGCACGGATACGATTGGCCGCATCGTTCTCGCCCAGGTGATCAAGCATCATCGCAGCAGAGAGGATCTCGGCCGTGGGGTTGGCGATATCCTGGCCGGCGATATCGGGCGCGGAGCCGTGCGTAGCCTCAAAGATTGCGCAGTCGGCACCGATGTTGGAGCCGGGGGCCATGCCCAGACCGCCCACCAGGCCGGCGCACAGGTCACTCACGATGTCGCCGTACAGGTTGGGCAGCACCAGGACATCGAAGTCATTGGGGTTCTGGACCAGGCCCATGCAGGTGGCGTCGACGATCTTGTCGTTGAACTCGATATCGGGATAGTTAGCGGCCACCTCGCGCGCAACGCGCAGGAACAGGCCGTCAGTCGCCTTCATGATGTTGGCCTTGTGCACGGCCGTCACCTTTTTGCGGCCGCAGCGGCGGGCATACTCAAAGGCATACTCCACAATGCGGCGACTCTTGGCGATGGAGATCGGCTTGATCGAGATCGCGGAATCGGCGGCGAAGGTCTTTTGGCCCGAACGCTCGACGAGCTGCGAGAGCTCCTCGACCTCGGCAGCGCCCTCATCGAACTCGATGCCGGCGTAGAGGTCCTCGGTGTTCTCGCGCACGATGACCAGGTCGACATCGCGGAAACGCGAGCCGTCACCCGGCTGCGACAGACAGGGGCGCACGCAGGCGTACAGGTCGAAATGCTTGCGCAGGGCCACGTTGACGCTGCGGAAACCCGTGCCAACCGGCGTGGTAATGGGGCCCTTGATGGCAACCTTGGTCTCGGCGACCGCATCGAGGACGTGCTGGGGCAGCGGCGTGCCAAACTCGTCCATGACGCCGGCACCGGCCTCCTGGACGTTCCAGTTGATCTGGACACCGGTGGCCTCGACCACGCGGCGCATGGCCTGCGTAATCTCGGGACCGATACCGTCACCGGGAATCAGGACTACATCGTGCGCCATAATCTGTTACTCCTCGTCTTCGGCGTCGTCAGATTTTTTAACGCTAGCACGCTTCTTCTTTTTGGAGAGATCCAGGCCAAAACGTTTAACAAGCATTTCGCAAATCTCGCTCGAACGGGCCTTGAGATAGCTGCCCTTACCGTTCTCGGCATCGAACTTAAGGCGCAGCGCAAGCTTCTCGGCAACCTCGGCGTCAATCTCGCCCTGGCAAAACTCGTACAGGCAACCGAGCATGTCGCGATACTCAAGGTCGCCGTGGTAGCACTGGATGGCCTCGTCCAGGATGGGCCAAGCCTCGCGCGAACGCTCGACGCCCGTGGCACCCCACACGCACAGCAGGCGGAAGGCGGCATAGCGCAGCGTGGAGGAGATCTCGTCGAACAGTGCGGTCTCGGCGCCCTCAAAGGCATCGCCCAGCTGCTCGGGGCAGGTGGTGGCGAGCGCCGTCAGGGCATCGAGGGCCTCCCAGCGGGTCTGCGCCTCGGGGCGGTCGAGCGCCTCGATCAGCGCGGGTACGCAGGGCTCGACGCGCTGCGGATCGCGCTCGGCAAGCAGGTGCAGCACGCGGGCGGCAAACTGGCGGATGCGGCGCGTGGGGCAGCCGAGCTCCTGGACCAGTCGATCGACGGCGTTCTCGTTCTCCTCTGCCAGCTGGAGCTGTGCCAGCTCCTCGTCGGTGAGCTGTTCGTCTTTGTTTTCTGCCATAGTTACCTCTTCTTTTTATTTCTTGGCGTGCTTGCCAGCACCCTTGCTGTCATCGGTGACCGAGATGAGCTGTCGGTCGGCCGCGCCATTGCGACGTGCACGGCGGCGTTCCTCGGCATCGCCCGCGTCGGCGGCGGCTCGATGAGCCTTGTTGACGTTAAAGACCTCGTCGTGCTTGCGCCACGGACCGACGGACTCGCCAAAGCTCATCTTAAGGCCGGCGATAAAGCCACCGAGCCAGCCGATCGGCGCAAACTGCACCAGCGGGAACAGCGAGAACACCCAGGTCAGCAGGACGACTGCCGCCGCTCCTGCAAAGTTGGCAATCCAGTAGTCGCGCTTGGTGATGACACGCTTTTCGCACGCCCACTGGCCGCACAGAAAGCCGATGTAGATCGCAAAGAGAAAGAGCACCAGCGCAAGCACCACGAACGTCCAGCTCATGGGCGCTACTCCCCGTGATGGTGGCCACAGCAGCACTCGTGGCCGTCGTCATGGCCGTGGCCGCCGCAGCACTCGTGGTCCTCGCCGTGGTGATGGCCACAACCGCACTCATGGTCCTCGCCGTGCTCGCCGCAACCGCAACCTTCCTCGTGAGCGCCATGCTCCTCGGGACGATACTGCGACCAGTCCAGACCGGCGGCGATGGCATCGGCCTCCTCCTTATAGAGGACCGTGATGGCCTGAGTGCCCAGCTTGGCACCACCGATGGCGTCGAGCATGTCGTAGAGCGTAAAGGCCACGTCGGCGCCGGGCAGCGCGAGCTCGCGGTCATCGGCGTAGGCGAGCGCCAGACGCAGGTCCTTAATGAAGTGCTCGACCATAAAGCCGGGCTTGTAGTCGCCGTCGAGCGCCTTGGGGGCCAGGCTCTCCATGGCGCCGGACTTGCCGGTGCCGCCCAGAATCATCTGGCGGGTCTTCTCCAGGTCAAGGCCGCTCAGCTCGGCAAATGCCATGGCGTCTGCCATGCCGACCATGCAGGCGCCCAGCGACACCTGGTTGGCGAGCTTGGCAGCCTGGCCCTTGCCGGCGCCGTCGAAGCAGCAGATGTTGGCCGCAAAGGTGGAAAGGATATCGCGGACCGGAGCGATGTCGTTTTCGGTAGCGCCAACGATAGCCGTAAGCGTGCCGGCGATAGCACCCGACTCGCCGCCGGTGACGGGGCAGTCAAACGCCATGCGGCCGGAAACCTGGGCGGCCTCGGCAATGTCACGGGCGAGCTCGGGCGAGCTCGTGGTGAGGTCGATCAGCACCGCGCCGGGCTTAGTGCAGGCCAGCAGGCCGTCGCCCGCCAGGTAGAGCTCCTCGACCTCGGAGGGATAGCCCACCATGGTAAAGACGACATCGGCGTTAGCCACGGCATCGGCCGGCGTATCAGCCCAGGCAGCACCGCGCTCGATGAGCGCCGCGGCCTTGGACTTGGTGCGGTTGTTAACCGTGACGGGGTAGCCGGCGTCCAGAATGTGACCGGCGATGGGGGCACCCATGATTCCGGTGCCGATAAATGCGACAGAGAGCTTGTTTGCCATGAAACCTTTCCTTTTGGGTTGGGTGTTGTTACCAGGTTGAATACTCGGTGCCAGCGTTTGGGCAGTGAGTTGGGATCGATTACGGCCGCAGCACTTGCCTACTGGCCGCGCACACGGCGCGCGATGCGGTCGGAAAGCGAGGCTTTCTCGGCGCGGTTCTTACCCCAAAACGCGCAGGCCACCATGCCGGGGCCCACGTGCGAACCGATGGTGGGGCCCACGGAGCTGCGAATGATCGTGACGTCGGCGCAGCCCTCCTCCTTGCGGATGGCGGCTTCGAGCCAGTCGCCGTCCTTCTCGGCATCGGCCGTCATGATGGCGATGGGCATGGTGCGATCGGGCACGTAGTTCTCGCGGAACGACTTGAGGATGGACTTGAGCGCCTTCTTGCGGCCGCGATTGACGCCGATCAGCGACAGCGAGCCGGCCAGGTCGTAGGAGAGCTCGGGCTTGACATCGAGCTTTGCCGTGAGCTGTGCCGCCGCGGGCGGAATGCGGCCGCCGGCAGCCAGTGCGTCAAAGCTCTCGAGCGTAAAGTAGCCGTGGACGTAGGTCTTTGCCTCGTTTGCCCAATCGACCAGCTGCTTGGCGGTCAGTCCCGCCGAACGCTGGCGCACGGCCTCGAGCGCCAAAAGCGCGCCGGTCGCGCAGGGCAGAGCGTTGTCGACCACGTAGAGCTCAAAGTTGGGATACTCGGCGCGCACGGCATCTGCCGCCTGGCACGCGGAGTTGTAGCTCGACGACAGCGCCGAGGTAAAGCACAGGTAGACCGTGGGCGTGCCCTCTTTGGCGCACTCGGTAAAGAACTCGATATAGCGACCGAGCGACACAGCCGAGGTGGACACGCGGGCACCGGCGCGCATGCGGTCGTAGAACTCCTTGGGTGTGATGCTCGACCAGATATCGTCCGTGCGCTCTTCGCCATCGATAATGAAGGGGAAACCCAGGATATCGACATCGAGGTTCGCGGCGACCTCGGGGCTAAAGTCGCAGCAGGTATCGACGACGATGCGGCAACGGTCCGAATGACCGGCGGATGCGGCCTTGTCCATCAAAGCGACTCCTTACGTAAAAAGGCGGCCACCCGCATGGGATGGCCGCCAGCCGTTAACTCATGCAAGTTAACGTATTTTACTCGTCAAGTGTTTCGATGCGGGGCTTGATGATGCCATATCCACCATTCTTACGGTGATACACCACATTGATGAGGCCGGTCGTCGCGTTCTCGAACACGTAGAAGTCGTGACCGAGCAGATCGGTCTGCACCAGCGCCTGCTCCTCAGTCATCGGAGTGACGTCGATAACCTTCTCGCGGACGAGCAGGTCGTCTTCCTCCTCGGGCAGCAGCAGGTCGGCCAGATCCTCGACGCGCTCGACCGGTGCGACATCCGCGGCGCTGGCACCACCCTGGCGGTTGTCCACGACCTTAGTCTTGAACTTGCGCAGCTGGCGGGTAACCTTATCGGCGGAGAGGTCGATGGCGGCATACATATCTGCGCCGTGCTCGGCAACGCGAATCACAGAGCCGCGGGCACGAACCGTGACCTCGACGATTGCCGGGTTGGGGTTCGAGGGGTTCTTCTCATAACGAAGCACGACGTCGACCGTCATGGGCTCGATATCGAAAACCTTGAGCGCCTCGCCGATCTTCTCATCCACATGCGCACGCAGAGCATCGGTTACCGTCGTCTTGCGTCCAGAAACCTTGATATCCATACGTGGCTCCAATCTGCCTCGGGGACTTACTGTACTGGCTATGTACCCATTGCCGTGCATTTAATCACGCGGATTCCTAAAGACCCGAATAACGATTGCTTAATACCGCATACCGAAGTCTCGCACTTTTCTGTGGCAAAGTGCGCTATGGGAGGGCGTCGGCGACTTTGTATTTGGTCCCGAAAATTGGCTTTGACCTGCTGGTTTTATAGGGATAAAAAAGCCGGGCTCCCCTATTGGGGAAACCCGGCAGTGCGTGTTGAAACCGTGAAGAGGTGTCCTTTCCAACGCATAGGAGACACCACCCCTAGCAATAACTAGCTATTAAGTTTGTTAATGTCGTCGTCAGTGATGGTGCCTTCCTGGCTGGACGATTTGTCCTCGGAGGATGCGGTCTCATTGTTGGAATCGGAGGACTCGCTGCCGGAGGACGTGGTCTCACTGGACTCAGAGTCGCCCGGCTGCACGTTAGCGCCCGAAACCGTCTTAGTGGTGAGGTCGTAGGGAATCTGGCCGTACCAGACGCAGTGAACCGCCTCGAGCGTGCCGTCGACCGTGATGTCGTCGAGGGCATCACTCACGGCACGGCACAGTTCGTCATTGGACGAGAGGCCCGCAACACCAAGCGTCGAGGGCGCCTCGAGCGCACCGACATAGGAGACCTCGCTCATCAGGCGTGCAAGATAGCCGCCGGCTGTGGAGTCGCAGATCACATAGTCGACCTCGCCAGACTCGAGCGCCTCAAAGCACTCGTTGATGTTGGAGTAGGTCTTTTGGTTGGCGGTGATGCTCTGCTTAGCAAGCGCCTCCTGCGAGGCCGAGGACATCTGGACACCCAGAGTAGACGTGTTAAGGGTATCGGTGGAAACGCTTAGCGACCCACCATCGCTGGTTTTACCGAACACGGAAGCGGCATCGTACAGGCAGGTGCCGAGCGAGCTAACGTCCCCGTCCGTGGAGTTGATCTCGCCGATAAAGATATCAGCCTTTTTGTCGCCGAGCGCGGAACCTACCGAGGACGCATCGACAAAGGCGACCTTAAGGCCCATGCGGCTTGCGAGGGCGCGGGCAGCATCGACTGCATACCCCGTAAGCTCGCCGTCGGCGCCCTGCATTGCCTGCGGCGCATCGGAAGTATCGAGGGCGACCGTCAGGGTTCCGGGAGTGACCAGGGCATCGTCCGACACCGCCGGCGTGACGGTCTCGTACTCGATCTGGTCGATCGTGGGAGTCGTGAACGTAGACAGCGGGTTGAACGCGCATCCGCTCAGGCCCAAAACGGCAATGACCGCTGCGGTCCCAGCACCTAACCGAGCCGCGTGCATCAAGCTGCCCCTCACCATGTCCACTACCCTGCCTTCTGTGTCGTATACGATCCGTGCGTTGCGCGGAATATCGGGTTGTTCCCACCAGCTGACCTGGTATTTGACCCCACACTTGCGCACCGGGGTGTTTGCTCGGGAGGCCGCAGCCACCCTCACGACTGGCCCGCTCGCCCGCGAGGCGGTATTGCCCCAAAGAAAGTAGAACGGACGGTGCGGCTTACATCTAGGACGCGCCATGATCGCGCCGCGCGCACGCGGTCGCTTACGTGGATCCCTTTGACCGCGTCTGTCTTGGACTAGGACGGGCATTTCGTCCGTCCGCAACCACAGCCTGGTAGGAACGTAGCGCATTATAGCTAAGTTCAAGCTAAAGTTTAAGGTTAAGGGCGTCATTCGCATCGCGAGTACAGATTTCGCAGGTCAGGACGGGCCGCACGCGCCATCTTCACTGCCACAAAACCACCCCTACCAAACACGCGCGATAGCAAGGCCATCGACTGCTGCGGCGCCGGCGCGCTTGAGTTCCGCCGAAGCCGCCGCCATCGTCGCACCCGTGGTGATAACGTCGTCGATAAGCAGCAGGCGGCGGCCCCGCACGTCCTCAACCGTCTCGTACATGCCTTGGGCACGCTCGCGACGCTCCTCACGACCGAGTTCGCGCTGGTCGCCATGCCCGTACTTGACGAGAGCATCGAGCAGGGGAACACCCGACAGCTCGCAAAATGGGCGCGCAATGGCCTCCATATGATCAAAGCCACGCCGCCGAAACGCTGCCGCCGTCGCAGGCACAAACACCACCGCATCCGCACCGGACAGCACACCTCCTAAGCGTTCGGGCGCTACGACCTGGGCATGCAGGGCGGTGTCGTAGAGCAGCTCCGCCAGATACGGCGCCAGGCGTCGCTCGCCCGCGTCCTTGTACGCTTTAATGATGCGCGGCAGCGGATGCGCATAGACGGAGCACGCCAGGCAGCGGTCGAGCGCCTCCGCCATTGCCGAGGACGTGCCCTCGACCGAACACTCAGTGCACAGCAAATCCCCAAACGGGGCGCCGCATCGGGTACAGCTATGACGTGGGTCGATGAGCGTGAGCGCGGCCAGGCAGTCTTGGCAAATAAGCGCACCGGCGCGCTCGCAGCCGGCACATCGTGTTGGCGACAATGCCTCGAGTGCCTCGCGTGCCGCCCGCTCGGCAAACGGCAGCAATTCGTCCGCAAACGGTAGGGCGCCGGCACCCTGCAGACGGCTCAATTTGTTCAGATGGCTCTTCAAGACACAACCCTCCCTACGTTCGGTCGCAGGGAGGGTTGTTGATTCAGCGCTATGGTACCCCGACGCGATTGGGGTAAGGCGGGTTAAATCCGCTCGCGGGCGTTATTCGCCGGCGGGCGGTTGTGGTGCGGCCGAAGACGGGGTCGAGCCCTCGCCACCATCCTGGCGCGGCTTGCGGGAACGGCGACGGCGACGGCGCTTTTGACCCTGGTCGGCCGAGCCCTCGCCACCGCGATCCTCGCGCGGCTCGCGCTCGTCGCGAGCGGCGCCACGCGAAGCCTTAGCAGCCGCTCCCCCGCCATCTCCGGGACGACGGCGCGTGACCTTGACCTCGCCATCCGAGACCTGATCGGCCACGGAGGGCACTGAAGGCTTCTGCTGCGCGCCCGAGGAATGGCGACGGCGCGGACGCGGCGCGCGCTCCTCCTCGCCACGTGACTTGCCGCCCTTGTCGACAGGCGCATCGAAGGCCGAGGGACCCTTGGAAGCGGCACCAGCCTCGCGAGCAGCTGCGGCGCGGAAGGCGTCCTCGCGTTCCTCGCTCGACAGATGACGGCGGCGACGTCGTGTGGGGTTCATACCACCGCCGCGATTCTGCTGCTGGGGCTGCTGAACCTCGCGCTCGCGGGAAACGTTCTTGCCCGCGGCCGCAGCCTCGGTAGCATCACCCGAGCCCGCGCGCTTGCGACGACGACGGCCACCAGCGGCCTCCTCGGCCTCGGGCGTTGCGGCATTGCCACGGCCCTTTCCGCGGCCACGGCCCTCGCCCTGGCCCTGACCGGCACGGGCATCGGAATCAGCATCACGGCGACGGCGCTTGGGCATTGATATGCCCGCCAGGCGATCAGCGTTCGACAGGCCATCGCCCACGTCGACGCCGTTCTCGCGATCGAGCTCCATGAGCGCCAGACGCATCTCGGGCGACTCGATGCGCTCGAGCACGTCGCGCGTCACGCAGTCGGGACGGCAGTTACAGCCCTGCTCGGCTGCCTTCTTTTTGCAGCCCTCCGAGCAGGTCATATCGGCCAGGTTGACCTTAAAGACCTTGCCGTTCTCCAGGCGCAGCACCAGCTGCTCGCGCGGCGTGTCATATTCTTGAATACGCGCCTTGCCAAGCGGCGTATCGATGAGCGTCTTCTTTTTGGGCGCACGGCTCTTAAAGTCCTTGTATGCCTCGAACTCATAGCGCAGGCAGCACATCAGGCGGCCGCAAACGCCGCTGATCTTGGAGGAATTGAGCGGCAGGTCCTGCTCTTTTGCCATGCGGATCGAGACGGGCTCAAACTGTCCGCCAAAGCGCGTGCAGCAGAGCTCCTGGCCGCACTGGGCATAGCCGCCCACCAGGCGAGTCTCGTCGCGCACGCCGATCTGGCGCATGTCGACGCGAATGTGCAGCGTCGAGGACAGATCCTTGACGAGCTGACGAAAATCGACGCGCTCCTCGGCCGCAAAGTAGAACACGGCCTTCTCGCCGCCAAACAGGTACTCGACGCCGACCGGCTTCATCTCGAGGTCGAGCTCCTTGACCAGGCGACGGAAATCGACCATGGCCTCGTCGCCTTGGATGGCCAGATCATCGGCAAGCTGCAGGTCGATGTCGCTCGCCACGCGCAGCACGGGCTTGAGCGGCTGGCCGATCTCGTCTTGCGGTACCTCGAAGGGATCAGCCGTGACCAGGCCGATCTCGGTTCCGCGCTCGGTGGAGCAAATAGCGTAATCTGCCTCGAGGATATCCAGGTCCTGCGGGTCAAACCACAGGTCGCGCGAGGCGTAGGTAAACTTAACGGGTACGACTAACGGCATTTCAGTGCCTTCCTGATATCGAACAGCATGACCTCGATGGCCAGCTGGGGAGTAACGTTTCTGGCGATGTTGCGCTCGGCGGTCGCGACCGCCTCGAGCGCCTGGGTGGCACCCGCAACATTGGTCGCGGCGGCAAGCCGACCGATCGTGTCGCGCACGTCCTCGTTCACCACGTCGGCCGCCTCGTCCTGAAGTGTCAGCAGCACGTCGCGCATGAGCGTCCGCGCGCTCGCCAGCGCTTCCATGATACCCGAACGCTCGCGCGCGTTGAGTTCGCGCTTGTTGCGGTCCTCAAGCTGCTTCAATGCTCCACGCGACAGGTAGTCGGCGTTTTGCTCGAGTACCTTTTCCTGCGTGGACTTGACCTCGGCAAGCGGCGCCTTGACGGCGACGATGAGCGACTTGGCGCGACTGAGCACGTCGGCCTCGTCGGCGGCAATGAGTGAGTCGATGGCACGGACCATCTGACGGCGGGCGTCCTGGCGCTCGGCGCTCTTAAGAAACTCGATGCCGCGTGTGGGGCTTCCCGCCACGGCGACCGCCATGCGGCAACGCGCAGGGTCCTGACCGGTGGCGCGGCTCACGGCCTGCGCGGCGACGGCGGGCGATACCAGCCGAAACGGCACACACTGGCAACGACTCACGATAGTGGGCAGCATCACGTCGGCCGAGGTGCCCAGCAAGATAAACATAACGCCCTCGGGCGGCTCCTCGAGCGTTTTGAGCAGTGCGTTGGCGGTGTTGGCACGCAGTTGCTCGGCACGGTCGATGATGTAGACCTTGGCCTTGGCACGGATGGGCGCCAGTGGCACGTCATCGAGCAGCTCGCGGGTCTGGGCAATGAGGTAACCCGTGGCGCTCTCGGGCGTGTAATAGTGCACGTCGGGGTGCGTATGGCGGGCGACGCGCACGCAGCTATCGCATGAGCCGCAGCCATTCTGCTCGCACAGGAAGGCTTGGGCGAGCGCCCACGCGGCGTCGAGCTTGCCCGCGCCGGGAGCGCCCAAAAACAGGTAGGCGTGCGATGCGCGACCGCTAGCGACGGCATTGGTCAAAAAGTCGCGCACGCGCTCTTGGGTGTCGAGCTTGGCCAGCAGGCTTGCCTGAGCGGGGGCCATGTTACTCGGCCTCCTTGGCAAGCGCGGCGGCGACAGCATCCTGGGGGATATCGAGACCGTACGCGCGAACCTGCTCGACCGTCTTCTCGAAAACTTCCTCGACGGTCGTAGTGGCGTCGATGAGCTTTACGCGGTTTGGCTCCTCGGCAGCAATGGCACAAAATCCCTGGTACACACGTTCCTGGAATGCCATGCCCTTAGCCTCCATGCGATCTGCCGCGCCACGGGCTGCCATGCGTAGCGCCGCCTGCTCGGGCGTGATGTGGTAGACGAGTGTGAGCGCCGGGTGCGTTCCCGCGACGGCCAGGTTGTTGGCGTCGCGCACCATCTGGCGGTCGAGGCCATCGGCAAACGCCTGGTAGCAGGTCGTGGAATCGTAGAAGCGATCGCACAGGACCACCTTGCCGGCCGCAAGGGCGGGGGCTATGACCTCGTGCACCAGCTGGGCACGAGCGGCCTCGTACAGCAACAGCTCGCAGGTGTCGCCCATCGCCATATTGGCGGGGTCGAGCAGCAGGGCGCGGATCTTTTCGCTGATGGCGGTGCCGCCCGGTTCGCGCAGGCTCACAACCTGGTGGCCAGCGAGCTCGAGCGCGCGGGCAAGCAGGCGCGCCTGCGTGGACTTGCCGGCACCGTCGACGCCCTCGAGCGTGATAAAGCTATGTTGAGCAGGCTCAAAAGCCATGGGCGCAGCCCCTTCCTACAAGGCGCGTAAATGCAGATATATCAACCAAGCCATGATACCCCAGTGCTCGGCGCGTCCCCAATGG
The DNA here is from genome assembly GCA_905215065.1 of uncultured bacterium. Taxonomy (GTDB): domain Bacteria; phylum Actinomycetota; class Coriobacteriia; order Coriobacteriales; family Coriobacteriaceae; genus Collinsella. The sequence goes on along the minus strand of CAJMOF010000009.1, from coordinate 85,956 downwards.
CTAAAGGCGCCTTTCCAAAGTTGCGGTGAAATAGGGACTGATTGAAGCTCTGAGACCGCCAAACAGTCCCTATTTCACCGCAACTTATGATGGGGAATTTTGGATGCTGGGTATAATCGTCGTATTGCATTGAAATGTGGCGAAAGGAGTGGCAATGTCTCGGTATTGCGCCTCGTGCGGCAAGCTTCTTGCAGATGATGCCAAGTTCTGCACCTCATGCGGTGCACCCGTTGAGCAAACAGCCGCAAGCGATAGCCAGCCCGCTTTTGAGCAGACCGGCTCCCTTGATACGCCGCAAGCCAAGGCGGATGACTCCCTCGCCTATAGCCCCGACCCTGCCGCAAGGACCGAGGCCGTCGAGACCACGCAGCGCATACCCGTCGCGAGCGGCTCGCCCCAACAGCAGCCGGCTCCCGCATACGCGCCCGCTTCGCCACAGACCCCCGCTCCCAAAAAGAGCGGCACCGGGCCGCTTATCGCCGTTATCGTTGTGCTGGTGGCGATCATCATCGCCCTGGTCATCTTCTTTGCGATCAGACCGTTCGACAACGCCGCCACGCAGACGACTGCCGAGGTAGCTAAGCTGCACCATGACGTCGACGACGATGACCTAAAGCCTCTCGGCGATCCCAACAGCCTGTACGACGATGATGACGATGACGACGAGGATGGCGGCGAAGCAACGCTCTCCGAGCAGAACCTCTACCGTCGCCTGAGCGAATACTACGACCCGCTCGAAGATCTCGACAGCCAGGTCCGTGGCTGCGCGCAGAACTTCAACGGCAACTATCTGGAAGAGGATCGAACCACCCGTCAAAATCTCGCCGACGTCGCCGAGCGCACGGAGGACACCATCGAGCAGTATTACGACATCGTCGAGGACCTGGACGTCCCGACGAGCTCCAAGAACTACAGCTCCTGGAAGGACATCATCGCCCTGTACGACGACCTGGATCACCGCATTGACGCAATCTGTGATGCCTGGGAGATCAGCCTGAAATACGCCAAGCCTGCGGACCACAAGAATGAGATCGTGGCGCCGCTGTCGCGCGACAACGTGGCGGGCACCAATGACAATAAGTACCGCCTAGACTTTGAGGAGCGCTATCCCGGCGCCAAGCCTGTCGAGGTGAACTAGCGCTTTGTCGTTCCCGAGCCGGCAGTTAGGGACGTTCCTAAACTGCCGGCAGAAAAAGAACGTCCCTAACTGCCGGTCAAAAAAACGAGCGAGGATCGCGGGGTCCTCGCTCGTTTTTTTGGGCAATGTTTCGACTGCGCCGTTACTTGTCGGCGGCTGTTTTCTTGGCAGTCGACTTCTTCGCGGTCGTCTTCTTGGCGGCAGTGGCTTTCTTAGCCGTCGTCTTCTTGGCCGCCGTCGTCTTCTTTGCCGTGCTCGCCTTGGTTGTGGTCTTGCGACCGCGGGCGGGCTTCTTCTCCTTGGTCGGGCAGTCCATGTTGACGCAGATACGCCACGGACCGCGCGCCGTGTTGACCACCACGATGGGGGCGCCGCACTCGGGACAGGTCTCGCCCGTCGCCTCGAGCTTGCCACGCGCCGGCAGCGGATAGCTCACGCCGCAGTCATCGTAGTTGGTGCAGCGGATAAAGCGCTTGCCGCTCTTCTCGCTCTTGTGCGCGATCAGGTCGCCATGGCGTCCGGCCTCGGCACACACCTTGCACTCGCCCACTTTAAGGTCGGGCTCGTAGTTGGTGGGGCACGTCGGGTTCACGCAGATCTCGAAAGCCTTCTGGCGGAACGGCTGACACTTGATGCGCGGCGCACCGCATTCGGGGCACACGGCGGCCTCGCCCTCGAGCGGGCTCACCTTGACGCCGCTCGGGACCGGATAGGTCACGTCGCAGTCGGGCCAGCCCATGCAGCCAATGAAGCTGCCACGGGTCTTGGCGCTCGTCTTCATAACCAGGTCCTTGCCGCACTTGGGGCAGGCGCCCACGCGCGCATCAGCCGTGACGGCGTCGCTGATGGCGTCGCCGAGCTCCTGCGTATGCTTGAGCAGCTCGTCGAGCACGCCGGCCAGCAGCGCACGCGAGTGCGTCACGACATGCTCTTCGGTGTCCTCGCCGCGCTCGACGCGAGTCATGTCGCCGTCGAGCTCGCTGGTCATATCGGGGCTCGTTATGCGCGGGGCAAACTGCGTCAGCGCGTCGATGATGGCGATGCCCAGCTGGCTCGGCTCAACGGGATCGTTTTTGAGATAGCGCACGGCATACAGGCGCTCGATGATGCTCGCGCGCGTGGACTTGGTGCCCAGGCCGCGCTTTTCCATCTCCTGCACGAGCTTGCCCTGGCTGTAGCGCGCGGGCGGCTCGGTCTGCTTGGCCTCAAGCTTAATGTCGAACACGTCGACCGTGTCGCCCTGCTCTAGCGGCGGCATCTGCTCGTCGCGCTTGAGTCCGTACGGGTACGCCTCGCGGAAACCCGGGGTCACGAGCACATCGCCCGAAGCCACGAACGGCTCACCGTTCACGTCGAGCTCGAGCTTGGTATTCTCGATGGTCGCGGGACCCATAAGCGTCGCCAGGAAGCGGCGGGCGATGAGGTCGTAGAGCTTGCGCTGGCCGCCATCGAGCGTGGACGGATCGCCTTCGCCCGTGGGGTAGATGGGCGGGTGGTCGGTGGTCTCGACTTTGCCGCGCGTGGGCTTCATGGGGCCGGCGAGTACCTTTTTGCACACGGGCGCCAGCGCCGGGTTGATCTTTGCCAGGTCGCTCACCACGGCGCCCAGATCGAGCGTCGCGGGGTACACGGTGTTGTCGACACGCGGATAGCTGATGAGGCCCGCCATGTAGAGGGACTCGGCGATGCGCATCGTACGCGCAGGCGAGATGCCCTCGGCCGCGGCGGCAGCCTGCAGCGAGGTCGTCGCAAACGGCGTGGGCGGCTGCTGCTTGCGGGAGCGCTTGGTCACCGCGGCGACGGTTGCCGTCGTAGCGCCGTCGACGTGGCCGTACGCCGTCTCGGCAGCATCTTTATCGGTAAAACGTGCCGTCTTGTGCGCAATCTTAAAGCGGTCATCCTCGGCAGCACCCTGAGCGGCACCCATGCCGCGAATCTGCCAATAGTCCTCGGGCACAAACGCCATGCGCTCGCGCTCGCGCTCGACCACCAGGGCAAGCGTCGGCGTCTGCACGCGGCCGGCGGAGCGCACGTTGCCAAAGCCGCCAAACTTGGCGAGCGTCAGGTAGCGCGTGAGCACTGCACCCCAAATGAGGTCGATGTGCTGACGGCTCTCGCCGGCGTCGGCCAGGTTCTGGTCGAGCGAGACAAGGTTATCGAAGGCCTGCGTGATCTCGGCCTTGGTAAACGAAGAATACTGGGCGCGGGCGACCGGCAAGTCGGGCGCCACCTCGCGCACCTTGTTGAGGGCGTCCGAACCGATCAGCTCGCCCTCGCGATCGAAGTCCGTGGCGATGATGACGCTGTCGGACTTTTTGGCGAGGTTCTTAAGCGAGCGGATGAGCTCTTTCTCGGCCGGAAGCTTAATGACGGGCGCCCAGGTGAGATAGGGCAGGCTCTCGAGCTTCCAGCCCTTGATGGAAATGCCATCGGCAAGGAACGGCTTGCGCTTGGTGTCGTACGGCGGGCGGGCCAGGCCATCGGGCATATCGGCCGGCAGCATCTCGCCGTCCTCCGTGACCGAATACCAGCCCAACTTTTTATCGAACAGCACACTGTCGCAAAAATCGGGTGCCAGGATGTGACCGGCAAGGCCGATCGTCACGCACTCCTCGCCCTTCCACTCAAAACGGTAGATGGCGGTGTTGTACACCTTGTCCTTTTTGGGCTTACCCGTGGACAGACGCTCGGCGATCTGACGCGCGGCGTCGTTTTTCTCAGCGATGATGAGCTTCAAAAGAGGCTCCTATCTCGTGTGTCTGCGGCTGCGCCCGCCCTCTTGGCGGCCGACTTACGCCCTTGCTTGCTCAATCTGCCCGATGAGCCAATCGCACCAGGCATCCATGCCCTCGCCCTTGCGCGCGCTCACGGCAAACCGCGGCGCCTGCGGATTGAGGTCATCGAGTGTCTTAGTATACCTATCCATGTCAAAATCGAAAGCCGGGGCCACGTCGACCTTATTGAGCAGCTGCGCGCCGGCGTGCTGGAAGATGCCCGGGTACTTGATGGGCTTGTCGTCGCCCTCGGGCACCGAGAGGATCATGATGGACAGGTTCTCGCCCAGGTCAAAGTCGACCGGGCAGACCAGGTTACCCACATTTTCGATAAAGATGACGTCGATGTTCTCCAGACCGACGGCCTGGTCGAAGGCGTCGACGGCCTCCATGATCATGTTGCCCTCGAGGTGGCACAGGCCGCCCGTGTTGATCTGGATGGCGGGCATGCCGGCTTCCTTCATGGTGATGGCGTCGACGTCCGAGGCGATATCGCCCTCGATAACGGCACAGCGCAGGCTGGCTTTGTCACGCAGGCGCTCGTTGGTGCCCAGAATCGTGGTGGTCTTACCCGAGCCAGGGCTCGACAGCACATTGATCACGTAGGTGTTCGTCTGCTCAAACCGCTGACGCAGCTGATCTGCCAGGTGCTCGTTGCGCGACAGAATCGGCGACGCGATATCAATCGTTTTCTCGGCCATACTTAGCGCTCCTTACTTTGGCCCTTTTATACCCCATCGCTAGATGGCGAGCGTGCTAATCGTCGGGGGTCTCGATCTCGATACTTGCGATGTCGAGTTCGCGGCCATGCAGCAGACGCACGTTGGCACCGCCACATTGGGGACAACGGCAATGGAAACGGTCGTGCTCAAAGACCTCACCGCAGTCCAGACACTCGCTTTGTGGATGGACTTCCTCCACGGCAAGCTCGCAGCCGCGCGTGAGCGGGTCCTCGTCGCGAAACGTCTCCCACGCAAAGTCAAGCGCCTCGCGCACGACCTCGGTCATATCCCCGATACGCAGCGTTACCAAAACGGCGCGCGAGGCCCCCGCCCCACGCGCCGCGCGAATCACTGTATCGAATATGCCGTTGACAATGCCAACCTCGTGCATACCGATTTACTCCTCGTCGTCCTCGTCGTCCGAGAACAGGTCCAGACGGCTCACGAACAGGCCCTCCTTGCCCTCGCGCGCGGTAATGACCACGCGAGCGATGGCGAGCGAAATCTCGTAGAGCGAGAGCAGGGCGCCATACATGAGACCCAGCGTAACGGGCGAGCCGTCGGGCGTAATCACAGCCGAGCCCACAAGCAGGCCTACGTACACGTAGCGCCAGGCGCTACGGAAGGCCGCATAGGACACGATGTGAAAGACGGACAGATAGAAGATGATGAGCGGCAGCTCAAACGCCACACCAAAGCCGATCATAAAGAGCAGCTCCATGTTGACGTAGTTCTCCAGGTCGGGCAGCGCCGTAGCGACGGCCGAGGTCTCGCCGATGAGCCACTCAAAGCCCGCCGGGATGATGATGAAATAGCAGAAGATGGCACCCAGGAAGAACAGCACCGTCGAGGCGAGCACCGTGGGCACGACCCACTTGCGCTCGTTGGGGCGCAGCGCCGGCAGGAAAAATGCCAGGATCTGCCAGATGATCATGGGCGTGCACATGACCACGGCCATCTTGATGGCCAGCGAGAAGCGCAGGCCAAAGCCGCCGAGTGTGGTGGTGATGTAGAACTTACCGTCCGGCACAAACGAGCGGATGGGGTCTTCCAGGATATCGAGCACCACGGGCGTGGCAAAGTACAGCACGATGGCGGCGGCAAACACCGACACGACCACGATGGTCAGGCGGCGACGGAGCTCTCCCAGGTGATCGAAGAGCGGCATACGCGCAGGTCCGATAGGCATTACTCATCGCCTCCCTTCGGGGCATCGGCGGCGGCAGTCTCGGCAGCGTCCTCGGCCTCGAGCTCGCGAGCGAGCTGGTCGACGACGGCCTTGCGCTTGCGGGGACGACGGGCGTAGAGGTCAGCCGTCGTGGGCTCTGCCGGCTCGGGCTCGGGCTCTGCAGCAGGCTCGGGCTCGACGGCAGGCTTGGCGGCAGCGGCAGGCTCGGCCTCGGCACCCTCGGCCTCATCAACAGCGCCTTCGCCCTCAGCAGCACCCTCGCTTGCGGCCTTCTCGGCAGCAAGACGGGCGCGACGCTCGGCAAAGGTCTCCTTCTTGGCGGGCGCTGCCGTCTCGGCGGCATCCTCGTCCACATCGGAATCGTCGTCGGTCGCAGCAGTCTTCTTGGGCTTGACCGGGGCCGACGCGGCCTCGCTTACCGGATCGATAATCTCGGACTGAACAACGGCCGTCATCTTTTCCTGCGTCTCGCGGAACTGACGGATGGCACGGCCGATCGTGCGGCCCATCTGCGGGAGCTTATCCGGGCCAAACAGCAAAAAGCCGAAGACCACGATGATCGCGAGCTCACCCTCTCCAATACCAAACACACATACCTCCAAGGCTCGATGTGAGTCGAGCCCGCACCGCGCCATTCGGCCGGAACTCGTCTATTCATTCGGTCAAGTATAGCGCCCGGACGCCAAAACGTCCGAGCGCATCACAAACATATGCCAAACGGCACGCCCTTTTGGGGGCAAAGATTATGCAGCGGTGATCGAAATCTCCTGGTCGACACCCAACAGCTGAACCACGCGCATCACCGGGGGCTGCACATTGGTGCAGCTAAAGCGCTTGCCGTGGTCAACCGCGTGGTGCGCGGCGCCCACGAGCACGCCAATGCCCGTCGAATCGATGTAGCTCACCTGGGCAAAATCGAGCTCCACGACCTCAGTGGGCTGCTCGAGCGCCAGGTCGATGGCATTGCGCAGGCTATCGGCGTTAGAGATATCGATCTCACCGGTCACCTTAATGGTGTAGAGCTCTGGCGTGGGGTTGGTGGAAATACCCAAATCCATGTATACGCTCCTTTACGTATCGAAAGTGCGGATAGTACGGGAAGCCGCGCGTTAGGCGCGCTCGGCACGCGCAAGCTCGGCAGCGACAAGCTTAACGGCCAGCACCAGCACATCGAGCGCGGCCTCCAGGTCCTCGACCGTGGGATAGCTCGGCGCGATGCGGATGTTGGTGTCGCGCGGGTCCTTGCCATAGGGCCAGGTGGCACCGGCCGGCGTGAGCTTGACGCCCAGGTCGGCGCAAAGCGCGGCGACCTTTTGGGCCGAGCCCCCGGGACCATCGAAGCTTACAAAGTAGCCGCCGCGGGGGTGCGTCCAAGTGGCGCAGCCCGTGTCGCCCAAGCCCTCGGTGAGCTTGCGCTCGACGGCCTCAAAGCGCGGGCGCAGGAACTCGGCATGCTTTTTCATGTGCTCCTTGACCGCCTCGATGGTGGGAAGGAAGCGCACGTGACGCAGCTGGTTGAGCTTGTCGGCGCTGATGAGGCCGGCCTTCAGGCGCTTGGAGAACTCGGCGATAACCGCGGGGCTCGCACCAATAAAGCCGATGCCGGCGCCCGGGAAGGTGATCTTGGACGTCGAGGCAAAGGCCACCACACGGTCCTCGGTGCCCGCCGTGCGAGCGAGGTCAAAGATGTTTGCGAGCTCGTCGGTCTCGTCGTACAGGTCGTGCACGCAGTAAGCGTTGTCCCAGAAGATGCGGAAATCGGGCGCAGCCGTGGGCATCTCGACCAGGCGGCGCACGGTGTCCTCGCTAAAGGTGATACCCGTGGGGTTGGAATACTTGGGCACGCACCAGATGCCCTTGATGGAGTCGTCGGCGGCAACCAGGCGCTCGACCTCGTCCATGTCGGGGCCGTTGTCGGTCATCGCGACGGGGACGTTCTCGATACCCAGATCGGCGGTGATGCCAAAGTGACGATCGTAGCCGGGAACGGGGCACAGGAACTTGACCTTCTTGCCGTCGTGCGCGGCCTCGTAAGCGTCCCAGGGCTCGCTGCCGCACGAGCCGCAGCGCCAGAACATGCCGGCGATATCGTGCTCGATCAGCAGGCTCGACGAACCCAGCACGAGCGTCTGCTCGGCGGGGCAGCCCAGGAACTCCCCTGCCAACTTGCGTGCCGAGGGAATGCCCTCGAAGCAGCCGTAGTTGGAGCAGTCGACGTTGCCGTCGTGCAGATCGGCGTCGGCGTTGAGGATATCGAGCATGGGTCGAGAGATGTCCACCTGGGAGGGCGACGGCTTGCCGCGGGCCATGTCGAGCGCCAGGCCCTTGGCCTTGACCTCGGCGACCTCGGCTTTGAGCGCCTCAATGGCGGCATCGAGTTCGGTGGTTTCCATCTTCTGGTAGATCGTCTGCATGGGTGCGACCTTTCGCGAAGCGGTACGTTGCAGTTCGTCTAAGTATAGACCGCCACCGTCGCAACGGTATGAAGCCGTGATAGATTAAGTTCATCGCAATGAATTACGAATCGCCGCGCATGGCGGCGTGGGGCGCCCAAGGAGGCACTATGGAGTACGGATCGTTTAGGGCCGAGGAATTCGGCGACCTGCAGCGCCTGGTCGACGGGCTGTTTTACGACCGCCATGCCATCGACCGCCTGGACCTGATCGTACAGGCCGAAATCTTGGACCTGGCACCCGATCTCATGGAGATCGTGAATCTTTTGCCGCCCGGCTACTACGACCGCCAGTCACTTTGCGACCAGCTCAACTCAGCCTTGGCCGCCCACGGCTGGGGCGCCGTCTACGGAACGGTGGAATAAGCCTCGAGGCCGGCGATTTGGCCCGCTTCCCGACCTTGGCGAGGCTTGTTTTAGGGCTTGTGGCCAAAAAAGGGCAAATATGAGTACTGTTACCTTTTTAGTAGCAGCGATTCTTGGTCGAAATCGGCAAAACTCGACTTGAAACTTCCTAATCACCGTCAGCTAGCACCAAATTGGAAGTCGATGGTCACTCATTAACGTACAGTTCTTATAACTTTGTTCATTATTTTCCGCACCTAAAATGATACGCCGTTTGTGACAGTACTCACAAACGGCGTTTTTTGACCACTGGCGTGTCTGGCAGGCGGCAAGCACCGCCCGAATCCGCATTTTGAACGCGCCCGAATCGGTTCTGGAGCCGGTTTTCGCGCTCTTACTCGTCTTTGGGCGCGGGGTGCTTGCAGACCACGCTCATGTAGATCATGCCAAGCACGGCTGCGGTGACCGAACCGGCAAGAATGGCGGCCTTTGCGGCCAGGACCTCAAACTGGGCCGTCGGGAAGGCGAGGCCGCTGATGAGAATCGACATGGTAAAGCCGATACCGCCCAGAATGCCCACGCCGGCAATCATGTGCCAGTTGACATTGTGCGGCAGCTCGCAGGCCTTAAGCTTAACCAGGGCAAACGTCATACCAAAGATGCCGATCGGCTTGCCCAGCAGCATGCCAAAGTACACGCCGAGCGTCACCGGGTCGGTGAGCAGCGTGCTCATGTCCACGCCCACTAAGCGAACCTGAGCGTTTACGAACGCAAAGATCGGCAGGATCACAAAGTTGACCGGTGTGGAGATCAGGCGCTCCATGCGGATGAGCGGCGGGGTGACGCGGTGCATGACGCGCTCGACCTTGGTGGTCGAAACGGTAAAGTCGTGCTGGCCCAGGATGTGTGCCTCGTCGTCGTAGCGGTCATCGAGCAGCGGCAGGCACTCCCCCAACCAATCGGTAAGGCTGTCGAGCTTAACACCGCACTTGGCCGGGATGGTAAAGGCCAAGATGACGCCAGCAAGCGTGGCATGTATGCCGCTCTTGAACATGCAGAACCACAACAGCAGGCCCAGTACCGAATACGGGGCAAGGCGGTAATGCTGCGTCTTGTTAAGCCACACGAGCGCGCAGGTCACAAGCGCGGCGGCGCCCAACCAAAACGGATTGGGGCTCTGACCGTAGAAGATGGCGATGGCGGCGATGGAAATCAGATCGTCGGCGATGGCGAGCGTCGAGAAGAACACGCGCACGCCGTTGGGCACGCGGTTGCCCAAAAGCGACAGCACGCCCAACGCAAAGGCAATATCGGTTGCCATGGGGATGGCCCAACCGTTGCGGGCGCCGGCGTGGTTAAAGATCAGGTAGATGCAGGCAGGAACGACGACGCCGCCCACGGCCGCCAGCATGGGAAGCATGGCCTGACGCGGATTCTTGAGCTCGCCGACCGTCATCTCGTACTTAAGCTCAATGCCCACCAACAAAAAGAAAATCGCCATGAGGAAGTCGTTGACGAAAAGCTCAACGGTGAGACCGGCCGTAAGGTTGCCCAGACCCACATACAGCGGGGTCTCCAAAAAGTGATGGATGGCCTCGTAGGCATCGGTATTGGCGCAAATGACGGCGGCGATGGCGGCGATGACCATAACCGCGGCGGAAATCGTGCCGTTCTCGGCGATGCGCTCCCAAATGTCATGACGTTCAAAGCGCTTGCGTTCACGAACGTTGAACAGCTGCTCGGGTGCTGCCATGGGCGGCTCCTTTCACGGGAAAGCTCCCGTCTTAAAAAAGCACGGCCCGCCCAAGTGGCGGCGCCGCGCTCTAACGTATTACGCTTGCATCTAGCCTACCCTGCACGACAAGCACGCAGGCGCGGCCGAAAAGCGGAACCACAGGTTGAACATTATTTGCTCAACGGCACGGGCACACCTGTCCAAGAGACGACGCGGCGCCGTGCACAAAAAACGACCGGAGCGCGGGGCGTCCGCGATCCGGTCGTGGCGGTCGGTCAACTAAACCTAGCAGGCGGCCATGATGGGGGCAGCGACCTGCTTCTTACGGGAGAGGACGCCCGGCATCCAGACGCCGTCGTGCTCGTCGGCAATGCCCAAGCCCTTCTGAGCAGCCTCGGTCTCGCCCTCGAGCAGGACCTGCGAGCCCTCCTCCATGATGTCAGTGATGCACAGGACGATGCCGTCAGCACCCTTCTCGGCGGCGTAGGCGCGCATGGCCTCGCGGATCTCGTCAATCATACCGAGCGCACGGCTCTTGTCGACGGTCTCGTACTGGCCGATGAGCAGCTTCTTGCCGGCAGGCTCGAACATCTTGATGTCGTTGCCGACCATCTCGGCTGCGGTGAAGGAGCCGGACGGACGGGTGAGGAAGACCTCCATGCCAAACTTGACCGGGTCGACGCCCACCTGCTCACCGAGCTTGGCGGCGACGGCGCGGTCGACATCGGTGGTGGTGGGGCTCTTGAGCATGAGCGTGTCGGTCATCATGGCCGAGAGCAGCAGCTTGGCCTGAACGTCGGAAAGCTCAACGCCGAGCACGCCGGCGAGCTTGGTGACGATGGTGCAGCTGGAACCCCAGGGCAGGCAGATGTAGTGCAGCGGGCCGGCGGTCTCAAAGTCGCCGATGCGGTGATGATCGACAACACCAAAGACCGTGGCGTCCTTAAGGCCGGCGACGGACTGGGCGGACTCGTTGTGGTCGGTGAGAACGACGAGCTGACCGGCCTCAACGGACTCGATCACGCGGGGCTCGGCAATGCCGGCGTCGGCAAGCAGCTTGGCGGACTCGGCCGGAAGCTGGCCCAGAGCGCAAGCCTCGTAGGTGTTGCCGGCATACTCAACCTGATTGAGCAGCTGGGACAGGACGACGGCGCTCATGATGGCGTCGTTATCGGGGTTCTGATGACCAAAGACAAGAACGTTTGCCATGGATATCCTCCACTTGATATGTGTACTTGGACGTAGCTATGGTAGCACGCCGATGCCGAGCCTTCGCAGACGGAAGGGCCACGGCATATTTTGTGGCAGGTATGGGGGCCAAGGCTGTCCCTTTTGCACCATGTTGGTGCAAAGTAACCCGACCCCCTTGCACCAGCTATTTACCGGCGGCGCGCAGGGCTACGTATGCGGCACCGATGATGCCGGCGTCGTTTCCGAGCGAAGCGACCTTAATGGGCGTCTCGCGCGAGGCGGAAAGAGCGTACTGCTTAAAGTGCTCGCGAACCTTGTCGAGGTAGACATCGGCCGAGGCGGAGGCGCCGCCGCCGATGAGGAACATCTCGGGATCAACCACGTTGGCAATAAGCGCCAGGGCGCGGCCGAGATAGTCGGCCATGGTATCGGCCGCGGCCAGCGCGAGCTTGTCGCCCTCGCGGCAGGCCTGGAACACGTCCTTGGAATCGGAGGGGCCGGTCAGCTCGATGGGCTCGACGCCCGCCTTCTCGCACTCGGCAAGGTAGTTGCTCACCACGCCGGTGGCGCTGGAATACTGCTCCAGGTGGCCATGGCCGCCACAGCCGCAGGTGCGCTCCTCAGCCGGGTTCAGGCACATGTGGCCAATCTCGCCGCCGGCGCCCACAACGCCCGATACCACGTCGCCGTTAACGATAACGCCGCCGCCCACACCGGTGCCAATGGTGACCATCACCACGTTCTGTACGCCCTTGGCAGAGCCGAGCCAGGCCTCGCCCATGGCAGCGGCGTTGGCATCGTTCTCGTATTTAACAACTGCGTCGGGGCAGTGCTCCTGAATGGCGACTCTTAGCTCGGGCAGGTTAATGGCAATGTTGGCCTTGACCTTGGCATCGCCCGATGCCGGGATAGGGCACGGAACGGCCAGGCCAATACCCGCCACAAAGGCGCGCGGAATCTGGGCCTTGGCGACCACCTGGTCGATAGCCTCGGTCACCGCGGCAAAGCCCGCAGCGTCAACGATGGGCGGCGTGGGCACGCTGGCCTTGGCCAGCAGGTTGCCGTCCTCGTCGAACAGGCCCTCCTTAACCGAAGTGCCGCCGACGTCGATGCCGATGTAATACTGCTTAGGTTCCATGGGAGCCCGCCTTTCTCGTTTAAACATTGCCTGTATGGTACCGCTCCCAAGGCAAAAACCTGCCAAAAAGGGACAGGTTTGTTTTGGCAGGTTTTATCTGTGAAAACGCAAACGACCGCTCAAAAGGTCGCGCAGGGCCTTCGCCAAATATAAGGGCGCCGGGAGGCGGAGACTCCCGGCGCCCGTCAAAGGGACTGTGTTGTCTGTTGGACCGCACGGTCCGTCGCGGCGATAACGCCGACTAGGCCTGAAGTGCCTGCAGCTGCTTGTGAACCTCGATGAGCTCCGTCGCCATGACGCGCATGGTCTCGGTGCCGGTCATCTGGTCCTCGGCATGCAGCAGAATCAACGGGGCCTCGCCGTTACGCTCGCCGTTGGCCTCCTTCTTCAGAAGCCCCATGTGAACATCGTGGCCACCGTTATAGGCCTCGTCGCCCTGCTTGATAAGCTCCTCGGCGGCGTCAAAATCGCCCTCCTTGGCCTTTTGCACGGCATTGATGTACATGCTCTTGGCGGTACCGACGTAGCTGATGATCTCAAAGCAGGTCATCTGCAGTTCGTTCATATCGTCCATGCGGAGCACCTAGCCCATCACGCTGACGCAGTGGTCAATGATGCCGGCAGCGTTCATGCGGCCGTAGTCGACCATGTTGATGACCTCGACCGGGAAGCGGCCGGCGGCCTCCTTCTCAAAATCGCCCTTGGTGTAGCCGATCTGCGGACCAAGCAGCAACATGTCGCACTCGTCCAGGTGATCGTGGGCCTCGTTCATGGGACGAGCCTCGACCTCAATATCCAGACCACGGTTTGCAACCTCGGCCTGCATCTTCTGGACCAGCAGGCTCGTGGACATACCGGCATTGCAGCAGAGCATGATCTTCTTCATGGTTTCCTCCTTATAACTGCGCGGCGCGCAGACGACGACTGGTTTTATTCCTTGCGGCTATTGTGCCCACCCCCCCCCTGCATCTTTACACAAGGGAGAGAGCCGCGGGCACCGGCACCGCGTACCGGCGCCCGCAAAGGTGAAAGGGACGAACGTTAGGCGTTCTACTCGGCGAGAGCCTCCTGCTTGGCGATTGCCTTCTCGGAAATCTTCATAAAGGGCAGGTAGACGGCCATGCCAATGACAATCTCGAGAGCCTGCCACACGCCGGCGCGCCAGTCAAAGCCCGTAGCGAGCAGGGCATTGATGACGGGAGGCATAGTCCAGGGCACCTGGGCGATGCAGGGGCTGATGATGCCTGCGCAGGTAAGGCCATAGGTGATGCCGATGAACAGGTCGGGAAGAAGAACGAACGGGATCATGAGCGGCAGGTTGTACACGATGGGGTAACCGTAGATAACCGGCTCGTTGATGTTGAACAGACCAGGCAGGATAGCCATCTTGGAAACGGTCTCGGAAGCCTTGTTCTTGGAGAACAGGAGCGTGTCGAGCAGGAGCATGAGGGTGCAGCCCGAGCCGCCGATGAGGGCGAAGCTGTTAACGATCTGCATGTTCATGTAGTGATCGGGCTGGATGGTGCCACCGGCGGCAAAGGTAGCCATGTTGTCGACGATGAGCATGGTCAGGATCGGCTCGACGGTAGCGCCAGAGATGGTGGACTGGTGAATACCGACGCAGAACAGCAGGTTAGCAAGGGTGTAGATGAAGATAACAGCCCACGGACCGGCGTTCATGATGCTCTTGAGCGGGTTGGAGATGCACGTGGAGATGATGGTGCACAGATCGGTGCCGGCGCACACGGCGAGCAGGGCTGCGGCAAGAGCGAAGATCGCGAGGTTGAGCAGCATCGGGATCATGACGTTGAAGGAGTTGGAGACCGCGGGAGGCACGCCCTCGCCCAGCTTAACCTTGAGCTTCTCGACGCCAGAAATCTTGATGAAGAGCGAGACGGAGAGCAGGGCGATGATAATAGCCGAGAACAGACCGTTGGTGCCGGTGTTGGTAGTCGAAAGGGCGCCCGTGACCTCGGCGGAGGTGATCTTGTCGGTGAGCAGCGGGCTCGTGGCGGCAAGCGTGGCGGTGACCTGCTGCGGCATCATGATGACGAAAGCAGAGATAGCGACGACCACGCAAGCGAGCGGGTTATCGAAACGCTTGTTCTTAGCGAGGCTGTAGCCAATCAATCCGGCCAAGATAATGGCAGAGACGTTGAGGGTGCCCAGCGTAATCGCCGAACCCCACGTCTGAAGGTTGGCAAGACCCGCCGCATCGAGCGGGAACAGGGGGAACACGACGTTGTTAATAAGAACCGCGATACCCGCAAGGATATAGAGCGGCGTGATGGTCGCGAAGGCGTCACGCAGGGAACGCAGGTGAACCTGGTTTCCCACCTTCGCAGAGACCTCGGCAAACTTGTCGAGGAAGCTCTTTCCATTGTCACTGGCCATGATTGCTCCTAACTTTCAAATCCGGCCTTTTCCTATGCGCACGGTGGCCTTTCGCCCTCTGCCACCAGATGTGCCATGTGTTGCGCGCGGCGGCGCGCGGTCTGGGCGTTCGCCCGGTCGCTAATCAACCACGTGGGTCGTGGCGACCTGTTTGAGCCAGGCCGCCGACTTCTTAAGGCGGCGCTTGTAGCCGTCCATAAGGTCAACCTCGACAAAACCGTAACGGTTCTTAAAGGCATTAGCCCAAGACCAGTTATCGATGACGGCCCAGTAATGGTATCCGCGGCACTTGGCGCCCTCGTCGATGGCCTTGGCCACCCACTCCAGGTGCTGACGTACAAAGTCGACGCGGTAGTCATCCTGGATGGTTCCTTCGGCGTCACGGTTCTTGTATTCGTCCATGATGCCGATACCGTTCTCGGAAACGAACCACTCAAGATCGGGGTAGTTCTTAGCGCAGTCCATGCCAAAGTCGTAGAGGCCCTGCGGGTAGATCTCCCAGCCACGGCTCTCGTTCATAACGGCGTCGGGCCATACGTACTCGTCGGCAAAGTGCGGCAGGCCGTACTGGTCGACCTTGCTCGCCGGCGCCTGGACGCGCGTGGGGTGGTAGTAGTTGCAGCCGAGCCAGTCGACAACACCCTGTTTGAGAATCTCTTGGTCGCCGGCACGGAACGGGAGCTTAACGCCGCCCTCGGCCAAGCTGTCGAGCACGTCGGCAGGAAGCTCGCCCTTGGTAATAAGGTCGAGCCACCAGCGATTGTTGATGCCGCTGGTCATACGCACGGCCTCGAGGTCTGCCTCGCTTGGGTTCTCCTTGGTATAGACCGGGGTAAAGCAGTTGATCATGCCGATCTTGGCATCGGCGCGAATAACGCCCTCGTCACAGGCCTTACGGTAGTTGGCCACGGCCAGAGCGTGCGCCAGCGAAATGTGATACTGCACGGTGCGGGCGCGGCTAAAGTCGTGGAGCTGCGGGAACCACACGCCCTCCTGATAGCGCTGTTCGGGCTCGACGATGGGCTCGTTAAAGGTGAACCAGTACTTAATCTCCTGGCCAAACTCGTGGAAGGCGACGTCAGCGTAATGCGCGTAAGCCTCGACGACCTCGCGGCTCTCCCAGCCGCCACGGTTAAAGAGGTAGGTGGGCATGTCAAAGTGGTACAAGTTAACAAACGGCTCCAGGCCGGCCTCGCGAGAGGCGCGGAACAGCTCGTGATACCACGCAGCGCCCTCCTCATTAAGGTTGCCGTCGGCATCGAGCAGACGGCTCCACTGGATGGAAGTGCGATAGGTATTCAGGCCCAAGTCCTTCAAAATGCGAAAGTCTTCCTGGTACTTGGCCATAAAGTCATTGCCGGCATAAGAGCCAACGCAGTTGTAGAACGAACCCAGATCCTGGATGGACCAGGTGTCCCACAGGTTCTCGAGCTTGCCGCCCTGGTTCCACTGACCCTCAGTCTGTGGGCCGGACATAGCAGCGCCAAAGAAGAAGTCGCTGGGCAGCTGATACTGAGCCATCAAAGTCCTCGCTTTCGTGTCTAGAGCTTTCGGTTGGAGACGGGTTTGCTTTGGCAGGTTATCCGGCGCGGGCGCGCACCAGGTATCTGGATACCCTGCCCGCCAAAACAAATCCGTCTCCAAACAGCACAAGCAAACGCCAATGCATCTCGCTTGTTGTCTGTAACTATAGCGCTCTAATTTATTATGTAAAGCGTCTTTTTTATTTTTCTTTATCGAACTTCTTTGATGAAAGCCATATGGATGCTTTTTAAGTAGGTATACTCTCTTTTATATCAACGCAAATATGAAGGGAGGATTGCATGATTCCCAAATATGAGGCGATAGCTGCAGATATCCGTCGAAGCATCGAGGACGGCTCCCTTAAGCCGGGCGACAAACTGCCCACCGTCGTAGAGTTTTGCGAGCTGTATAGCGTTTCCAAGATCACCGTCAAGCGCGCGATCGAGCAGATCACCGAGGAGGGCCTGGTCACAAGTCGCCGCGGATCGGGCACCTACGTCAAGGACACGGCGGGGCTTCCCAGCCAGGTGTTTTTCCAAGGCAAGAACGACCGAGCCCAAGGCTTTTCGTACGAGCATCGCGGGGAGAAGGTGACCTCGGTGGTCTACGATTTCTCGATCGTCAATCCGCCGGCAGAGGTTGCGACCCAGCTGGGAATGGCCGAAGACGACTTTGCCTATCACATCGTGCGCGTACGCGAAGTCGATGGTCAGCCCATCGTTATCGAGTACACCTATATGCCACTCGAGCTGATTCCGGGTCTTAAGAAAAAAGACCTGTACGCGTCGGTCTACAGCTTCATCCGCGAGCAGTGCGGACTCAAGATCTCGAGTTTCCACCGTACCATTCGCGCCGTCGCGGCAACTGAGGAAGAGGCTAAGCGCCTGGACACCAAACCCGGCTCTCCCCTGCTCGAACTCAACCAGATTGGCTTCTTGGATAGCGGCACCGCGTTTGAATATTCTATCTCACACAACGTAGGCGACCGCTTTGAGCTACACAACGTAACGCTGGCCTAGTTTTGCAATCCGTTGGGTGCTCGTTTTGAGCTGTCTTACGCGGCACCCGCACAACCTTATGGGAGTATGCACATGTCCGATTTGATTAAACTCACGCCGATCTTCCACGAGAAGATCTGGGGCGGCCGCCAGCTGGAGACCGTGTTTGGCTACGACATTCCCGAGGGTCCCATCGGTGAGTGCTGGGCCATCTCGGCACACCCCAACGGCGACTGCCAGATCGCTGAGGGCCCGTACGTCGGTCACACGCTATCATGGCTGTGGGCCGAGCACCGCGAGCTCTTTGGCAACTGCGAGGGCAAGGAGTTCCCGCTGCTCATTAAGATTCTAGACGCCAAGGACGACCTTTCGATCCAGATCCACCCCAACGACGAGTACGCCGCCGAGCACGAGAACGGAAGCCTGGGCAAGACCGAGTGCTGGTATGTACTGGACTGCGAGCCCGGTGCCACGATCATCGTCGGCCAGCGCGCGCACGACCGCACCGAGGCTGCGCAGATGATCGAGGAGGGCCGTTGGGACGAGATGCTCAACGTGTTGCCGATCCACAAGGGCGACTTTTTCCAGATCGACTCCGGCACCGTTCACGCCATCAAGACCGGCACGCTGATTCTGGAGACGCAGCAGTCGAGCGACGTAACGTATCGCCTGTACGACTACGACCGTCCTGGCACCGACGGCAAGCTGCGCCCGCTGCATATTGAGCAGAGCCTCGACTGCATCAACTTTAACGCGCAGGCACCGACCGACGGTACCGTAACCGCGCCCGAGGTCGATGGCGTAACCGAGCTCGAGTCCAACCCCTGCTACACCGTCGATCGCGTGCGCGTCGACGGCAGCAAGATCCTCGAGCAGCGCTGGCCCTTCATGTGCCTGTCGGTCATCGACGGCGAGGGCACCGTCTGCGGCGACCCCGTCCACAAGGGCAGTCACCTGCTGGCACCCAGTACCGTCAGCTCCATTGACCTCGAAGGCAAGATGGAACTGATCATCAGCCACCTCTAGGTCGCAACAACAACCAAAACGAAACAAGGGGCTCCCCCGCTCATCAAACGGGAGAGCCCCTACTCACATCTATTTATCAGCCCACCCGGCTCTCCAGACCAAAAAGCGAACGAGCAAAGCGACGTTCGCAAGCAACGTTACCCAAGGCCCCGGACAGGCGCCATGGACAACGTCGATCGCGAGTTCCGCACGAGCCGGAGAGCACTTAATGTGCTCTCCGTGCGAGCAGGACTGTCCGAGCAGGCGACGTTGTCCATGGCGCCTGTCCGGGGCCGCCGAGATTACGACAGCTTGACGATCGGTGCAAAACCTTTCATGAGCTTTTTAGTCTGGCCGGTTTTTTCGAATTGCACCTCGATCATGTCTCCGGCGACCGAGATCACGGTACCGGTGCCAAAGGTCTTGTGGCTCACGGTATCGCCCGCGGCAAAGTCCTGCGATGCACTGGCGCGATCGACCTTGCGCTCAACCGTCGGCGACACCTTAGATGACGGCTTTTTGGCTCGCGGCGCGCCCGAACCAAAGGTCGAGGCAACACGGCCGGCGTCGGGCGAAACCCCGCGATGGCGCTCGGTGCCATAGGTGCTGCCACCAAAGAAATCGTCGAAGCTCGATCCGCCGCGCGAACCGGAACCGCCGGTCGAGCGCGTATGCGAACCGAACACCTTGCCGCCATACATATCCGAGCCCATGCCCGAGCCAAAGGTGCCGTGACGGTCGCCGCGCTTCTCCCAGCCCGTGCCCTCAAAACCGGCAGAACCGATACCGCTAAACTCGATATCCTCAAACGGAATCTCGTTGAGGAAGCGCGAGCGCGGGTTGGCAGAAGTCGAGCCGTAGGTGCGACGCGTGGCCGCATAGGTCAGGAACAGGCGCTTACGGGCACGCGTGATGGCAACGTAGGCCAGGCGACGCTCCTCCTCGAGCTTGCCCGGATCATCGCTGCCGCCAAAGTCGTGCACGTGCGGGAAGATGCCCTCCTCCATGCCGGCCACGAACACCGCCGGAAACTCCAGGCCCTTGGCGGAGTGGATGGTCATCATGGTGATGGCATGCGTCTCGCCGGCCAGGGAATCCAAGTCGGAGCGCAGGGCCAGCCACTCCATGAGAGCAGGAAGCGCCTTACAGGTGAGCGGACCGTAGGTGCGCTCGATCTCGTCGACATGCACGGCACCCGCCGGCATCTCCGTCGGCGCGGCATACGCGTTGCCCGCAATGGCGGCGGCCAGGGCATCCTGCGGCGAGAGCGCCGGGGCGGCTAGGCTATCGAGCGGATTGGAACCTGCGGCATCACGCGCGCCAACGAGCGCCTCAAACGAGGATACCGGGGCAGACGGTCCCGGCTCGGGCGCGGGCGCACTCACCACGACGGGCTCGGGCTCGGCGCCGGCAGGCACGTCGGCAACACCGGCCGCGCGCAGCTCCTCTAAGCTCTCGAGCGTACCCTCGATATCCTCGTGCGTCTCCTCAAATTCGGCGGCCACGCCCAGGAATTCCTGGATGTTCTCGGCGCGGCTCTCGGATTCCATGGTGCCCTCGGCGCGAAACGCCTGCAGCAGGCCCGTCTTATCGACAATCATCTCGACAACGTCCTTGAGCTCGCCGTTCATGCGGCGGCCCTCGCGCACCAGCGACACAAAGCTCGACAGGCCATTGCGGACCTTGGCGCTAAACATGCCCGTCTCGGCGCACGCAATCTCGCAGGCCTGGAAGAACGAGCAACGGTTGTCGCGCGCCAGCTGCTCGATCTTTTGAATCGAGGTGGAGCCGATGCCGCGACGCGGCGTGTTGATGACGCGCTTGACGCTCATCTCGTCGGCCGGGTTCACGATCATCTTGAGGTAGGCCATGACGTCGCGGATCTCGGCGCGGTCGAAGAATCGCGTGCCGCCGACGATCTTGTAGGGCACGCCCGCGCGCAGGAACATATCTTCGAGAATACGCGACTGGGCGTTGGTGCGGTAGAACACGGCGATGTCGTCGTAGCTCGTGCCCTTGGAGTGCAGCTTCTCGATCTCACCGGCAATCCAGCGGCCCTCGTCGCGCTCATCGCTTGCCTGGAAGGCCTGGATCTTCTCGCCGTCGCCCTCGGCCGTAAACAGGCGCTTTTCTTTACGCTGCGAGTTGTGACGCACCACGGCGTTGGCGGCGCTCAGGATATGACCCGTGGAGCGGTAGTTCTGCTCCAGCTTGACGGTCTTGCAGTTTTTAAAGTCCTTCTCAAAGTCCAGGATGTTGGTGATGTCGGCGCCACGCCAGCTATAAATGGACTGGTCGTCGTCGCCCACGACCATAAGGTTTTGGTACTTGGCGGCCAGCAGGTTGGCGATCTCGTACTGGACGTGGTTGGTGTCCTGATACTCGTCGACGCTAATATAGCGGAAGCGCTCCTGGTACTTGTCGAGCACCTCGGGGCGGGTGCGCAGCAACTCGAGCGCGCGCACGAGCAGGTCGTCAAAGTCCATCGCGTTGGCGGCACGCAGGCGGCGCTCCAGCTCCAGGTAGACCTGCGCGGCCTTTTTGTCGTTGGGGCTATCGGCGCTCTTGAGCATGTCCTCGGGCCCAATCATGGCGTTTTTGGCCGAGCTGATCTTGCTGCGGATCATGTTGATGGGGAACTGCTTTTGCTCAATGCCGAGTGCCTGCATAATGTCACGCACCATGCGCTTTGAGTCATCGTCGTCATAGATGGTGAACTGACCGGTGTAGCCCAGCAGGTCGGCGTCCTCGCGCAGCATGCGCACGCACATGGCGTGGAAGGTGCACACCCACATGCCGCGGGTGCCACTGGGGATGAGTGCTGCCAGACGCTCGCGCATCTCGGCCGCGGCCTTGTTGGTAAACGTGATGGCCAGAACCTGCCAGGGCTTAACGCCCAGGTCGCCAAGCATATGCGCGATGCGGAAGGTCAGGACGCGGGTCTTGCCCGAGCCAGCACCGGCAAGGACCAGCAGTGGGCCCTCAGTGGTCAGGACCGCCTCGCGCTGGGCGGGGTTCAGGCTATCGATATCGACGAGTGGCTTGGCGGGCTTGGGTGCCGGCGCGGAAGCGTCGTAGATGTCGAGCGGAACGAGCTCGGGCTCCGGCGCAGCGGGGGCGGTGTATGCATCGAGCGGCACGGGTTCCGGCGCGGGCGGCACGGGCGCGGCAGTGTTCTTTTCCCAGGGCAGGGGCTGGGTCATGGGCGACTCCTCATCTGACGGACGGCGCGCCTGCGGGCAGCGCCATAGTTTGAGCCGTATCAGTATACCGAGCCGCGCGGACTCCGACGCAAATCACACCACGACTCCGTGCGCCACCGTCAGGCCCACCCCATCGCCCAAAAAAGAGGGCAGCATAGACCTTTTGGTCATGCCACCCTCTTTGAATGACAAGCTGTCGCTCTGGCCGCCGCGCAGCGTCGACTAAGTTAGAGGCCGAGCATCGGCTCCAGAACGAAGAAGTATGCGAGCACCACGATGCCCAGGATGATGCGGTAGACGCCGAAGCACTTAAAGTCGTGACGGCGGACGAAGCCCATAAGCCACTTGATGGCAATGAGCGACACCACAAAGGCCACGATGCAGCCCACGCCCAAGATGGCGATCTCGTTGGTGCCGAACGTGCCGCCCTTAATAAAGTACTTGACCAGCTTGAGCGCACTTGCGCCAAACATAACAGGAATAGCCAGGAAGAACGTGAACTTAGACGCCACCGAGCGCGTGCAGCCCAGCAGCAGGCCGCCGATGATGGTAGAACCGGAGCGAGACGTACCAGGCACCAGCGAAAGCACCTGGAAGCAGCCGATACCCAGCGCAGTCTTCCAGCTGAGGTCCTCGAGCGTGGCGATGGAACCAAAGTCCAGGTTCTCGTCATCGTCCTCATCCTCAGCGGTAGCCGCGGCGGGCGCCGCAAAGTGCGCACCGGCGGGACGTCCACCCGACACCACAGCACGCGAACCAAACGAACCGGCAACGGTCATTTCCTCGCGCTTGTTTGCGCGCCAGTTCTCGATCACGATAAACAGCACGCCGTACACAATGAGCGCCAGCGCCACGACGGGAGCATTGTAGAAATGCTCCTCCATCCAGTCGTTGAGCGGCAGGCCGATCGCCGCCGCAGGAATGCAACCGAGCACAATCTTGCCCCACAGCACCCAGGTGTCGCGACGGCCCTCCTTGCCCTTGCTGGGCGAGAACGGGTTGAGCTCGTGGAAAAACAGCACGCAGACG
Organism: uncultured bacterium; assembly: GCA_905215065.1. Classification (GTDB taxonomy): domain Bacteria; phylum Actinomycetota; class Coriobacteriia; order Coriobacteriales; family Coriobacteriaceae; genus Collinsella. The sequence continues at coordinate 63,119 of CAJMOF010000009.1, read as the reverse complement.
GCCAGAATGGCGCCGAGCTGAATCACGACCAGGAACATATTCCAGAACGTCTCGCTCACGTTCATCTTGACGAACTCGTCCACCAAGATCATGTGACCCGTCGACGAAACGGGCAGCCATTCGGTGATGCCCTCGACCAGGCCCATGAAGGCAGATTTTAGAAGCTCGATAATATCCAAAGGGACCCCCTCGTTAGACACCCGCCGGTAGATGTTCTGCGGACGATGCGGGCGATGTCCCATTATCAACCGTTGGCGGTGCGACCGCGCCTACCCTTACCAAAAAACTCGCCCGTTCACAGAATTGCGAGCGGTCAAACCGAAATCCTTGGGTATAACTGCAACAAGATAAAGTGTCCGGCGGCCAACGCGCCCGCGCCCGCCCGACGCACGAGCCCCTCGCCCGTGCGATAGACCAAGGAGGAAACCATGAACGAGGGCTACACCAAGGTATTTGTTTCACTCGACGGTACTGAGCAGCAGGATTTTGTGCTCGCACGCGCCATCAAGGTCGCCGCGAACAACGGCGCCAAGCTGATTATCGGCCACGTTATCGATTCCACGGCACTCGAGAGCGCCGGCTCCTATCCGGTCGACCTGGTCAACGGCCTAGAGGAGGCATTTAAGAACTCCATCGCCAAGCAGCTCGAAGAGGCCAAGGCCAATCCCGACATTCCCGAGGTCGAGGTCATGATTCGCGCCGGCCGCATTCGCGAGACGCTCAAAGACGAGATGCTCGACGTGGTTAAGCCCGACCTGGTGCTCTGCGGCGCCCGCGGCCTGTCCTCGATCAAGTATGCGCTGCTGGGTTCAATTTCGACGTTCCTGCTGCGCAATACGGACTGCGACATTTTGGTTGTGAAGTAGCGTTGCTCCCACCGGCCGCGGGGCCTGCGGGGTTTCCACGGGCACGTCCTCGCCGCGTTGCGGCTGCGGGATATGCCCTTAGGAAACCCCTCCCGGCCCTGCGGCCTTCGCAGCCTTACTTCAGCGAGTTGGCTGATAAAAGATGGCGTGCCGCCCCGTTTGGGGTGGCACGTTTTGTTTGGGCGGACGTCTGCCGCGTGCGTTACTCAAAGTATTGGAACTTGTTCGTTGAGAAGGAAAACGTTACGACGAAGCCTTCGCCGGACTCGGATGCCGCGGTGACATCGATGCCCATCTTGGAACACAGGCGCGCCACCAGATAGAGGCCGATGCCCGTTGCGCGCTTGGTGGTGCGGCCGTTGTCGCCGGTAAAGCCCTTCTCGAACACGCGGGGCAGGTCTGCCGCACTCACGCCGCAGCCGTTATCGGCAACGGTGAGCTCGATGCGCTCACTCGCCAGGCCCTCGTCCAGCAACGCGCCCGAAAACACGATCTTCGCGCCGTCCTCGCGCGCGTATTTAATGCTGTTCTGAATGAGCTGGCCCAAGATAAACTCGAGCCATTTCTCGTCGGTAAAGACCTCAAAGTCGAGATTCTCGCACACCGGCGCCACGTGTGCCGCGATGAGCTCACGCGCGTTGGCTTTAATCGCGCCCGTCACCAGGGCCTTGAGATTCCAGCGGCGAATCAGGTAGTCGCGCTCCACGACTTCCGAGCGCGCATAGTACAACGCCTGGTCGATATAGCGCTCCACGCGGGCAAGCTCGCGACCGAGGTCATCTACACGCGACAGGTCGTCTTCGCTGCCGTCCAGGTTTTCAAGAATCAGATGGGCTGCCGCCAGGGGCAACTTGGCCTCGTGGACCCAGCTTTCGATATAGTCGCGATAGTCGTCGGTTTGACGTCGCCCTTCCGCTACCTCATCGCAAGCCGCCTTGCCCACGCGGCGCAGGACTTCGTATTCGAGCTCGCCTTCGGCATACGTCGGGCATTGCACCATCTCTTGCACCCACGCGGGGCTCTCCAGCTCCTCGGCCGCCCGCTCCAGCTGATGCAGGAAGCAGCGGCGGCGCACATACTCAATCACGATGCCCAGGATGCCAAAGATAAAGGACACGCCGACCGCCACGACCACGATAGATGCCGGGGCTCCGGCGACCGCCAGCACAAAGCAGCTCAGCAGCACGCCGCACGTCCACACGGCGACGGAAAGCAGCGCATCTTTGAAGAATTTGGCAAACGACATAGCCGACCCCTAGACCGAATAGCCCTGGCCGCGGTGCGTGGTCAAATACCCCTTGATGCCGATTTTTTCGAGCGTGGTACGCAGACGGTTGATGTTGACGGTGAGCGTGTTGTCGTCCACGAAGGCATCGGAGTCCCACAGGTCCTGCATGATGGCCGAGCGCGAAACGATCTTGCCCGCGCGGCTCAGAAGCAGCGAGAGGATACGCAGCTCGTTTTTGGTGAGCTCGGTGCTGTCGCCGGTTTGCGTGTTGGTGACCGCGGAGCGGGCGAGGTCGAGTTCCAGCCCCTTGTGGACGACCGTGCTGCGCTCGCCGGCAGTGGCGGTGCGTCGCAGCAGTGCGTTAATGCGCGCCACAAGCACGCGGGCGCTGTAGGGCTTGGGGACAAAGTCGTCCGCGCCGAGCGTCATGGCCATGACCTCGTCGATCTCGGTCGTGCGCGACGTGAGGACGATGATGGGGACCTCGGATTCGTGACGGACTTCGTGGCAGATGTGCTGACCGTCTTTGACGGGAAGCGTCAGGTCGAGCAGTACCAAGTCGGGTGCAGCGGCCAGGATGTCACGCGAGACGTGCTCGAACGACTCGCAGGCCTCCACCTCAAAACCGGCACGGGCCAGAATGTCGGCAAGCTCGCGACGAATGGGCTCGTCGTCCTCAACGATATAGATCAGCGCCATGTGTCCTCCCATTTCGCGCAACTTGCACCTTCCACATCATTATGCCCACGGCGTCGCAGCGATACGACCCCGTGGGCAACTAATATGACAAAAGTGTTCGGTAGCCTTGAGAGAAAATAGGGACCTTCGGGCCTAAACCGATCGGCCCCATCACTTCGGCCTCGAGCCTCTACTCGAGCGTACGCATGTACGCCGAAATGGCATCCAGGCCCTTCTGCAGGTCATCGGTGTTGTCGGAGTATGCATAGCCGATGCGCATGCTCTTGGGTTCCTCGAAGCAATCGCCCGGGGTGACGAGCGCGCCGGACTTCTTAATCATGTCGATGCAGAACGTCCTGGAGTCGATGTCGTAGTCGTAATACACGAGCGCGGTGGTACCCGCCTCGGGCTTGACGAATGACAGGTGCGGCTCGCTCTCGACCCACTTCTCCAGAACAGCAAGGTTCTGACGGACGATGCGACGGCTGCGCTCAAGGATCACGGAAGCGTTGCCCAGAATCAGCTCCGCCACCGACTCGCTGAATATGCCGGCGGAAATCAGGTTGTAGTCGCGATGCGAAAGCAGCGCGCGACGGAGCTCCGGGCTCTTGGTGACCACCCAGCCCAGACGCAGGCCGGCGAACGACCAGACCTTGGACATGGATGCGGTGGCGATGGCCTTGTCGTACAGGTCGACCACAGACTCGGAGTACTCATCCGTCTGGGTAAGCAGACGGTAGACCTCGTCGCAGAGCAGCCACGCGTCGTGTTTGCGTGCGACCTCGACAATCGCCTTGAGCGTATCGGTGTCGAGCAGGGCGCCCGTGGGGTTGTCCGGGTTATTGATGCAGATGAGCTTGGTATCGTCAGTCACCAGAGCATCGAGCGCGTCGACGTCGACGTGGTAGCCGTTCTTGCGATCGAGTTGAAGAATATCGACCTTCGCACCGCACATCTCGGGAATCGAGTAAAGCTGCTGGTAGGTGGGCTTGACGGAGACTACATGATCGCCCGGTTCGACGAGCGTGGAAATAACCAGGGAGTTGGCACCGGTCGCGCCGTGCGTGGGCACGATATGCCCGGGCTCAACCGTCTTATAGAGACGCGCGACCCCCTCGAGGAAGCCGGGCTGCCCCTCGATGTCTCCGTAGGTGAATCGGCGCGAGCACAGGCTATCGAGCCACGCCTTCTTGTCGGTGTTCGTAAGCTCGAACAGCTGGTCGAGCGTGAGGGAGTAAACGCACGTCTCCGCAACGTTGTGGGTGCACTTGGTCTCCCACTCGTTCATCCACTGCTCGACGGCGAAATCCTTGATCTGCATTGTCGTTTCCTTTCCTTGACTTTCTTACAGTTCCACCACGGTGCCCAGCCCCGCCTCGACGGCGCGGTCGTAGGCGATTTTCGATGCCGAAAGGTCCTGAACGGCGATGCCCGACGTATCGAACACCGTCACCTGCTCGTCATCCGAACGCCCCGTAGCCGTGCCGGCGATGACTTCGCCGAGCTCCGCTTTGATGTCCTCGGGCGTGATGGCACCCTCGGCAACCGGAATCTCCAGCTCGCCGGACGCGACCGATTGCTCGCGGTCGTCGACGTAAACAGCGGCACGGGCGACAAGCGCCGAGGCGAGCTCCTGCTTGCCGGGCATGTCGGCACCAACGCAGGAGATATGCGTACCGGGGCGCACCCATGCATCGGGGATGATGGGCTTGGTAGCCGGCGTGATCGTCACGATGATGTCGGCCTCTGCCGCGGCACCTTGGCCGTCGGCCGTCGCCTCGATGGAATAGGTGGATGCCTCGCGAGCATGCTCGCAGGCGCCCAAGATATGGGCGACCTCGTCTCGCATGCGCTCGACGCGGGCCTCGGGCGCGGCATCGGAAACCGGCTCCCACACCTTGACCTCGCTCACTTTGGGACAGGCGGCGAGCACGCCCGCCACCATATAGGTGCTCATATGGCCGGCACCCGCAACAAGCAGTTTGGACGCATCCGCCCGAGCCAGCCACTTGGCGCCGAGCGCAGCGGCGGCACCGGTGCGAAGTCCAGTGACGGCGGAGGCATTGAGCAGCGCCAACGGCTCGCCCGTCGCGTTGTCGCACAGCAGCGTGGTGCCAAAGATCTCGGGCAACCCCTTTTTAGGATTCTGAGAGAACCAAGCAGTGAGCTTGAGACCGAAGAGGCCGCTTCCCGCCAACTCGCCCGAGCGGATATCCATATCGGCCACGCCGGGTTCGAACTGCTCATATACCATCGGCCACGCAACGCCCTTGCCCGTTGCCTTCTGGCGATATGCCTCCTCCACGGCAGCGATTGCATCCTCAATCGTCAGCACCTTGGAAACTTCCTCGGCCGAAAGCACCACCATCTGCCCCATCATCGCTCCTTTCAGCGAAAGCTTTACGTTGCTTCACTGTACGGTTTAGTAACGATGCCGCCAAGGATCATTTCTTATCGGAATCTACAACGATTTTCGATCTGATTTTTTGTTCTATCAGCAGATATTTGAACTATTTCTCGCATCAACGGCTTGCAGATGTGCGATTATCCTATTTATATCGGTACTTATTGTGCTAATTCACAAGGTGATGTTGATGCTATACACCGTCTCGGACTTCTCACGGGAATATGAGGGGTCGGTCCGCCTAATCGCCGGCAGCGATGGCGTCTCGCATGCCGTCTCTGGCGTCGGGATCCTCGATTATGAACTCATGCCCGGCCTCAAGAACAAGTACCAGCGCGTCAACTTCACCTCAGACGAGATCGTCCTCAGCACCTTCCTCTATGCGAAGGATGACCCGTACCTCATCACTGAAGCCGTGAAATACCTCGTCGCCAAGGGAACGAGCGGTCTCATCGTCAAAAACGTCCTGCACATCCCGATTCCCGACCAAGCCATCCGTTACGCCAACGCGCGGCACTACCCGGTCTTTCTCACGACCGACGACTCACTGTTCTTTGACAGCGTCATCTATGAGGTCAAACGGCATATCGAGCAGCTCGCGTCCATCGACTTCGCACAGCGCGAGATCGATGCCCTGAGGACAGACGTATCGCCCGAGTCCATCTGCCGACGCATCCGAGGCCTCAACCCGTCATTTCTGGACGAAGCGGTCGCCCTGTTCGCATCGTTTGCAGAGCCCCTCGACCCGCGTACGTTTTTGCAAATCGAACGTCTCTGTGCAAAATCGACCCTCGCCGGATGCCACAACATGCTGGCACCCTATGACGGAGGTTTGCTATTCGTAGCGACAAGCGACTCGGAGCAGGCGCTCGATGTGGAGCGAATCGTGCAGGCGCTCACAGAGCTCATCGAGGCTAGCGGCATCGATGGCGGAGCGGAAGGGCTCGGCATCAGCGATATTCTGTTTGGAGACGAGGCGGTGGCGCAGGCGATCTCGCAGGCGATTTATGCACAGCGCCTATCTTGTCAACGAGCCGAGAGGCCCGTCCGCTATGCGCAGCTCGGCATCCTGAGAACCGTGATGCCTTTTGCGGAAACCCCGGAGATGCGATCGTTCTCGGAGGCGATTCTCTCGCCGATACGCGAGCACGACAGTGAGCATGGCAGCGAACTGGAATCCACGCTCGCCGCATTCATCGAGAACGACCGACGTATCGAGCAAACCGCCAAGCAGACTAGCCAGCACCCGAACACGATTCGATATCGCCTCGACAAGGTGACAGCTCTCACCGGGCTGAGCTACAAATGCGCCCCGGAGATGGAGCAGCTGTCGCTCGCCTACGCCATCGAACGCGCTCGCTCGCTTCAGTAAGCCCACCCCGCCTTGAGGTTAGGAGCGGCGGGCACGAAGCTTTTCGTAGCCGTCGGCGAAGAAAGCGACCGTGGCGGCGTCGGCCTCGGCGGCGTCCGTCTCGGCGGCGGGAACCACGCCGTGCTCGTCACTCACCAGGAACAGCGCGCCCTTGAGCTGTGCGGGGATGTCCACGCGCGTGACCGGGATGCCCTTGGTCTGGGCCAGCTGCTCAATGAGCGTCGCCGTGCCGCACAGGCACTCGTCCGCCGGCGCCACAAAGGCAAGCTCGCCGTCGTCGACGGCAGCAAGCAGCTCGGGCGCCACGCCGGTTTCGTCGGCCTCGGAGCGGGCCTCGGCGGAGCGGGCGCGCAGCGCCTTGGCCGACGTGTCGGCCAGCGGCTCGTACTCCCCCACCGTCATGGCGGCGTTGCCGTTGATGTCGATCACCAGCATAAGCACGCCGTCGTGCGCGGTGTAATCGCCCTCGGCAAGCGACCACTCAACGTGCTGTTTGGCCCAGCTGAGCATGTTATGGGTAAGCGGTTCGCCCTGCACCAGACGCTCGGACAGCGCACGGATGTGACGGTTGAGCATGGGCACCTTTTTGTTGGACATGCGCCAACGGCAGACAAGCGCGGGCTTGTCGAGCGTGAACTTCTCGACCGCCTCCTGATTGGCGCAAAAGTCCTCGTACGCACGCTGATCCTCGGCATTGCCAAACAGCTCGGCATCATCAATCTGGGGCATGGTCATACCTTTCGTGTTAGTCATTCCGTCCTCTTATACCAAAAAGACGGCCCTCCAAACGGAGCGGCCGTCTTTTGCAGAGATTATTTTGTCCCAGGGCGAAACTTAGTGCCTAAAGTGGCGGGCGCCCGTGAAGACCATAGCAATATTGTGCTCGTTGCAGGCCTGGATGCTCTCGTCGTCGCGCTTGGAGCCGCCGGGCTGAATGATGCAGGTCACGCCATGCGCGGCAAGCACGTCGACGTTGTCGCGGAACGGGAAGAACGCGTCGCTTGCGCAAGCAAAGCCGCCCTTCTCCACGCCCTCGCGCTCGCAGAAGTCCTCGGCACGCTCGCAGGCCAGCAACGCGGAATCCACGCGGTTGGGCTGGCCGGGGCCCATGCCAATGCCGGCCTTGCCCTTAGAGACCAGGATGGCGTTGGACTTGACGCCCTTGCAGACCTTCCAGGCAAACTCGAGCTCGGCCATCTCGGCGTCGGTGGGCTTGCGGTCGGTGGGGAACGTAAAGGTTGCGGGATCCTCGGTCACGTGGTCGACCTCCTGCACCAGCATGCCGCCGTCGATGGAGCGCAGCTCCACCTGGGCGCCGTGGTCCACGCCGCCGGTCGCCAGCACGCGCAGGTTGGGGCGCTTGGCCATGCGCTCGAGCGCCTCGGCAGTGTAGCTCGGGGCGATGATAACCTCGACGAACTGCTTGTTCTGGTCGGCGAAATGCTCAACCAGCTCATAGGGTACCTCGCGGTTGCAGGCGATGATGCCACCGAAGGCGCTCTTGGGATCGCAGGCGAAGGCGCGGTCGTAGGCAGCCGTGATGTCCTCGGCAACGGCGGAGCCGCAGGGGTTCTGATGCTTGAGGATCACGCAGGCCGGCTCGTCGAACTCTCGGACCAGGTTCCAGGCGGCATCGGCGTCCAGATAGTTGTTGTAGCTGAGCGGCTTGCCCTGGATCTGCTCGGAGCCCACAAGCGGGAACTGAGAGCTCGCGGTGTTCTCGCAGCCCTCGGCAAAGCGATAGACCGTGGCCTTCTGCTGCGGGTTCTCGCCGTAGCGCAGGTCGTCGACCTTCTCCAGCGAGATCTCGAGCTTGGCAGAGGTGTCCGCCACGTCGCTTGCCTGGGCGGCGAGCCAACGGGAGATAGCCGTGTCGTAGGCGGCGGTAGTCTGGTAGACCTTCACCTGCAGGCGACGACGGGTGGAAAGCGTGGTGCAACCGCCGGTCTCGCGCATCTCGGCAAGGACGGCGTCGTAGTCGGCCGGGTCGGAGATGACGGTAACGCTCGCGGCGTTCTTGGCGGCAGAGCGCAGCATGGAGGGGCCACCGATGTCGATGTGCTCGATGGCATCCGCAAAGGTGACCTCGGGGTTGGCAACGGTCTTCTCGAACTCGTACAGGTTGACGACGACCAGGTCGATCAGCTTAATGCCGTGCTGAGCGGCTTCCTGCATGTGCTGCTCGGAATCGCGACGGGCAAGCAGCGCGCCGTGAACCTTGGGATGCAGCGTCTTGACGCGGCCGTCCATCATCTCGGGATAGCCCGTAAACTCCTCGATGGGGGTTACGGGAACGCCCGCGTCCTCGATGGCACGAGCCGTGCCGCCCGTAGAGATGATCTCGACGCCAAAGTCGTCAACCAGCGTCCGTGCGAAATCGACGACGCCCGTCTTATCGGTAACCGAGATCAACGCGCGTGCGATCTTCACATCAGATCCCATGCAGTCCTCCTGTCTGGTACGCCGCCGTGCTCTGTGAGTCGGTGATACGTCGATCTGCAGCGCTCGCGCAGCGGCATTGAAAATACTGATTTAATGTAGCGCATCGAGCGCATCGATGCACCCCGCAACGCACGGCTGTGCAGAAAAAGTTTGCGAGCGGAGGGGATGGACACGGCATCGGGCACGGTGAGTTGATGGAACACAGGGGCACCATAATTAGATGCCAATGGCGTGGTAGAACTGTGCTCGATATGTATCCGCAATAGAAAGAGGCACCATGGTCTCGCGGGTTCTCTACCGACCGTTTGATACCGAAGATTTCGACGCCATCGCGCTGATCTTGCAGCAGCTTTGGCACAACAACTCGGATAACGATGAGTACAACCGTCTCGAAGCCGCGTGCGACCTCGCCTATTGCCTTTCGTCATCGACGTTTTCGCAGGTTGCCGTCATCGACGGTCAGGCGCGTGGCATTGCGCTCGCGCGTGCGGGACAGAACTCCGGCGCCACCGTCAAGGAACATTGGATGGATACCGAACGCGCGCTGCTATCGCAGATGCGCGAGCTGGAGCCCGATGTCTGCGCCGAGTACCTCTCATTTGTGCGCGCAACCATCCGAACCAACAACCGCCTGCTCGAGAGCAGCCCGTTGCCGCACGACAACGAGGTCACGCTGCTTGCCGTTGATCGAGATGTCCACGGCCTGGGCGTTGGCTCGGTGTTGCTCGATGCCGCGGTCTCGTACCTTTCCTCGCGCGGGGCGACAAGGGCGCACCTGTACACCGACTCCAACTGCTCTTGGAAGTTTTACGAGCTGCACGGCTTTAAGCGCGCGGCCACGCACCGCGCCAACCGCGAGGAACGCCGCCACGCCATGCCGCGCGAAAGCTTCCTCTACGAGCTGGACCTAACCGTCTAGGCCCAGCAACCATACCTAGTCATTTAAGTCTATCCCCAATGACTGATCCCCAACGACTGGTCATTTAAGTCTGTCCCCAATGAGTAGCCTAGGGAGTCTGCAAATAGCCGTGGGCAAAAAACATCAAATATGAGTACTGTTACCTTTTTAGTAGCAGCGATTTGGGGCATTTTGAGGCTTTTAAACACGGCGGTCAGCCGGGCGAGCTAACGTATTTCCTCAAATGTTCAATAAAAGTGGCCCCTAACGAGAAATACTCTCATTAGGGTCCGGTAATTAAGCGCAAATTAATGCAACCATTTCGGCAACAGTACTCATATTTGCCATTTTTTGCCCACTGCCCCTTCCGATGGAGGGGACTACGGGCAAAAGCGGGAGGATCGGCGCATTTTGGCACATAAAAAGGGGATGGGCTTTCCCCGACGGCTGTCGAGAAAAGCCCATCCCATAGCTTACGACCGTTAGAACGTTCCGCCGCCGCCTCCGCCGACGCCGCCGCCTCCGCCGCCCGAGAAGCCACCGCCTCCGCCGCCACCCGAGCTGTCCGAGCTCGACGCGAGCTCACGGATGCTCTCGTGATACACGCCATCGAATGAATCCATCGGCGACTCGTTGCCGTAATGATGGTAGTACCACCAGTAGCAGGGATAATTGTCGTAGAAACCGTCGGCCTCGCGCACCTCAGGCGGTACGGCCTCGGCAAGCTGACGCAGGACTTCCTTCGAAACGCCCAGCGCCGCACCCATCACCAGAAGTTTATTCCACAGGACCAGATCGCCGGGGACGGCTTCCTTTAGGCGCGTGAAGTCCTCGAGCCAATGCTTAAGCGCCTTGCATCGAGCCGCCACCTCGGCGCCCTCCGGCGTAAAGCGGCGGAACGTAAGGCCCACGCCAATACCCACCAGCACAATCGGCACCGAGATAACCGCGGCGATAATGTTCGCCTGTGCGCCGTCGGTAAAGAAGATGGATCCCACGGGAACAAAGGCGATCAGGATACCAAGAACCAGACAAAACACCATTGCGACAATGCCGTCCGAGGCAACGTACTCGCTATCGGCCAGCTTGCCCTTAACGGTGTTCTGATAGTCCTCGAGTTTGTCGCCCACGGGCGTAGCGTGCTGCTTAACGTAGTGCTGCAGCTCGTCAAACGTGCGCGAGCGATCACCGTTCTCGTCGGGCTTAGCACCGGCAAAGAAGACCTTGAGCACCATGCGGTCAATGCCCTTGGCCGACTTCCAGCCCACATCACTCACCGTCACGCGATACGTCTGCTCTTCTTTTTCGCGCCCCAACAGACCCTTCTTGGCCTTGGTCACGGTCGCCTGTTCCAGCTTGATCACACGGTCGTCGGTGAGCTTCATGAGCGTGGCGATATATGCCTGATCGGGCACCTCGTTCCAGCTCATGAGGGCCGAAAGCACGGCGGGATGGTCGGCCGAAGGTACATCGCGGAAATATTCGTCCTGGAAAAGAGGCTTGGGTTTGCGACGGCGCAGCTTGAGCACAACGATTGTGCCGGTAAAGGCCACCGCCGCGACAACACTTAGCACGGCAAGTGCATTGGCAATCATGCGAGCGTGAGCGCGGCGGGCGTTAGCCTCGTCGGCCCATGCCTTCTCCTCGCTCAGGATCGTCGACATGCGCTCTTCGCCCGAAGCGGCAAGCTGCGGCACCCAATCGCTGGGGAAGGCGATGCGCGCCTCGGCGAATTCGCCCTCATGCACGCAGGGAATGGTATAGGTGACCATGGGCTCGTCCACATCGAGCGACACGTCGCCCGTCAGCGGGCCGTGGCCCCATGCACGGAAGTTATCGCCCTTGATGGCCGCCGTCCCGGCGGCAGCATTTGCGAAGTACACTTCCATCTCGACATCGTCGGAATCCGCGGACCAGCCGTCGCCCACAAACTTCCAGTAGAGCTCGGCGGTATCGGCCCAATTCATAACCGCACCGGTCATGGTGTAGCTCACATAATAGATCGCGCTGTCGCCGCTCTCGTGGGGGCTGAAAACCTTGATCTTTACGCCGCCGTCGGACTGCTCAACCGTATAGACGCCGCTGTCGCCTTTGTTTGCGCTGTCGACCTTGTTAAACGCGGTGTCGTCTTCCTCGACGCTCAACACATTGACGCCCGCCGCGCCGCCCTGCTGGTTGGTGCCCGCATTGATCTCCCAAAACACGCCGTTGATGTCGTCGTCGAAATCGAACTGGCGTCCCTCGACAACGGTCAGCGATCCATCGGCCTCGACCGTGGCACCGATATAGGTTTGGGTCATGGAGTAGCCGTCGGCGTGGGCGGCGACAGGCAGCAGCAGCAACGCAAACGCGACAAACGCGCAGACGGAAACGAATCGCGCAAACAAGCGGCGCTGCCGGCAGGCATTGGCAACGGGGGCGTTCATAGGCACATCCTTTGTCTGTAAAACCAACATCGCCATTGTCCCACGTTTGCGGGCACACATGACGAATATCTGGGCCAACGGAACGTCAAATGGGACAAAAGTCCCACCCGAGTCTGGCACTTAGGGACGTTCCTTATCTGCCGGCAATTTGGGACACTCTTTGGCATAGCCCGCCCTGGCAATAGATACCACTTCACAGCTCCGTCACAGGTGTAGCGGCTTTGTGTGGGCGCGGCCCGCGCTGATTGAGCCGCCAACCGAGGGGCATAAAGCAGTTGAGCGAAACGGTTTGCCCCTTTGCCGTTCGCTCGAGGATCATGTCCCCCTTTTCCGCGGAAACCCCGGCAGTTGCGAAGAGCTGCTGGGGTTTCTGTCGTTTGAGGGGTTGAAGGGGCTGAGCTTGGGGCGGTAATCGAGGTGTTGAGTCGGTGCCCGCCGCGCACAACACGCAGCCTCGGCAACTCGCGAGCATCGACGACGCCCCCTCACCTCACCCCGCGCTATACTCGTCCGCATGGATATCAACGCATGCAACATAGCAACACACGCCGCGGGCGCACCAGCAGCGGCCGCTCCCGCGCCCGTCGTGGGCCGCTTTGCCCCGTCGCCCTCGGGCCGCATGCATCTGGGCAACGTGTTCAGCTGCCTGTGCGCGTGGCTTTCGGCCCGCAGCCAGGGCGGCAGCATCGTGTTGCGCATCGAGGACCTGGACGATCGCTGCAAGCGCCCGGAACTTGCCGCCCAATTGATTGACGACCTAGCCTGGCTGGGGCTTGAGTGGGACGAAGGCCCCTACTGCCAGCACGATCGCCTGGACTTGTACGAGGACGCCCTGCACCAGCTACAAGACGCCGGCCTCACCTATCCCTGCTTTTGCACGCGCGCCGAGCTCCACACCGCAAGCGCGCCGCACGCCAGCGACGGCACGCCCATCTACCGCGGCGCCTGCCGAGGCCTTTCTGCCGAGGAGGTTGCCCGCCGCAGCGCCCTGCGCGCTCCCGCCACGCGCCTGCGTGTGCCCGCCGTCGACGACCTCGCCGGCGACGTGATCGAATTCGTTGACCGCACGTACGGAGCCCAATGCGAGGCACTCGCCACCGAGTGCGGCGACTTTTTGGTGCGCCGCAGCGACGGCGTGTTTGCCTATCAGCTGGCCGTGGTGGTCGACGACGCTGCCATGGGCGTCACCGAGATCGTACGCGGATGCGACCTGCTTGGTTCCACGCCGCGCCAGATCTATCTGCAACATCTGCTGGGACTGCCCACACCGCGCTACGCGCACATCCCGCTGCTCATGTCGCCGGACGGCCGCCGCCTTTCCAAGCGCGATCGCGATCTGGACCTGGGCGAGCTCCGCACCCGCTTTGGCACACCCGAGGCACTGTTGGGATGGCTCGCCGGGCAAACAGGCATCGCGCCGGACACCACGCCGCGTACCGCCGAGCAGCTGGTCGAGCACTTTAGCTGGGACGTCATCCGCGCGCACCGCGAGAACATCACCGTAATGGCCGAGTAGTCAAACGCTCTGCCCCCTTCACTACCCCCCCCCGACGAGTGCGTAATTCTGTATCTTGTTATGTACGGAATAGTTCCGTACAATGATGCAAAGGAGGTTTTACCATGCCAACGATTGAGAAACAGCGCCGTATGGATCTAAGGCTGACCGAGCGTCAACGCCTTACTTACGAGCGCGCCGCGGCCTTGCGCGGGCAAACTCTCACCCAATGGGCCACGGCTCACCTTGACGAGAGCTCCGCACGTGACATCGCCGAGGCGTCAACAACCTATCTTTCTCCTGATGGTTTTGATGCATTTTGCGAAATGCTCGACTCACCCATGCCCCAAGCCGCAAAAGCGTTGCTCGACCGTAAAGCGATTTGGGAATGAGCACGTTTACCAAGCCCGTTCAACTCCCCGTTGGTCAAGGCATCGAGGCTTTCCACTGCGGTAATACCCTTGTAGACGGATGGGCTAAAAACAGATCAGCCTCGGCGCGAAGAAGAGGGTCGGCGGTTATATACGCATCGTATTACGACGGCGCAGTCGCCGGGTTCTATACGCTATGTACGCACTCCGTAGCTCGCGAAAATGTTGACGGAGGATGGTTCGTTCGGAACTCCCCCTCCCAAGTTCCCGCAGTGTTGCTTGGAATGATGGGGGTTGATGAGAAATTCAAGGGGCTTGGTCTGGGAGCATCGTTGCTCAAAGATGCCATCGAAAACGCCTTGAAAATTTCTGCCCTAGCGGGAGCGCGAGCTTTGGTTGTCGATCCAGTAGATGATGAGGCGGCAGCGTTCTATGCGCATTTCGGCTTTGCAGCCCTACCCGGCACCAACCGAATGGCGTTGAAACTCTAGACCGCCAGCAGCATCTCCTCCAGCTCCCAGTATGTCTTAAGTTACCCTACAGATAATGACTATTGCCAAAATGTAGGGTAACTACCCAAGGCATCATACGAAGAGCTCGCTATGCCTGCCCCTACGCAACGTCCCAGGGCTGGAGCTCGCCGCCCAGGCGAACGATGCAGTCGTAGAGCACGGTGTGGCGCTCGGCCGGGTTGGCATCCCGATGAAAATGCCCGTAGTACCAGCGCTTGTAGTCCAAGCGGTCTTCCAACTCGTCAAAAAATGCCGTAAGTCGATCGACGGCGGGGCAATTCCAGCCGGGCGCCGAATAGAGCGTGGGCGAAAGCATGCGCGTAGAGCAGGTGTGGGTGACCACGTAGTCGACCTTCCAGCCCACGCTGTCGAGCTTTGCCCGTGCCTCCTCAAAGTTGCGCTCGTCCGGCAGTTCCTGCGGCCACCAGCTGGAATAGGGAATGCGGTATTCCTTGTCCACGCTCGTGGCGCCGCCCATGGTAAAGACCGTTGAGCCGTCGAGTTCAAAAACCTCGCCGCGCGTCAGGCGCCGTATGGGCGAGGTGTCCGACAGGCGCTGTGTCAGTCCGCCGTGCCACAACTCCATGGGTCGCTCCGCCCAGTGGTCGAAACGTTCGTGGTTGCCGTCGACGAACAGCACGGTATAGGGGCGCGACTCCAGCCAAGCGATGTCGGCGCACTCCTCGGCAGAGAAATCCCACGGAAAGCCAAAGTCGCCGGCAATGATGAGATAGTCGTCGCTCGTCAGGCTTTCCCCAAGATCCCAATCGCGCAGCTTTTGCATGTCGAGGCCGCCGTGAATATCGCCCGTCACATAGACCGTCATCGGATCACCACTTCCCTCTTATAGGCTTCGAGATCGCGCTCGACCTGTTCATCGTCCGTAACGTTGACCCACCACGGCCACTTAACGCACTGCACCAGCTCGTCTACCTGCGCAAACCATAACTTGAGCTCATCCAAACTTACCGGGGCGTAACCGTTGGCGTCCACGCCCACGTCATAGCGCAGCAGCCCCTGCCGAAGGTTGAACTTGTTATACGCGCCGCCGCAGCTATGGATATGCCCGTGCAGATGCCAGCTGCCGTGCGACATGCCCTGCCAGTCGACCATGGGATAGTGGCTCAGCACGATTTTCTGCCGATCGATTTTGAGCACGCAAATGGGCGGCTCGACGATAAAAGCATCCGCCACCGCAGGCTGCGTCCAGTCTTTATCGTGGTTGCCGGGCAGCAGATGGATGCGCTTGCATGCAATGCTTTTGCGCAACTCGTAGGCATCTTGGACCGTCATCTTAAAGCTGAAGTCGCCCAAAATGTAAAGCTCGTCGTCCGCAGCGACTTTGCTATTAATGCTCGCGACCATGGCGTCGTTCATCTGCGCAACATTCGACCAAGGCCTGTCGGCGAGACGCAGCATGTTCTCGTGTCCAAAGTGTGTATCGCTGGTAAACCAGATCACGGGGACCTCCTAACGCTGCGGGGCATCCATCCCTTAGGGCTTACCCTTCGTTCTTCCATCCAAACGGGTCAAACACCCAAAAAGCTAGATCGAGCACGCCGCCGGTCATCATGGCGCCGGCAAGAGCCATGCAAACGTGTAGAGAGCTGGCGCTTCGAAGCACGTCAAATGGCCCCAAAACAGCCAGCAGCGCGACCGCTGCACCGGCAAGGCACAGCGTGAGACACGGCCCCGCGTCCTTGACGCATTTCTTTGCGAGATGCTTGGTGTTGTCACTCATCGATTTCGAGCTCCTTAGAGGGTCGTTGTTCAGGTACGTGCCGTCGCGGCAGAGCAGGACGGCAGGTTAAGTGTCCCACGCCACGCGGACACAGCTGAAAGCCCTCGCTCAAATAACAGCGCGCCGCAGGATTCGTATCACCTGCGGCGCGCCGAAAATGATCCGCTTTCCTTCGTCCCCAACGGATCAGCTGAGTTGGTGCCGCTCGACGGAGAGGAAGAAGCCGGCGGCGTCACGAACTGCGGCAATGTCGCTAGGCATAGGAAACAGACGCGCTCTAAACGCCCTAAGCCCCAAGCCTACCCATTAAGAAATCGACTGCTGAAACGATTTTGATGCCGTCAATATCGGTCGGATGACTTCCCCGGCGAACGACGATGATCTTCTCGTAACCGCCGGTAATCTTCTCGAGCGACCTGAGCTCAAATGGACGCAGCTCGCGCTTACGCGTCGCCTCCTCGTCAATCGACTCCGTGACCTGAATAAACTTACGATCCGAGCCGTCGCCGATTGCAACAAAGTCGATTTCAGCATCTCGAAGATGACCTGTGAAGACTCGGTATCCGTCATAGACAAGGCGATTGTAAACGGCATTTTCGAGAACACGCCCACTGTCGCTGCCGCGATACCCATCCAAGAAAGCTCGAAGCCCCAGATCCTCAATGTAGAACTTGCCACCGGTCTTCAAAATGTCCCGACCCTTAATATCAAATCGGCGCGCATGCGAAAAGATATAGGTCTCCTCAAGGGCGGATACACAAGTGTCCACAACGCCATGCGAGGATTTCAGCCCGTTCTCCGCCAGCGTTCCAACGATCTTATTAATTGATGTCGGGTTTGAAATGTTATCGGCTAAGTAGGATGTAACGCGGTCGAGCACGCCCTTGCTTGTCACCGATCTCCTGCCCCGACGGGCTTCGCGAGCCAAAATGTCGCGCCCGACGATTGTCTGGTACGTGCTCCAGATGTAGTCCTTCATTTCCTGTTCCGGCAGCTTTGAGGCGGCAAGGAACGGCAGACCTCCAAACATTAAATAACGGTCGAGAAGATCGTCGAGCGCAACGATGTCCTCCCGGCCAAAAACAGCAAGCCTATTCGTGACGTCAGTCGGACCAAGAAAGTTGACATATTCCGAAAAAGCGAGCGGATGCATCCGAATCTCGACATACCTGCCCGAGATTAAGGTCGCAATCTCAGACGACAGGAGAAAAGCATTCGAACCAGTAACATATATATCGCAGTCCCGGTCGACACGAAGTGCGTTAATCGCCTTCTCCCATCCGGCAACCTCCTGAAGCTCGTCGAAGAAGAGATAGCACCTCTTGCCCGCAGGCATTAGGCCGTCGACGTGGCGGTAAAGCTCTCGCCAATCACGCACGCCCTCCAGCTCAAACGACTCCATCTTAAAGGTCAAAAGACATTCGGATGGAACGCCGTTATCCTCCAGATGTTTGCGCATCATGTCCAGAAGCGTCGATTTGCCACAACGGCGCATACCCGTTACGACCTTGATGACATCCGCATCACGAAAGGCGATCAACTTTTCGAGATATCGATTTCTAGGAACCATCCGTTTATCCATCGCCCGCCCCAATCTGCAAGTTTTTCTCACAGCATGACAAGAACTTGCGAGTTTTGCAAGTTTTTCTTACGTAGCGACAAGAACTTGCAAAATCTCCTCGGAGTCATTTGCGGTCGGATTCTGGCGAGGCCATGCAAAGCAGCAGGCCACGTGGCAACAACCAATGCCAACTCTTTACAGAGCCTCTGCCCCATTAGCATCCCCATGCCACCTCGCCCCTCTTGATTGCAACAAATCTAGGTAGATGTCCCCGAGCCAACAAACGCAACCATACGTCCGATGTAAAGCCCGCAAGTTAATTACCTCCCACCTATCGTGTTGGCGCCTCGACCGCCATAGACGTCAAATACCCCGCCAGGCACCTGCCTCAAAATACTGCAGCAAGAAATGACGACGCGACGCAGTTCGATGTCCCCCATGTGTATCGTCTTGACAAATGGATTCTTTTATAAGAGCTGGCCGCATTGAGACAAATCCAATAGAATGAATCTTTGCATTTTTGTCACGCACGTTCGAAGGGAGTCAAAGTGAAGGCAGCCTCTTTCTTCAGCGGAATCGGCGGTATTGACCTCGGCTTCGAGCGTGCCGGCGTTGAAATCGTCTTCCAAAGCGAAATCAATAATTTTTCGCGGGCAGTGCTACAAAAGCACTGGCCGGATGTCCAGCTAGCAGGAGATATCAATGAAGTCCAACCCGAAAGCATCCCCCAAGCAGAAGTCTATTTCGGAGGATTCCCCTGCCAAGACCTTTCGCTTGCCAACCAAGGAAAACGCCTCGGTCTTGCCGGATCGCGAAGCGGACTCTTCTTTAAGTTCGCAGAACTCGTCGCTGCCGCAAAGCCTCGATGGATTTTTATCGAAAACGTTCCCGGACTCCTCAACTCAAACAACGGAGAAGATTTCAGAGCCCTGCTCACCAAATTGGATGAGCTCGGGTATTGCGTATCATGGCGAGTACTGGACGCAAAATACTTTGGAACACCCCAACGACGTCGCCGCGTCTATATTGTCGGAAGTCTTGGAAACTTCGGCTCCGCTGAGGTACTTTTTGGACAAGGAGCAGCTCGAATCTCTTCTAAATCGCGCAGAAGCACGGACCACGCCTATGCCCCAGGACTTGAAAAAGAGCATCGAGTCTCAGATTACTACTCTATCCAACACGCCGGGATTGGCAGAAAACCTTCAGCGGGCCCGCAAGCAAAAGGATATAGAAACGACGGAGAAACTTACACTTGCGATTCAAGAGGAAGCTCCGACGCTATTTGTCAGACGCATGCTTCCTTTAGAGTACGAGAGACTCCAGGGATTTCCGGACGACTGGACTCTCGTAGATGGACAGCTCTAGGAAACGCTGTCTGCGTGCCCGTTATAGAATGGATTGCGCGCCGTATCGTCGAGGTCGATAAGGCTCAGAACAGCTAGAACGGAATGTCAATCCTTTCATTTTCAAGACTGCAGAATTGCCCCTGAAATGCCTCCAGAGTCGGTTGTCCTTGGTTGATTAGTGCTTGAACAAACGTCTGGTAGTTCGTATACAGCGTCCGGTCTTCATCGATTGTCAATGGAATGGGGCCGTCCTCAACAGAGCGGCTCTTATCCTCTTTAAAGGCGAGAAGAGCCAACGTCCAGTTGTAATCCTTCAAATCAGGCAGATTCACTGACTCTAGTCGCTCCATAAGATAGTCATAGAGCAGTGTGCCCACACAAAACGCAATCCCAAGGCCTTTCCATGTCTTCATGGCGATATTGCCCTTGATTAGAAATTGCTCTTGTTGTCTTCTCCAAGCATTGGTGACCAAAGTATTTGCAGTAGTTTCGGCACGCAGCTGCTCATTCGTCCTCTCGTTTTCAGTCATGTTTTTCCATTTGCGAACACGCTGAGTAATTTTGCCGGTATCCGATGTTTCTCCACCGCCTTGCATTTCAAGAACAAGTCGATTAGGGCCAGATGTCGACGACTCCCCGCTGCGCGTGGTAATTATAAAATCAGCATGATATGCACTGCCCTTACTCACTCGAAGGGACTCTTCTCGTTTGACGCAGATGTCAGACGGGTCAATGCCCCCATCAAATATATGCTGCGCAGCCATGGTTAGTATTTTCTTTTGATGCGAACAAAGCGGGAGATCTTTTTTGGTGGAGCACAATCTCTCCGAACACGATATCCAAAGCACTCCGTCCTGATCCCTTACCGAACAGACCGGCTCGTTTTTTGCTTTAAGCTTCTTGCACGTATTACCGCCGGAGAAGGGGCAGTGCGGAACCGGCTCTTCCGGGCTCCATCCGGCATATGGAATATCTATGGGGTGAATGGGCGTCAAAGCGTCTGTTCTTTGACCATAATACTCTGCAACTCTCGTACTCATTTCCCATCCAATCGTAATGCTAGGTAGCTGGATAAAGGATGCTTTCAGCCAAGCGGTACACAGTCACACCATTAATGGTATAGCTGCAATTCAATTCTAATTTACCCCTTAAACACCATATCGTTGTGGTATTCAATAAAATCTGGTCTTGGGCTCGATTGTTTAGGCAATGTAATTCGCTCGCCGCTATAACGCCACAAGAACTCGTCCTCGGCAGCCCCATGTCCAACCACACTCGACACCACAATCTTGAAATCCTTCGTTATGGTAATAAGTCCCTGGTCAAATGCCTTATCGTGCAGCGCGTTCAACAGCAATCCGTTATCTGGCGCCAGGCGCTCGGTCCGGGGATCAGCCACGTTCCAGGGCTTGATATGACTTGCAACCAGTAACGTCGGGTTCGATAGGCCCGTTAAACAACACCGCGAGCGATAATTAACGAGCAGCGTATTACGAAAGAACTGTTGGTTAACACGCGCTGAGATTATTGCCTCACGCTCTTGCCCCTCAGGCAAATCGATGCCAATTGCCTCTTTCAGCTCTCTGCTCATCGAATTATCAGAGTTAAGCTGGTCAAAAAATGCGCCCGCCGCTTCCTCGACCAACCTATCGCCGCTCGATGAATACTCTGCCCAAACCAATCTATCCATCTTGCTGGCATTAACCATGCCCACCTTGCCGCGTGCTCGACGCCGGTCGTCTAACGAGGCGAGGTTCCATATCTTTAAGGAAACCGCCGCCGGCGTTCTGCCGATGGCATGTGCCAGCGTCTGTATATCTTCGCCTTTGTCATCGATAAGCCTTGCAGGCAGGGCGAGATATAAAAACAGCGCCGCAAGGGTTTCTTCCCTCGACCAGTTTTTTCTTCGCTCCGCCACACCAATCATCTCACTCGCACGTTGTTCGCTCGATAAAACCAGGATAATCCAAGTCGATGGTTCCTATCGTAGTCAAAGCGCCCATTATCAATTCGCCTTTGCAACATCCCGTCGCAGCACGGGACTCAAATTATGTAACGCTAATTTCGCCGGCGCGGACATGACAATCACAGCATGTTTTTACGTTTCAGCGCTCATTTAAAACTGTCTTGCGGCATTCCTAACAGCCATCTCCAATGCGGCAGGCGTCTTGTACTTCACCATGTCCTCCGTTTCGCATTACCCGTTTAGCACCATCAGCAAAGGCCTCATGAGCTCGCGTCTTTTGGCGGTTTTAGAGTTCTCCTTTACGAGATCTTTCAGCCGCTGCGTATCGAGCCCGCGTCCAAGCGCGTCGTGATAGGCATTAATAATTAATGAGGGGTCCTCGCAATCGAGGCAAAGATCGACAAGCGTGCGCTCGGGTTTAGTTACCGGCAGGCCGTCGAGCCAAACGATGTCCCGCTCAGCAATCTCGCGCTTTACAAAAGAAAGGGATTCGTTTCTTGTATTGATACGCATGGGCGCGGTCATCCTGTAGGGGGACAGATAGAAATCGCCCATTTGCTGCAGGTTCGCCGCTGTCGTACCGCTCACGGCGATGCCATCCCACTGACGTTTTCTCTCCCACGCGCAAAGGGAGGGATTGGTGAGCTTCCAAAAGGCGTTGAGTTCGTCGGTGTCTCGGCGCTGCGTTCCAGACATCCGGTAGGCGCCGTGGCATATCCGTTCAAGACGCCCTGCGCGGCATGAGTGCGCCAGCGCATCTCGAGAGATGTCCATGCGAGCCGCCTGGGCTGTGGTGAACACGCCCTCGCTCTCGGAAAGCTCGCTTATCGCCGCTATGTTGCTAAAGTACTTCATGCTGCAATTGTAGGATATTTTCATACTTTTGCAACGTGATTTTAATTCCTTATGATCGAAGCGCTTTGTTTATCCTATGTCTGACGCCGTTTTGCACCGGTACCCCATCCCCCGCTATCGAGGTCTAATACTTTTCCGCGAAGTGAACGTCTGTTTTAGGACCCCTGAAGCATCCGCATTTTTCGTCGGCAAAATCGCAGGATTCCAGTATCGAAACCGCAGGAAACGATGCCCTTAAAGTGTCTATGCTTCGGGGGTCCGATTTAGCTCATTCACTTCTCGGAAAAGTATTAGACCTCGCTATCAGCTATCCCAAAGATCAGACCGCCCCTCCTTCACGCCACGCAAAACCTGCCTTTTCTGCCCCTGCCCGCCTCCGCACCACCCAAAAACTCATCCAACATTAATCTTGGCTCAAGAATCGCTTAATCTATAACCTGCACTATAGAGTTCGACCAAGGGCGGGGCGGCACCACGCAGGCCGCCGAACGCAACGCTCGTGCCCGGGCAAATCGCCCGGCGTCGCGCCCATCGAACGAAAGGACAGGTCATGGACGACCTCGAAAAAGTTGAAACCATCCGCACCAAGTGCAACGTGAGCTACACCGATGCCAAGGCCGCGCTCGACGCCTCCGACGGCAACGTTCTGGACGCCATCATTTGGCTCGAGTCGCAGGGCAAGACCCAGACCACGTCGGCGCATGCCGCCACCGAGTCCGCGCCAGTCGATGAGCCCTCTGCCGAGATGGTCGCCGCGCAGGCAGCCTACGAAAAGTCGAGCGAAAAGACCGACTTCTCCAAGAAGATGGACAGCGTGTGGGAGTACCTCAAAAAGCTCTTCCGCCTGAGTCTGGACACCAAGTTTATCGCCACGCGCCGCGATGCGATCATCCTCAACATCCCCATCCTGATCCCCATCGTCGCGCTGTTTGCCTGGGGCGCCACGATATGGCTGATGCTGATTGGCCTGTTCTTTGGCATGCGCTACCGCATCGACAGCGACGGCGACGTGCCCGGCAGCATCAACAACCTTATGGATAGCGCTGCCAACGCCGCAGACGACATCAAGCAAAATCTCAACGACGACAAGTAATCGCAGACGGGGGCACGCATGGCACGGATCTTGATCGTAGAGGACGAGGAGAAAATCGCCCGCTTTGTGACGCTCGAGCTGGAGCACGAGGGCTACCAGGTGGAACACGCCGCCGATGGCCGCACTGCCGTGGACCTGGCGCTGGAGCGCGACTACGATCTGATTCTGCTCGACGTGCTGTTGCCGCAGCTCAACGGCATGGAGGTGCTGCGGCGCGTCCGCAAGCACAAGGATGTGCCGGTAATCATGGTCACCGCGCGCGATGCCGTGATGGACAAGGTGGCCGGGCTCGATGCCGGCGCCGACGATTACCTGACCAAGCCGTTTGCGATTGAGGAGCTGTTCGCACGGATCCGCGTGGCACTGAAGCGCTCGGAAGCCGTGCGAGCGGCTTCGGGCGTTGGCGGCGCCGGTACTGGGGCGGGCACGGCAGGCGGCGCGGGCGCCGGAGCCGCTGCGATGCCCCCGGTCGGCGACTCGACCCAGGCTTCCGCCGCGCCCTCCCCCGCTGCGCTCGCCGTGGGCTCGGTTGCGCTCGACCCCGACCGCCGCGAAGTCACGGTCGGCGGCTCGCCCATCGCGCTCACGGCCCGCGAGTTCGATGTCCTCGCCCTGCTTATGGCGCATGCCGAGACCGTGCTCACGCGCGAGCGCATCGCGCACGAGGCGCTGGGCTACGACTACGTAGGCGACACCAACAACGTCGACGTGCACATCGCGCACCTGCGCGCCAAGATCGAGGACGCCGGCGGCGCCCGCATCATCCAGACCGTGCGCGGGGTGGGCTATGTCTGCCGTGCGTAACGCCGAGGCCAAGCGCGTCACCTCCATCGCCCGCGCCATCAACTGGAGCTACATGTGGCGCCGCCTGATGAGCTACGTCTGGCTCGATCTGTTGCTGCTGGCTGTTGCGGCGGCGATTCTCGTCTATGGCTACAACCAGACACTGCCCGACGGCGCGTTTACTGCAGGTTGGATCCCCAGCGCCACCGTTCACGGCATGTCGTTGACGCCCGTGCGCGGCTGGGACCCGGCCACGCTCACCTACACCGTCGAGCTTGCGCGCACCACCAAGACCTTCCCCCTCGCGCAGGACCTCGTCGCACTGTGGCCTCTCTATCTTGTCGTTGCGAGCTGGCAGGTCGTCGGCGTGCTCAACATGCTCGGCGGCGCCCGCCGCGTGCGCCGCACCATGGCACCGCTCAACGACCTGGCCCTGCGCGTGGACGAGCTCGGCCGCATGCAGCTCTCCGGCGGCAAGATGGAAACACTGGAGCAGGCCATCGAACGCGCGAGCGTCGACTCACCAAGCGTCACCACCGGCGACGCCGACCTGGCAAGCATCGAGGTTGCACTCAACCGCCTACTGCGTCAGATGCAAGAGGCCAAGCTGCAGCAGATGCGCTTTGTCAACGATGCGAGCCACGAACTGCGCACGCCCATCGCGGTGATTCAGGGCTACGTGAATATGCTCGACCGCTGGGGCAAAGACGACCCGGACGTGCTAGCAGAGTCCATTGCCTCGCTCAAGGCCGAAAGCGAGCACATGCAAGAGCTCGTGGAGCAGCTGCTGTTTTTGGCGCGCGGCGATGCCGGGCGCACGGTCCTGCGGCGCGCGAATACTAACCTGGCCGCGCTGGTCGGCGAGGTATGCGAGGAATCGCAGATGATCGATGCCGCGCACACGTATCGGCCGGCCTTTGACGCTGCACTTGCCAGCGACCCGCGCTGCGACGCACCCGTTGACGTGGCGCTCGTGAAGCAGGCTCTGCGCGTGATCGTGCAAAACGCCGCCAAGTACTCGGATGCGGGAACGACCATCACATTTGGCATAACGCCCGATGCGGGCATGGGCACGATCGACATAAGTGTTGAGGACGAGGGTATCGGCATGAACCAAGAATCCGCAGCTCACGCGTTTGAACGGTTCTATCGCGCCGACAACGCGCGCGATGCCGGCGCGCAGGGCTCGGGTCTGGGGCTCGCCATTGCCAAGTGGATCGTCGACAGCCACGGCGGCGTCATCGGTGTGACTTCGGTCGAGGGCGTCGGCAGCCGCTTTACGATTCGCCTGCCACGATAGAAAGCCCCTCGGCATAAATAAAGGGATAAGGCCATGCGGCCCTATCCCTTTTTGCTAGCTATAGCAGCTTGTGCGCTACTCGCGGCACAGATGCACGGCGAAGCCGGCGAACTCGCGCTTAAAGTACACGAGTTTGGTGCCGCCGTCGGGCAGCAGCACGCGCGACTCCTCGTTGACCTCGAGTCCGCGCTCGGCAAACCACTTCTCGGCCGCATCGATGTCGTTGACGGCAAAGCCAATGTGGCCCTTGGTGCCACGACCGTTCTGCTTCATGACCTCGATCAGCGAATCGTTAAAGTACGAAACCGGGGTCTCGATAACGGGTAGGCCCATCATCGTCGAGAACAGCTCCGCGATCTCCAGGGCATCTGCCGGGTCGGTGGCGTTAATGCCCACATGGGCAACGCGCATGCCAAAGAGCTCGACCGGATTGGCGTTCTGCTCACTCATACAGTCAGCGCCTACTGAGCCATGACGTCGAGGACGGCCTTCTCGGCAGCGACGCGGTTCATGCCGGTCATGAAGGGCACGCCGCTCACGTACGGGCAGGTGAGGCCCTCGGGGGCAACGGTGGTGGCGATCAGCAGGTCGGCGCCCTCGTCGCAAGCGTCCTTGGCCTCAGAGATGGCGCACTGCACGATCTCATACTTGCCGGCATAACCGTTGGCGTCGAGCATGGTAGCGACCTTCTGGGCAACGAGCGTGGAAGTAGCAGCGCCAGCACCGCAAGCCAAAACGATCTTCTTCATAGGTAATGTCTCCCTTCATGGTTTACTTTAGGTAAGTGTACCGCAGCGAGCGATGGCACTCAGCCTCGATGAGCTTTTATGCCAGTTTGCTTGTGCGCTGCGTATAATACATCTAGTACGTGTTGTCATACCGCTCGCTTTATGAGCGACTAAGGATCCTAACATGCCCGATTCCCGCACACTCTGGACCGCCGTCGTTATCATCTGTATCGCCGTGTCGGTGTTCTTTAGCGTCAAAAAACGCACTACGTTTAAACGCCTGCAACAGTTGATGGCCGCCAAACAGTGGGCCGAGTTCGATCGTTTGCTCGACGGCAAACTCACCAGCATGCTGTACCCGCGCTACAACCGCGACTACCTGCGTCTGAACTCCTATCTGCTGCGCGAGGACCACAAGCGCGCCAGCGAGATGTTCGACCTGCTGCTGGGACTCAACCTGCCCAAGATGCAGCGCGTCGACCTGGTCATTAAGGCCTTTAACTACTACGTTGGCCAGGAGGACCGCAAAAAGTCCAAGGAGTTGCTGCACGAGATCAAGGGCTTTGAGGGCGGCCAGGCCGAGGCAGTTGCGCACGAGTGCCAGCTGATGTACGACACGATGATCCTCAAGCGCCACAACGACATTCCCGAGCTGGAGCGCATGCTCGAGGATGTCGGCGACGACCCGGTCAAGCGCTGCCGCCTGGAGTACCTGCTGGCCCTGCAGTACAAGAACAAGGGCGACGAGGCCAAGTATGCCGAGTACTTGGAAAAGTCGGGCCGGCACTCGATGGCTGTCAACGCGTAACGGACGGCTTGTGCTAGACTTCTAGTCTCACGGGGGCGTGGCGGAATTGGCATACGCAGGAGACTTAAAATCTCTCGCCGCAAGGATTGTGGGTTCGAGTCCCACCGCCCCTACCACGTATTGTTTATGGGCCCGTGTCCCCAAGGGATGCGGGCCCGTTTCTTTTAGATGCTGGTGGGACTCGAACCCGCGAGGGGGCGAGCGTCAAGCGGACGCGCAGCGTCCGCAGCGAGCCGGCGAGGGCGCCGGCAGGCGGCCGAAGCCGGTGCGGATTTGCGCAGCAAATACGCAGACGTCCCACCGCCCCTACCATTTGGCTTTTACGGGCCCGTGTCCCCCGGGGATGCGGGCTCATTTCTTTTGAACGCCGTCAACTGCAGAGCAGATAATTTGGGACGGGGCTTTTTTGACTGCCCATATCAACCCAAGGACTGTCCCCAGGTGCCGGCAGAAAAGGAACGTCCCTAAGTGCCGGCTGTTGAGTTGCGGTGGAATAGGGACTGTTTGGGGCCCGAAAGGGCGATTTTAGTCCGCATTTCACCGCAACTTATGAGGGGATGGTTAAAGGGCGCTCAGGCTCGGGGTCCAGGCGATGGTGGGAGTCGCGCCGTCGAGAACCTCGTTGATGGTGGCGGTCATGCCGGCGAGGAGGCTGTTCTCGCTCACGGTAAGCGCCCTGTAGCCACCGGCGCGCATAAGCTCGCGGATCACCACGGCGCCGGCCAGAATCACGCCCGCGCGTTTGGGCTGTACACCCGGTAGAGCGGCGATGCCGTCCGCATCCAACGCAGACATGCGCTCGATAGCGGCCGAAACCTGATCCAGCGAAAGCTCGCGCAGGTGCACAAAGCTCGAATCGTACGGCTCCAGTTCGTGAACGAGCGCCACGAGCGTGGTGACGGTACCGCCCACCGCAACGAGGCGTTCGGCGCGCTCAAAGTCGCTGGGCAGGCCTTCAAAATAGGCGGCGAACTGCTCGCCTGCCCACGCGGCAGCGGCAGCAAGCTCGCCATCCGCGGGCGGCAACGCGGAGAAAAAGCGCTCCGTCACGCGACGGCAACCGATGTCCAGCGAGCGCGTTCCCTCCAGCGCAAAGACGCCGCGCTCCGGAGCGTATACGCCCGTCGCGAGTTCCGTGGACCCGCCGCCCGAATCCGCGACGATGATGCGCTCGCCGGCAAAGTCGTGCGCCACGCCAAAAAACGTCAGGCGCGCCTCGACCTCGCCCGGAATCACCTGTGGTTCGAGCCCCAACTCGCGCAGGCCGTCCAGCAGCAACGCGGCATTGGACGCATCGCGCGCGGCACTCGTGCACGTGGTGCAGACGCACACGGCCCCAAAGGCGCGCGCCTCGTCCACAAACGTACGGCACGCAGCGAGCACACGCTCAACGGCCGCCTCGCAAAAGCGGCCCGTCGCGTCCACGCCCTCGCCCAGGTCGGTAATCTCGGTATGCTTGGACGATTCCACGATCGCCCCGGCCTCGACCTGCGCCAGCACCAGTCGCGACGACACCGTTCCCAGGTCGATCGCGGCTACCTTATAGCGTTTGCAATTTGTCATTGCGGGCTCCCCTCCGGGCGCTATTTGCCGTTGGACACGACCGTCTGGCCCTCGACGCCGTTAAACCCAAACAGCATGTCGAGCGCCTGGATGTACCACGGCGCGTCCTTGCCGACTTCTTCGATTTCCTTGGCCACTTCGCTGGCCTTCTTGGCGTTTGAGGACTTTTTGCTCGACGACGAGTCCGAATCGTCGTCCAAGCCCAGCACGTCAATCTTCTTCTCGCCGGGCATCACCAGGCCCAGGTCCTCGGACGCCGCGTCCTTGATACCCTCCTCCGAGAGCAGCTTGTCGACGCTTTTTTGCAGCTCATCATTGTATTGCTGGCGAATCTCGACCTGCTTGGCCAAGATATCGCTCGAACGCTTTGCCACGTACAGGTCGCGCACGGGGAAATACAGGCTCACGAGCACCAGCGCCACCACGACACCGATAAACAGCGGACGCAGAGAGCCATGCGTAAAGTCATAGATCGCCTTGACCACCGCGTTGTCGTTGGCGTAGCGCATAAAGTCCGAGCCCGAAAAACGGTTCGAGGGCCTGCTCGATTTGTCGTGTGCCTGAGTCGAGGGACGCGACGTATGCGACGAACGTGCCGGGCGCACCGGTCCATCTGTCGAAGTATTCACTTGAGCATTGGGGCGCGAGGTACTTGTCGGGCGCTGCACGGGGCGGTCGACGCCGGCGTAGGCGGGCCCACCGAGCTGCACCGTGCGTGCACGGCGAGGCGACGGCTCGCGTGAACCGGCGGAATAGTACCTGTTGTCGTAAATCTGATCCATGTGCGCCTTGTGCGGTTGAGGTTTGTTTGCGCTAAGTCCTTTAGTTATAGCACGAGCGCCCGCACCGCCTTCGCCAGCCTTTGCTCGACATAAAAAAGGCGCTGAGCCATATGGCCCAGCGCCCAATGGTGCTCAACAGCGCCCGGCTGGAGCAAGGCAAATCCGAGTCTTCCCCGCCCCCGCGACCTCCGCGTGCCTAGCGAATGTTGTAGAACGCGGCCTTGCCGGCGTAGCGCGCGCTGCCCTCGAGCTCGTCCTCGATGCGGATGAGCTGGTTGTACTTGGCGATACGGTCGCTGCGGCACGGGGCGCCCGACTTGATCTGGCCGGCGTTGACGCCCACGACCAGGTCGGCGATCGTGGAATCCTCGGTCTCGCCGGAGCGGTGGCTCACGATGCAAGCATAGCCGGCCTCCTTGGCGGTCTCGATGGCCTCGAGTGACTCGGTGAGCGTGCCGATCTGGTTGACCTTGACCAGAATCGCGTTGGCGGCACCCAGCTCGATGCCCTTCTTGAGGCGCTCGGTGTTGGTGACAAACAGGTCGTCGCCCACCAGCTGCACCTTGTTGCCAATGCGACGGGTGAGCTCAACCCAGCCGTCCCAGTCTTCCTCGGCCATGCCGTCCTCGATGGAGATGATGGGATAGGTGTCGACAAGCTTCTCCCAGTAATCAACCATCTGGGCACTCGTGTACTCCACGCCCTCGCCCTTGAGCTCATACATACCGGTCTCAGCGTTGTAGAACTCAGTGGACGCCGGATCCATGGCGTACATGAAGTCGACGCCGGGCTTAAAGCCAGCCTTCTCGACGGCCTTGGTGATGTACCCGAACGGCTCGGCATTGGTCTTAAGGTTGGGGGCAAAACCGCCCTCATCGCCCACGCCGCCGCCCAGGCCGGCCTCGTGCAGTACGCCCTTGAGGGTATGGTAGACCTCGGCGCACCAACGCAGGCCCTCGGCAAAGCTAGGGGCGCCCACTGGCATGATCATGAACTCCTGGAAGTCGACGTTATTGTCGGCATGCACGCCGCCGTTGAGGATATTCATCATGGGCGTGGGCAGTAGGTGGGCGTTGACGCCACCCAGGTACTGGTACAGCGACAGGCCTGCCGACTCGGCAGCGGCGCGGGCAACGGCCAGCGACACGCCCAGGATGGCGTTGGCACCGAGTTTGGTCTTGTTGGGGGTACCGTCCGCGGCAATCAGCGCGGCATCGACGGCGCGCTGGTCGAAGGCGTCGAGGCCCACGACGGCATCGGCGCACTCGTTGTTGACGTGCTCGACGGCCTGCGAAACGCCCTTGCCCAGGTAGCGGCCCTTGTCGCCATCGCGCAGCTCGCAGGCCTCAAAGGCGCCGGTCGATGCACCCGAAGGCACCATTGCGCGGCCGAAGCTGCCGTCCTCGAGCACGACCTCGACCTCGACGGTGGGATTGCCGCGGCTGTCGAGTACCTCGCGACCATAGACGTCCAAAATATCGCTCATGTTGTCTCCCTCTCACTTGGAAACGTAGTGGATGCAAGCGACCGGCTGACCGTGCGCCGTCGGTGCGCCTCCGTAAGTTAGCCATGCCGCACTTTTTGCATTATGCCCTAAGTTAGCCGAGGGATACACTTGATTTTCGAAAAATTTAGCGGGAACGATGAGGCGTGTCAGCCCGTCGTTCCCGCAGTCTTACTCCTCCGCCTTTGCGGCATCCCACAGGTCGTTGAGGCCGTGGGTCGAAAGCTCGGCAAGATCCACGTGGGCGTCGGACGCCATCTGCTCCATCGCGGCCCAGCGACGGCGGAACTTTGCCGTGCTGGCACGAAGGGCACTCTCGGCGTCAATGCCCTCTTTGCGCGCAACGTTGACCAGGGCAAAGAGCAGGTCGCCAAACTCCATTTCGCGCTCGGGCGTTCCAGGGGCCTCGGCCTCAAACTCGGCACGCTCCTCGGCGACCTCGTCCCACACGTCCTGGACCGTCTCCCACTCAAAGCCCACGGCAGCTGCCTTGCGCGACACCTTCTGCGCCTGCATCAGCGCCGGCAGATGCGTGGGCACGCCGTCGAGCAGACCCTCGGGCGCTGCCTCGCCCGCCGCCACGGCTTTGTCCTTGGCGGCCTTCTCGGCAAGCTTGACCTCGTCCCAAATCTTGAGTACCTCGTTGGAGCTGTCGGCATCCACATCGCCAAACACGTGCGGATGACGGCGAATGAGCTTGGCGTCGATATCGCGCGCCACGTCGGCCAGCGTAAACTCGCCGGCGTCCGCCGCGATCTGCGCATGCAGCACGACCTGCATGAGCACATCGCCCAGCTCCTCGCGCAGGTGTGCCGCATCATCGGCCTCGATGCAGTCGAGCGCCTCATAGGCTTCCTCGATCATGTTCTTGCCAATGCTCTGATGCGTCTGCTCGCGGTCCCACGGGCAGCCATCGGGCTGACGCAGGCGCCAGACGGTCTGCACCAGATGCTGCAGCTCAGCCGACGCATCGACCAGCGTGGACAGATCGCGCGAACCCTCGGCATTTTGCTGAGCCATGTGCTGCGCCACGGTTATTCCTCCTCCAGGATCACATGACGGAACGCTCCGCCCTCGTAGATGCCGTAGCTGTGCGTGCCGTCCTTGGGGATGCTCACGCTGCCGGGGTTGAAGAGCCACAGGCCCGGGTGCGCCTCACTTGCCTCGTTAACCTTGATGTGTGTATGGCCGTAGACGAGCGCGGAGCCCTCGGGCAGCGTGGGCGCGTGGTCGACGCTGTTGTGCATGCCGGCGCCAAAAACGTGGCCGTGCGTCAGGAACAGCTCGCGGCCGGTTTCGTCAAACAGCGTGGCATAGTCGGCCATGACGGGAAAGTCGAGGACCATCTGGTCGACCTCGGCATCGCAGTTGCCGCGCACGGCGATGATGCGGTCGGCTAGGGCGTTGAGCAGCGGAATCACGCGCTTGGGAGCATAGTCGCGCGGCAGGTCGTTGCGCGGACCGTGGTAGAGCAGGTCGCCCAGCAGAACGATGCGGTCGGGATGCTCGGACTCGATGGCGGTGACCAGGCGCTCGGTCCAGTATGCCGAGCCGTGGATGTCGGAGGCGATGAGGTATTTCATGGTGGTCCTTTCGGGTGGGGTTGATGGGGCTGGACGTGGCGTGCCACCGGCCGCGTTACTCAAATCGCAGTGCCGAGGCTTGTGCCGCCTGCATCACGCGTTGGAGCGGCACGCCGTGCTCACGGGCAAGGCGGGCGCAGTCCTCGTACTCGGGCGCCGCGCGCTCGCTGCCGTCGGGCAGGGTGGCCACTTTAACGGACACCTCGCCCCATGGCGTCGCTACGCGCTCAAAGCGGCGTGGCAGGCAAACACGCTCCATAACCTGGCGGCGGATGCCATTGGTCGTGGTTTCCAAAAAGATGATCGTCTGCAGGCGGTCAATGTCCTCACGGGCGCAGATTACCTGCAGCTGCCAGCCGGGGCGACCTTTTTTGCAGTAGAGAGGCAGCCAGTGCACCTCGCGGGCGCCCGCCTCGCGCAGGCGGTCGGCGGCGTAGGCGAGCACCTCGGGCGACGCATCGTCGATGTCGCATTCCAGCTTGACGATGGTCTCGGGCGCATCGGTCTCGCGAGACAGCGGAGATTTGCTATCGCATGGCATACGGTCCGACTCCTTTCCGCACGGGCTCGTTTTGTTCATCCAAACGCTAGCACATCGGACGTGGCACAGGCGTGACTTTCGTCCGTCGCCGCCCTCTCCCCTATCCAAACGTGTACGTCAGCCTCCAAACATGCCATTTTTTGTCGGTTTTGGAGGCTGACGTACACGTTTTGGAGCGGGGCCGCACACGATCAGAATTGCGCGCGCACTCCGTCCACCACAAAGTTCGCCGCACTCAACTATTTTGAACTTTCTACGCAGCTCATCGGCCAAAAAATAACCCTCGGCATACTTACCCGCTGCACGATGTTACTCTAGTTGCATTTGGCTAACTAAGCGGCTGCCGAGGACCCCGACCGGCACCGTTACGGCATAGGAGGTTTCATGTTCGAGAAGCGGCTCTTCTCCCTGGTTCCGCAGGCAACGCCCTACATTATGGCAAGCGTCCTGTTTAAGTGGATTGCGCTGATGGCAAACATTACGGTGATGTGGGTGCTCGCGCGCATTCTGGGAGGCATCGTCACCGACGGTCTGCCGGCTGTACTCGCCGTCGACGCGCTCGCACAGGCGGCCTTGCCGCTCGCCGCCGCCATCATCGTGCGTGCCGCCGCCATCTACCTGGCGCAGCGCACCGGTGACAAGGCCGCGTTCGAGGCCGTCCGCCGCGTGCGCTCGCTCGTCTACGACAAGCTCACCGCACTCGGCCCCTCCTACACCGAGACCGTCCCCACCGCCGAGGCCGTCCAGACCAGCGTCGAGGGCGCCACGCAACTCCAGGTGTACTTTGGCGGCTACCTGCCGCAGCTCTTCTTTGCGGGCTTGGCACCCATCACGCTGTTTGTACTGCTCGTGGGCCAGGCGGGTCTTCCCGCCGCGCTGCTGCTCGCCTGCGTTCCGGTCATCCCCGTCTCCATCATGATGGTCATGCGCAACGCCAAAAAGATCGGTGCCGAGTACTGGGGCAGCTATGTCGATCTGGGTGGCATGTTCCTGGAGGCCGTGCAGGGTCTCACCACCCTTAAGGTCTACCAGGCCGATCGCAGCTGGCACGAGCGCATCAACGCAGAGTCCGAGCGTTTCCGCACAGCGACCATGCGCCTGCTGGTGATGCAGCTGCGCTCCATTTGCGTTATGGACCTGGTCGTCTATATGGGCGCCGCGCTCGGCATTATCGTAGCCGCGCTGCAGCTCGCCACGGGCAAGATTGGCTTTGAGGCGGCCTTTCTCATCGTCTTTCTGTCGCAGGAGTTCTTTTTGCCCATGCGCCGCCTGGGATCGCTGTTCCACACGGCTATGAACGGCATGGCCGCCTCGCGCCGCATGTTTGGCATTTTGGATACGCCCGAGCCCGAGCGCGGCGATGTTGAGCTTGACGGTCGCGGCAATATCGAGCTCGCGGGCGTGAGCTATGCATACGGCGACCGCACGGTGCTGGACAGCGCCAGCACGACCATTGCGCACGGCTCGCTCGTGGCACTCGTGGGCGAAAGCGGCGGCGGCAAGTCCACGCTCGCGGGGATTATCGCGGGCCGCAAGGGTGCCTACCGTGGCAGCGTTCGCATCGGTGGCGTTGAACTGCGCGATGCCACGGCCACCTCACTCATGCGCGCCGTCACGCTGGTGCCCACCAACGGCTACCTGTTTGCCGGCACCCTGCGCGACAACCTGCTGCTCGCCCAGCCCAACGCCACCGACGCCGAGCTTTTGCGCGCGCTCGGCCGCACGCGCGTGGCGGCCTTTGTGCAGGCCAACGGCGGGCTCGACATGGTGATTAACGAGGGCGGCACCAACCTTTCGGGCGGCCAGCGCCAGCGCGTGTGCATGGCCCGCGCCCTGCTGCACGACTCGCCCATCTATGTGTTTGACGAGGCGACGAGCAACGTCGATGCCGCAAGCGAGGCCGCGATCGGCGAGGTCATCGCGTCGCTTGCCGGCGAGCACACCGTAATTGTGGTGGCGCATCGCCTGTCGACGATCGTGGACGCCGACCAGATTCTGGTGCTGGAGCGCGGTCGCATTGCCGAGCGCGGCACCCATGATGAGCTCCTGTCGGGCGCGGGCGCCTATGCGCGCATGTGGAACAGCCAGGAGCAGCTCTCGGCATATGCGTATGCGGAGGGTGATGCCGAGGATGCCGGCGCGGTTGAGGCTGTTGACGGCAGCACCGCCCGTACCGATGGCCTCAACGGTGCTGGCTCGTCTTCCGCTGCCGCGGCGCCTAACTCCGGCCGCGCCCGTCGCTCGGCGCCGTCCATCATGTGGCGCATGATGGGGCTTGTCCGACCGCTTGCCGGCTGGCTTGTGCTAGCCGTCGCGCTGGGCAGCATTGGCATGCTCACCGCCGCGTTCGTGCCGGCCTTTGGCGCCCTCGGCCTTATGGCGGCCCTGGGCCACAATGCCCTGGGCCTGGACCTTATCGTCACATGCGCGGCCTGTGCCGCCTGCGGCATCGCACGCGGGCCGCTCCACTACGGCGAGCAGCTCTGCAACCATTACATCGCATTCCGTCTGCTCGCACACATTCGCGACCTGGTGTTTGGCGCCCTGCGCCAGCTCGCCCCCGCTAAGCTCGAGGGCCGCGGCAAGGGCGAGCTCGTGAGTCTGGTCACCTCGGATATCGAGCTGCTCGAAGTCTTCTACGCGCACACCATCTCGCCCATTGCCATCGCTCTGGTCTGCACCGTTGTGTTTGAGGGCTTTTTGCTGGCTGTGAGCCCCGAGCTCGCGGGCATCGCGCTCGTGGCCTACGCGGTCCTGGGCGTGCTGCTGCCCCTGATCTCGGCCAAGGCATGCGGCACCACCGGCCGCCAGAGCCGCGAGGGCGCCGGTAAGCTGGGCGCCTTTGTGCTCGACAGTCTACGCGGCGCGTCCGAGACTATCCAGTTTGCCGGTGGCGCCGATCGCAGCCGTGCCCTGGGCAATCTGACCGAGCAAGTCGGCGCCGTGGACGCGCGCCTCAAGCGCCGCCAGGCGGCCAGCGAGGCCGTAGCCGATGCGCTTATTCTTGCGGCCAATCTGGTGATGCTCGGGCGTGCGCTGCAGCTGGTGGCTGCGGGAACGATTGACTTTGCCGCAGCGTTTGTCGCCGTCTTTACCTTTGTGTCGTCGTTTGGCTCGGTGATGGCCGTGAGCCGCCTGGGCACCTCACTGCAGGAGACGCTCGCCTCGGGCGCGCGCGTGCTCGATTTGCTCGACGAGCAGCCCCAGTGCGCCGAGGTCGCCGATGGACAGGACGTTGAGTTTGCCGGCGCCGCAGCCGAGCATGTGAGCTTTAGCTATGCGGACGGCGTGGACGCGGGCGGTGCCGACGCCACAGAGCAGGCCGCGAATGACCCCGCTTCGAGTCTCATCCTCGACGACGTGACCTGCACCTTTGCGCCCGGCACCATGACCTGCATCATGGGGCGCTCGGGCTCGGGCAAGTCGACGCTGCTTAAGCTGCTCATGCGTTTTTGGGACCCCGCAGCCGGCACCATCACGGTGAGCGGCGTCGATGCCCGCCACATCAACACGGCGAGCCTGCGCAGCCACGAGGCCTATATGACCCAGGACACACATCTGTTCTGCGGCACCGTACGCGAGAATCTGCTGGTTGCGCACGCCGACGCCACTGATGCCGAGCTGCTCGACGCTTGCCGCTCCGCTTCGCTTACCGCCCTCATCGACCGCCTGCCGCAGGGTCTCGACACGCCCGTTGCCGAGCTGGGCGACTCGCTTTCGGGCGGCGAGCGCCAGCGCATCGGCCTTGCGCGCATCTTCCTCAACGACGCGCCTTTCATCTTGCTCGACGAGCCCACCAGCGCACTTGACGCTCTCAACGAGGCAGCCGTAATGCAGGCCGTTGACGAGCTCAAGCGCCGCGGCAAGACCATCGTGCTCGTAAGCCACCGAGCCAGCACCTGCGCGTTTGCCGATTTCTCGCTTTCGGTCGAGCACGGGAGGCTGAGCTAGAT
Source organism: uncultured bacterium (assembly GCA_905215065.1). Taxonomy (GTDB): domain Bacteria; phylum Actinomycetota; class Coriobacteriia; order Coriobacteriales; family Coriobacteriaceae; genus Collinsella. The sequence goes on along the minus strand of CAJMOF010000009.1, from coordinate 26,320 downwards.
GGCGCGCACCGCCGACACGCCGGAGCTGGCACGCAAACGTGAGCGCGAGGCCCAAATGGTGTCGCAGATGATCGCGTTGTGGTGCCGCGGGCATCATGGCGGCGGGCATGTGGTCGAACAGGCTGGCGACGATGAGTCCGTGCGCGTGAAACTCGGCCTTCGAACCATTACGCTCTGCCCCGAATGCGCCGAGCTGCAGAAATACGCCATCGCGCGCATTGAGCACTGCCCGCACATGGGCACCAAGACATTTTGCTCGGCATGTCCTTCGCATTGTTACCGGCCTGCCATGCGCGAGAAGATCCGCGAGGTTATGCGTTGGTCGGGACCGCGTATGATCCGCTATCGCCCCATCACCGCCGTGAGACACGCGATGGTAACAGTGCAGGCCAAACGCGCGGCGGCACGAAGCAAGTAGTCGCCGGCGCCGGCACGCGCCGCCCCGCCTTTCCACTCGATTTCGACCCCCGGCGTGCCCGGCGTGTTGAGAGCTGCGCCATTACAATGAAGCGGATTCGCTTGACGCAAAGGAGCCGCCATGTCTGCTTGCCCGCTAGCCGATTGCCACACCCACACCTCGTTCTCGGACGGGCACGCCTCGTTTGAGGACAACGTTCGCGCCGCTGCTGCGGCCAGCTGCCGCGTCATGGTCTCAACCGACCATCTCACCCTGCCCGCCAGCATGGATGCCAACTGCGAAGTGCAGGTTACTGAGGGCGACCTGCCGGCACATCGTCTGGCTTTTGAGGATGCTCGCAAGCTTGCCGCGCAGATCGCGCCGGAGCTCGAGCTTATCTATGGCTTTGAATGCGATTGGTACGAGGGCTGCGAGCCTTTGGTCGAGCGCTGGTCCCGAGGCGCCGTCGTGCGCCTGGGCAGCGTGCATTGGATTGGTAACCCAGGCGATATTGCGGCAGGTGCTGCGGGCACGGCGGGGACGGAGGACGTCGCTCGTCCCGATACGCCCGATTCGCGCTGCGGCTGGATCGACGATGACACCAACCTGCACGTTTGGGAAAACCTGGGGGTACGCGGCGTGTGGGAGCGCTACGTCGACGACTGGTGCCGCGCCTGCGAGAGCCCGCTCAACTTTGATGTAATGGCTCACCCCGACCTGGTCATGCGCTTTTCGAAAGAGGGCTTTGCGCCCGACTTTGACCCCGCGCCGTTCTGGGGGCAGATGGCAGAGTGTGCACACGACGCGGGCCGCCGCGTTGAGGTCTCGACCGCTGCGCCGCGCAAGGGACTCGACGACTACTATCCCACGACCGGGTTGTTGCGTTGCTTCGCCCACGCCGAGGTGCCGATCACTTTTGGCTCGGACGCACACCGCGCCTGCGACATTTGCTGGAACATCCGTGAGGCCCAGGCACACGCCTACGACTGTGGCTACCGAACCTTCGACGTCCCCCACCCCACCGGCGAATGGGAATCCACACCCTTCGCCTAACTAGTCGTTTAAGAACGTCCCCAATGACTAGTGGCGGCGGGCGTTGAGTTCGCCGGCCAGTTCGTCGAGGGTGATACCGTAGCGTTCGAGCGTTACGAGCAGATGGTAGACCAGGTCGCCGGCCTCGTAGCGGATGTGGTCATGGTCGTTATCCTTGCAGGCCATGATGACCTCGCTCGCCTCCTCGGCAAGCTTCTTGAGCAGCTCATCCTCGACGTCGGTCAACAGACGAGCGGTATAGCTCTCCTCCGGCGACGCATCGCGACGTCCGTGAATCACCTCGGCCAGCCCCGTCAGCGTCTCGCCGATATTTCCATCCTGAACATTTTCGGTGCGTACACCCATAGTTCAATCCTTTCTAGTAACCGAGCGTCTAATCGAGCGCCCGCCCTATGCGAGTTTCTTAAAGAAGCAGGTACGGTTGCCGGTATGGCAGGCCGGACCCGGAGAATCGACCTTGACCAATAGCGTATCGCTGTCGCAGTCGGCCCAGAGCTCCTTGACCTCCTGCATGTTGCCGCTCGTCGCGCCCTTGTTCCAGAGCTCCTGGCGGCTGCGGCTCCAAAACCACGTGGTGCCGGTCTTGAGCGTCAGCCCCACCGACTCCTCGTTCATCCAGGCAACCATAAGCACCTCACCGGTGTCATACTGCTGAACCACACAAGGAATCAGCCCGCGGGCGTCGTACGTAAGTTTTGAAGGATCGGTTATCTCTTCCATTTCTCTCCCCAAATTCAAACTTCGCAGGTCGGCGAGGGTTGTCCAGGTGCCCGAGATTCCGAGCGACAAGCCCGACGACGCGTACTTAAGTACGCGAGGAGGGTTGGAGCCGGAAGGTCGGGCGCCTGGGCAAGCCGCAGCGCTAGAAGTCCAACCTGACAGGGATGCCTTGAGAGGCCATATACTCCTTCACCTGGCGGATGCTGAAGGTTCCAAAGTGAAAGACGCTCGCCGCCAACACGGCATCGGCCTCGCCCTCAATCACACCCTCGGCAAAATGCTCGAGCGTACCCACGCCGCCGCTCGCGATGACGGGAATCGGTACCGCGCGCGCCACGGCGCGAGTGAGCGCCAGGTCAAAGCCGGCCTTGGTGCCGTCGCGGTCCATGCTGGTCAGTAGGATTTCGCCGGCGCCGCGACGAGCCGCCTCCTCGGCCCACGCCACCGCATCGATACCTGTGGCGTTGCGGCCGCCCGCCGTGAAGACCTCCCACTTGTCGGCATCTGGCTCGCCGGGCAAGCCGACGCGCTTGGCATCGATCGCCACGACCACGGCCTGGCTGCCAAACGCCGCGGCGGCCTGGCTGATCAACGACGGATCGCGCACGGCGGCAGAGTTAAGCGACACCTTGTCGGCGCCGGCGGCAACCATGGTCCGCATGCCCGCCAAGTCGCGGAAACCGCCGCCCACGGTATAGGGAATAGCGAGCTCCTCGGCCGCGTGCGCCGCCATCTCGATAGTCGTCGCGCGGTTGTCGCTCGTGGCGGTAATGTCCAGGAAGACGACCTCGTCCGCACCCTCGCGGTCGTAGGCGCGCGCCAGTTCCACCGGATCGCCCGCATCGCGCAAGCTCACAAAGTTGACGCCCTTGACCACACGGCCATCCTTGACGTCCAGGCAGGGAATCACGCGCTTGGTAAGCATGGGCTACTCCTCCCCTCGGGCGGCGGCCAGCGCCTGTGCCAGCGTAAAGTTGCCTTCGTAGAGCGCACGGCCGGTAATGGCGCCTTCAATCGCGACCTCGCCCACCGCGGCCAGCGCGCGGATGTCGTCGAGCGTCGAGATGCCACCCGAAGCCACGACGGGAAATCCCGCGACCTCGGCCACATGGCGATACGCCGCCACATCGATGCCCGTCTGCATGCCATCGCGCGCGATGTCGGTATACACCAGATGCTTAAAGCCCAGCTCGGTAAGCTGCGCCACGGCATCGTCGAGCGCCACGCCAGCGCCGTCGCGCCAGCCGTTCACCTTAACCTGGCCGTCGCGCGCGGCAATGTCGGCGACCAGCAACTCGCCAAAGCCTTGGGCCGCCACCTCGGCAAAACCCGGCTCGGTCACCAACACGGTGCCCAGCGCAATGCGGCGAGCACCATAGCCTGCCAGCTCATCGATGCGTGCGAGTGAGCGAACGCCGCCGCCCACGTCCACGGACAGACCGTCGACGCCGCAGATGGCCTTAATCGCCGTCGAGTTGGCGGCACATGCGCCCTCGTCCTCGCCAAAGGCAGCGGACAGGTCGACGACATGCACCCAGCTTGCGCCCTGCTCGGCAAACGAGCGGGCGACGGCCACGGGGTCGTCGGAATATACCTTGCAGCGGCTCCGGTCGCCGCGCTCCAAGCGCACAACCTTGCCGCCGATCAGATCGATTGCGGGAAACAGAATCATCGGCCGGCCCCCTCGACGATGCTCACGAAGTTCTTAAGAATGCGCTGACCCAGCGCGGAGGATTTCTCGGGATGGAACTGGCAGCCCCACACGTTGCCATGGCGCACGATGCACGGAAAGCTCCGCGTGTAGTGCGTGCGCGCCAGCACATCGGTGGCATCGGCGTTGTCGGCCACCGCGTAGCTGTGGGTAAAGTACATGTTGGCGCCCTCGGCAAAACCGGCAAGCAGCGGATCGGCCGCACCGGCGGACGTCATGTGCACCTGGTCCCAACCCACGTGCGGCACCTTCAGGCGGCTCGACTCCAAACGTGTGCACGAACCGCGCATAATGCCCAGGCCATCGACCCAAGGGGCACCGGCCTGCCCGGAGGCGTCGCCGTCCGCGGCAACACCCTCGTCCGCAGGCACGCCCTCGTTGCCGCGCTCAAAAAACAGCTGAAGGCCCAGGCAGATGCCGAGCAGCGGAGTTCCGGCGGCAACGGCATCGAGCGCCGCGTCCGCCTCGCCGCTCTGGCGCATAAAGGCGATCGCGTCATAGAACGCGCCCACGCCCGGGATGACCAGACCGTCGGCGTTGCGGATCTGCTCCGGATCGTCCGATGTGCAGGCGACGGCACCGGCGCGCGCAAGCCCGCGCACGACGCTCGACAAGTTACCCTTGTGGTAATCGACCACCACAATCTTCGGTTCGCCCACGCGACCCTCCCTTTTCCCATTCAAAACCTGCCAAAAAGGGACAGGTTTATTTTGGTCGGTTAAACGTTCACCCACCACATGAGACGGCATTTCCGCAGATAAAACCTGCCAAAATAAACCTGTCCCTTTTTGGCAGGTTACAGTGAGCCCTTGGTGCTGGGGATGCCCTGCACGCGGGGATCGAGCTCGCAGGCGTGGCGCATCGTGCGGCCCACGGCCTTAAAGGCGGCCTCGATAATGTGATGCGAGTTAGCGCCCGCCAGCTCGCGCACGTGCAGCGTGAGCTTGGCGTCGCGCGCGAAGGCGCAGAAGAACTCGACGGCCAGCTCGGTATCAAAGCTGCCCACGCGCTCGGTCGGCACGGGCAGCTCGCAGTAGGCCTGCCCGCGGCCCGAAATATCAACAGCAGCCATCACAAGCGTCTCGTCCATGGCGATCGCCGCATCGGCAAAGCGCGTAATGCCCGCCTTGTCACCCAGCGCCTGGCAGAACGCCTCGCCCAGCACAATGCCCGCATCCTCGACGGTGTGGTGTGCGTCGACTTCCACATCGCCCACCGCGTGCACCGTCAGATCGAACAAACCATGGCGGCCAAAGGCGTTGAGCATGTGGTCGAAAAACGGCACGCCGGACGAGATGTCGCACACGCCGCTCCCATCCAGGTCAAGCTTTACGACAATGTCGGTCTCGCCCGTCTTGCGGGTCACCTCGGTATAACGGCCCATCTACATCTCCTCCTTCACCAGCGCGGCAAACGCAGCCAGCACCTCATCGTTTTCCTGCGGGGTACCCACGGTAATGCGCAGGCAGTCCGCAAGGCCCGGCGCGTAGCTAAAGTCGCGCACCAAAATCGAATACTCGTCGCGCAGCCGCTCGCGCACGCGCGTGGCATGCGGCGTGCGTACGAGCATAAAGTTCGCCGCGCTCGGCCATGTCTCCACGGGCAGACCCTCGGCAGCCATTGCGCGCAGGGCACACAGCTCGCGCTCGCGCTCGGATGCAACCTGTGCCACCACGGGCGCGTACGCATCGCGGGCACGCACGCAGGCAAGCGCGGCGGCCTGGCTCAGCACGTTGACCGAGTAGATCTGGCGAATCGCCGCGAACACGTCGATAACCTCGGGGGCTGCGATCACGTAGCCCAGGCGCGCGCCGGCGGCGCCAAACGCCTTGGACAGCGTATGCAGAATCACCAGGTTGGAATGCTCGGCGATAAGCCCCTGCGCCGTGGTGGCCGCGCCAAACGAATCGTCGGCAAACTCAACGTAGGCCTCATCGACCATCACCATGCCGGGGCACGCATCGCACAGGGCCGCGACAAAGTCGAGCGGCGCCACGTCGCCCGTGGGATTGTTGGGCGAGGTCACGATGGCCAGGCTGCACTCGGGCGCCGCCGCAAGCACGGCTGCCTGGTCGAGCTCAAAGGTCGCCGGGTCGCGCCACACGTCGCGCACCTCGGTCTGACAGAGCGACGCAAAGAACGCGTACTCGCTAAAGCACGGCGGGCAGTTGAGCAGGGTCCGTCCCGCACCGCCAAACGCCAGCAGGTAGTTATAGAGCAGCTCGTCGCCGCCGTTGCCTACGCAGACGTTCTCGCGCGTCACGCCATGCCAGGCGGCCAGCTCGTCGCGCAGGTCGTTCGACATGGGATCGGGGTAGCGGTTGAGCGGCGTTGCAGCCAGGGCGGCGTCGACCGCCTCGCGCACGCCGGTCGGTACGGGATAGGTGTTCTCGTTGGCCGAAAGATTGATGCGCGTGGGCGTAAAGTTGGGATCGTAGGGCTCAATACCGGCCAAGTAGGGCTGGACGAGCTCCTTCATGCGGGGCGTGAGTTCGGCCATTTTAGGCCTCCTCGCCGGCCGCGTCAGCGGCACCGCCCGCAGCCGCCAGGTCCACACCCTCGGCAACCGTCGCCACGGCATCGCCCGGCCAGGCGACCTTGGTCAGGTCAGCCGCGGCCAGCGACTCGGCGCTCACGGAATCCTCGCCCTGCTCCAACACGCGGCGGCGCAGCGCGGCGGAAAGCGCGTGTGCCCACAGACCCTCGGCCTCGGCCAGGCGCTGTGTTGCGGGAGCGTCGGAGAGCAGGCCCTCGGGCGTGTAGCAAATGACGCTCGAGCGCTTGACGAACTCCTCCACCGAAAGCGGGTTGGAGAACATAGCCGTACCGCCGGTCGGCAGCGTGTGGTTGGGGCCGGCAACGTAATCGCCAAGCGGTTCGGAGCTCCAGGCGCCCACAAAGATAGCGCCGGCGTTGCGAATGCCGCCGAGCAGACCCATTGCATCCTTGCAGTGCAGCTCCAGGTGCTCGGGCGCCACGGTATTCACGGCCTCGACGGCAGCAGCCATGTCGGCGGCCACCACGATGGTGCCCTCGTTGTCGAGCGAGGCGCGCGTAATCTCGGCACGCGGCGATTGCGCCACCAAAATGTCGATACCCGCCTCGACCTCGCGCGCAAACTGCTCGTCGCAGGTCACCAGATAGCAAGCGGCCAGCGGATCGTGCTCGGCTTGGGCCATCAGGTCGGCCGCGACCACCATGGGCTTGGCCGTGGCATCGGCCAGCACGCAAACCTCGGAGGGGCCGGCGACCATGTCGATGCCCACGTCGCCCGAGACAATCTGCTTGGCTGCGGCGACAAAGGCGTTGCCCGGTCCGGTGATCTTGTCGACGCGCGGAATGGTCTCGGTGCCGTACGCCAGCGCGGCCACGGCTTGGGCGCCACCCACCATATAGATCTCGTCTACGCCGCCGAGCTTTGCCGCGGCGAGCGTGTAGGGGCTGATCAGGCCGTCCTTTTGCGGCGGCGTCACCATGACCACGCGCTTGACGCCGGCCACCTTGGCAGGGATGGCGTTCATGAGCACGGTGGAGGGGTACTGCGCGCGACCGCCCGGCACGTAGATGCCGGCCGCAGCGAGCGGGGTCACCTTAACGCCGAGCATCGTGCCATCCGGGCGCGTGGTAAACCAGCTCTGCTCGACCTCGCGCTGGTGGAACTCGCGAATCTGGCGCGCAGCCTTTTCGAGCGCGGCGACAAAGGCCGGATCGAGATCTTCGAGCGCGGCATCGATCTGCTCCTGCGGGAGACGGAAGCTCTGCAGCTCAACACCGTCAAAACGCTGGCAGTAATCGCGCACCGCGGCATCGCCGTTGGCACGCACGTTGGCCACGATATCGCGGGCGGCGTCGACGATATTTTGCGGCAGCACGCCCTTACGGTTGAGCTGGTTGGTAACGAGGCGCTCACCGGGAGCAAGCTTGATGGTCTTCATTTCGGTATCCCCTATCGGTCGAGGTTGTGTTCGAAAAACGAGAGGCCGGACGGCGGCACCAGTCGGCCCGCAGCCCGGACGTTGGGGCGCCCGTGCGCGCTCGCGCTATTGTGCCGAGCCCGCAACGGGCTCAAAATGCTTGTCCTTCACGGCCGCGGCCAAGCGATCGGCCAGATTGCGTACGCGCGGATCCAGACGTGCGGCACCCGGGTTGACAAAGAAGCGGGCCGTGCAGTCCATGATGCGACCAGTAATAACGAGGTCGTTATCGCGCAGCGTGGCACCAGTGGCGGTAATGTCCACGATGCGATCGGTCATGCCGACGATGGGCCCCAGCTCGATATTGCCGTGCAGCGAAACGATGTCGGCGTTCACGCCGCGCTCGGCATACCAGGCACTCGCGATACGCGGGTACTTGGTTGCCACGCGAAGCGACCCGCGGCGGGCATAGTTGCGCTCGGCCTGACCGGCGCGCCACGCGGGCTCCGCCTCGATAAAGGTGCACAGGCCGTAGCCCAGATCGACCAGCTGCAGCAGGTTGAGGTCGGCCTCGATGAGCGAGTCCCAACCGCAGATGCCGCAATCGGCACCGCCTCGGCCCACAAAGGCGGGTGCATCGCTGGGTCGCACGATGACAAACTCGATATCGCCGACCGTGCCCTCGCCGGCACGCGTGTCGCGGCCGCGCACAATCAGGTGACGGCCGGGGTCACGCAGCTCAGAGACGTCCAGGCCCGCGGCCTCGAGCACGTCGAGCGTGTCGGCCTTAAGCGAGCCCTTGGGCACGGCGATACGCAGCGGGCCCTCGGCGCCACGGCCCGCAGCATGGTCGCCATCGGAAGCGGCATCCTCGGCCGAGGTGCGCGCGGCCTCCAGGCGCTCGAGCGAAAAGGCGAAGCCCGCCGCCGGCACCTCGATACCGGCGCCAAATGCGCCGGTAAAGATGGAGTCATAGCGTCCGCCCGAACCGACCGGATCGGGCAAGCCGCCGGCATAGGCCTTAAAGACCAGGCCCGTGTAGTAATCGAAAGAGTTCATGATAGAGAAGTCGAACGACAGCACCTGGGCGTCCTCGGGTGCCAGGCCCTCGACCAGGGCACGCAGCTCGCGCGTCAGCGGCGCGACGATACCGGCGGCCTCCAGCAGCGCGTCCACGCGGTCGAGTACCTCGGCACCGCCGTGCAGACGCGGCAACTCGCTAATGGCGGCCTTGACGGCATCGGACTCGGCGCTTGCCGCCACGCGGGCATCGAGGCCCACAAAGTCGTTGGCGTGCACACAGCGCAGGGCCTCGGCGGCCAGCTCGCGATCCTCGCACGCCGCGAGCAGCTCCTTAAACGGGCGTACGCTACCTGCGATAATGCGCGCATCGGGCAGTGCCAGCTTGCGCACGGCCTCGGCCACGAGCGAGACGATCTCGACATCGCCCGCGGTATCGCCCGCACCGATAAGCTCAAAGCCCAACTGTGTAAACTGGCGCGAACCACCGGCATTTCGCTGACACTCACGAACCACCGGCGCCTCGTAGCGAAGGCGCAGGGGCAGGTCGGCAGCGCGCATGCGGGTCGAAACCAGGCGTACGATCGGCAGCGTGTTGTCGGGACGGACCACCAACAAGCGGCCGTCGTCGTCAAAAAGCTTGAACGGAGTATCCGCGATGCGGCCGCCTTCCTCGAGCGAACCCTTGTCCTCGAGTAGCGGCGTCTCGACCGGAAGGTAATGATGCTCCCTGAAGCAGCCCTTCACCGTCAGCGCAATCTCCTCGCGCGCCTGAGCCTCCTCGGGCAATATGTCCCGGAATCCCCACGGTGTGGCCGTCATCTGATGAGCCTCCTCATGCTGTGTTTCATATAGAACAGAAGACCGGCATAGCTCCGCCGGTTTTCTGGGTACTTTAGCATACTAGAGTGTTTGCGGGGAGAATCGTCGCTTGCAGCTCATAGCGTATTCATTTGGAAACATAGGGGAAAGCGCGTCCCGCCCGCCAGCCAAAAACTGGGATGCGGTTTCCGGTTGAGGTCCTCAGCGGAAAGTGTGTCCCATTCTGAGCGCCTGTTCTGGGACGTGCTTTCCGCCAGAAGCCTCAAGCGGAAAGCACGTCCCGTTTCTCAAAAAGCGTCAAACGCCAACTCGGCGCCCTGTCCCACTTAGGCGCCAATCGCGCGTCGGTACTCCGCCATAACCTGAGCGTCGGCTGCCGCGGGATTGGCGAAATAGCGCCAATCATAGGTCTCGGCCGAAACAACTCCGCGATAGCCGCGCGCCACCAGCCTATCCAGGTCGGCGCGCATATCGCGGTCGCCGTCACCCCAAGCAAGATGCGTCGTGCCATCTGCCGCAACATCGACAAAATGCACGTGGGCGACATCATCGCCAAGCAGATCAAAATAATCGTCGATGGTATCCCCCGCCACCGCCATAGCGCCCAAATCCAGACACGCCTTAAGTGCCGGATGATCAACTGCCTCGATCATGCGCTTCGTATCGGCCGCCGAGTTCACGATCATCGACTCAACCGGCTGTAGGGCCTCGAGCACCAGTCGCACGCCGCGCTCTCCCGCATGCTCGGCAATCGCACGCAGCATCGAGGCGCTGCGACCCCACGCGTCCTCGATCGGCTCGTTCAAAAATGCCCAGCCGCTCGAGACCATGACCTGCTCGGCTCCAAGTTCCGCCGCGATATCTACAACGTTCTTAAAGTACGCGAGCGTGCGGGCACGCGCCTCATTCCCGCGCGCCGCGATATTCCACGGCTTGGGATTGTTCTGTTCGGGACAAAGCCCCACAATCCGAACCCCATACCGCTGCGACAGCTCCCGTACCCGTTCGAGCGAATCGTATCCATGGCAATCGACATACAGATGCATCGCCCCGGTCCAAAGCTCGCAACACGTATAGCCCGAGGCCGCTGCCGAAGAAAAGAATTCCTCAAGGTCAAAATAACGATGGCTGATATTCATGACGGCAAGCTGCGGATACTCCATCTTGTCCACCTTTCGGCAAAAGGGCGCCGCAGCACAGTGTGCGCGACGCCCCCTCTTACATTGTTTTCATTATGACGGATACCCTACTGGACACCAAGCACTCCAAAGAACGCGCCAGCGATACTCACGAGCAGGATCACAAGCATGATGAGCAGCGGATTCATCTTCTTCTTGAGCATGAGATAGACAATTCCAAACAGCCCCATCGTGACAAAGCCCGGGAAGATTCCGTTGAGCAGCTCGGCGAGCGTCTGAGCACCATCGCCCGCACCGACCATGAGCGGAATGTCCACGGTGACCATCTCCATGGTCATAGCACCGATCACCATGGCGCCCATGATAGAGGCCATCTTGACGATCGTGTCCATAATGCCCGATTCCTGGACCTTGCTGATCATGTCCGAGCCAAAGCGATATCCCACAAACGTCAGCAGGTAACGGATGATGTAGTGAGGAACGTTGAACACGAGCAGGAACAAAATCGGGCCAAGAATAGAGCCCTGCAGCGCTAGCGACGTGCCGACACCCGTTGCCAAAATTCGCAGCGTGCCCCAGTAGAAAGCATCGCCCACGCCGGACAGCGGCCCCATCAAAGCAAGCTTGACATTAGAGATCGCGCTCGTGTCAAAGCTATCGTCAGTAGCGTTGACCTCCTCCATTGCAGCGGCGATGGACATGGGAAGCGTCGAGATGTACGGCGTGACGTTATAGAGCTCCATATGGCGCTTAAGGGCGGCCTTAAAGTCCGCATCCTGCGGATACAGCTTGCGAAGGATCGGCATAAGGGCCCACATAAAGCCGATATGGCCCATACGCTCGTAGTTCCAGGAATGCTCATAGGGAATCGAGCGCCAGAACAGCTTCTTAAGGTCTGCGCGGGAAATCAGCCCGTCGTAAGAAGACTCAAACTTAAAACTCATCGAACCCACTCCCAATCGCAGGATCCTCGGTTGCTGCTGCGGGCTGCTCCGCTTTTTTCTTATCACCCAAAACCGTCATCGCGACGACGATGATCGCGGCAAAGATCGCCACGCCCGTCGTGCTAATGCCAAAGTAGGCGACGAGGAAGAAGCCAGCGAAGAAGAACGGAGCCACTGTTTTGTTCATAATCATCTGCGCCAGCATCGCAAAGCCGAGTGCGGGCAAGAAGGCGGCGGCGACATCCATGCCGGTCTGAACGAAATCGGGGATGATGTTGAGCAGGCTGGCAACAGCATCGGCACCAAAGAAGAATGCCAGGGGAATAATCAGCAGGCCGCACCAGCTCTGCGCGTAACCGGCGATGAGCATGTTGCGCGTGATGGCCTTGGTGTCTCCGTCCTCGACGTTTTTGTCGATACGGTGCACCAGCAGCAGCATGACCGGTTGGCCCAGGGCCGTGTCGAGCGCCAGGACGATCGTGGCGATAGGAATACCCAGGGTCAGGGCCGCCGAAGCGTCCGCGCCGGCCTGCATGGCAAGAGATACGCCCAGGATAGTGCCGGAAATCGTATCGGGCGGGTTATAGGCGCCGACCGAGATGGCGCCGACCATGGCAAGCTCCATCGTGGCGCCCATGATCGTGCCGGTCACCATGTCGCCCATGACAAGGCCAACCAGAGGTCCGAGCACGATCGGGCGCTGGAGGTAGCTCGTGCCCGTCAGCCACTCGGAATAACCCAAAAGGGCAATAAGGAAAATCAGGATTGTCTTGATAACCATGACGGCCCCTAACCGATGACCTTCGCGGCGTCAGTCTTCGCATCTGCCGGAATCATCTGAATGAACAGTTCATAGCCCTCGCCGAGCAGCTCCTTCACGTAGGCCTCGTTCTCGGGCGTGAGGAACACGCTCGTCGAGACCTGGCGGGCATTCTCGCTAAAGGCAACGTTGCCGAGGTTGATCTTCTTGACTCCCATCGCCTTGGCGACGGCACCGGCCTGCTGAATCGTCTCGCAAACCACGAAGAGTTTGTACTTATCGGTCACACCGCTCTGGAGCGCCTTGACAGCATCCTCGGTGTTTTTGACGACGACCTTGCATCCTTCGGGCTTTGCAAGGGACAGGGCCTGCAGACGAAGCTTGTCATTGAGGACCGTGCCGCTCACTAACAGGATGCAGTCGGCACCCAGAGCCGAGGTCCAGCTAACGGCAACCTGGCCGTGAAGCAGTCGATAATCTACACGAATCATCTGAATCATGATGTGCTCCTAACGATTAAAACTCATCGAGTTCGGCCTGCCCCAGCAGGTCGTTGACGTACTTGACCTTAGTGTCGTCCGCCTCGACGATCTGGCGAATGGCCTCGTCGATCGGAGTGGAATCGGGTACGAACAGCAGCTGAATAAGGAGTGGCAAGTTCATATTGGTCACGAGGTGCGTGTTGGGACGCGTCTGGACGATCTTGGTGAACTCGTTGTTGACGCTGCCGCCAAAGAGGTCAGTGCACACGACAACTTCGTCGTCCGCGGCAAAGCCGTCCAGAATCGCTGCAGCCTCCTTGGACAGGTCCTCGTTTCCGTCGACATACATAGAGAGCGCATGGACGTTTTCGCGCTCACCGGAAAGCAGGCCGATGCTCTCGACGATTCCAGACGCGAAATGAGCATGGGACGCCACGATAAACTGCCTCATTCGATCCCCTTCCTAGCGAATTTCGGCATAAAAATGCCCGGACGCATGCGCCCGGGCAGGGTGCTTCTTAAATGAGTGGTCAACTATTAGTAGTCGAACTGGTGATAGTAGCGACGATACTTGAGGTTGTGCTTGGTGACCGTCTCGTAGTAGCGAGCCAGGCGGTCGGTCACGAGCACCGTCAGAATCCACGGGGAGACGATGACGCGGAACTCGTCGTCAAGGCCGGGGATCGCGAACTCGGCGGTGTCGATGATGTTGATGTCGGTGTCGCCGGTCACGCCGCGGCTGAGGAACGCGCGGACGCGCTCGTCGAGCTTGCGGTTCTCGTCCTCGCCCATGAACAGGAACACGGGGACGCCGGGCTCCACGAGCTCGAGGGTGCCGTGGAAGAAGTCGGCCGAGGTGATGTAGCGGGTGCGCTTCCACTGCATCTCCTCCAGGATGCACATCGAGAACAGGATCGTCTCGCCCCACAGGGCGCCGGAGCCGATGAACATGGTGTAGGGGGCCAGGGCGTACTTCTTTGCGAGCTCCTCGGCGCGCGGCTCGAAGCTCTTGCGGATGTCGACCAGGTGGGTCCAAACGTCCTTGGTCTGCTCGATGAACTTATCGAACTGCGGGAAGCAGCCGCGGCGGTTGAGCAGGCGCAGGCCGAAGCAGTCGGCGAGGTAGTAGCCCATCTCGCAGCCGCCGTTACCATGATCGGAAGCCATCTTGACGCAATTCTCGGCGCCGACAGCCTGGCCGATGGGGCCCTCGGGCTTGGTCATGGCGTAGACGCGAATGCCCTTTTCCTTCATCTTCTTGACGGCCTCGAGGACCTCGGGGGTGGTTCCGGACTCGGAGGCGGTGAGCACGACGGACTTCTCGGTCATGCGCTTGTGGCCCATGACGTTCCACTCGGCGGCGTGGATCAGGTAGACCTCGAGGTCGCGGTCGCCGAACTTGTTCATGAGGTACTCGAGCTGCATGAGCTCGTCCCAGGTGCCGCCGACGCCCATCAGGAACACGGCGTCGTAGCCCTCGTCGGCGACCTTGTCGGCGAGCGCGGTCATCTTCTTGCCGGCCTCGTAGACGTTCTTGCCGTCCTCGACGTAGCCCTCCTGGCTAAAGTGCATGATCTCGATCTTCTCGGTTTCCTTCATGGCTTTTCCTTTCTGTCCTGCACGCAACTCTATACATCGCGTTTCTTTTCGATACCAATTATAGACATACACCTAATGTGTTTTTAATACCACTTATCAATCTGCTCCAATCCTCGGTGAACGGTCGAAATTCTCTGGTGAGTGGTATTAAATTAGAATTGAATGTATAGCTAACGCCTCTGGCGCCTCCCTTGTGTGACAAAGAACAGCGTTCCTACCAGCGCAATAATGGTCGATGCCCCAAACAGCACCGCCTGAACGCCCAAAGCCTCCGCCAAAAACGGAGCCGCCAGCAGCGGCAGCACGCCGGCGCTCATCAGGCCAAAACGCACAAAGCCGGTAATGCGCCCCAGGTATTTGATGTCGGTGCGCTCCTGAATCAAGATCATCTGCAGCGGTTCCAGGAATCCCCAGGCCAGACCGTTAATCGCCTGACCGATAATCGCGACCCCCAGCATATCGGTGCCCACGTACACCATGGACCCAATGCCCACGGCCATGAGCGCGCCGAGCAGCAATCGCAGGTTGACATGGCGGGCAGAAAGCTTGGTCAGGATGAACGCGCCCACCGAGGAAGTGAGGCCCACGACCGAGGACAGCCAGCCCAGCCAGACGATATCCACGTTGAGCACATCGCGATAGAACAACGACTCCAGCGAATCGAACGCGCCAAACGCAAAGAAACCCAAAAAGCCCGAGATAAAGATGAGGCGCAGGTCGTGGTCGCGAAACGTAAGTCGCGCACCCTCGGCCATGCCGCCCAAAATACCGCCCTTCGGCTTCTCCCCTTTTGCAGGAGCAACACACTCGTGACAGCCCAAGGAGAGCACGGCCGCCACACCCATCATGCCCGCCATGAGCAGATAGACCGATTGCGTGGCAAAACAGCTCACGATGGCACCGCCGAGCAGCGGGCCAGCGGTATAGGCGATATTGCTGTAGAACACCATGAGGCCGTTCACGCGGGTACGGCCCTCGGTGGTCGACTCCAGGTATCCCGGAAACGCATGCGTGCAGGTGTTGATAAAGCCGCCCGCAAGTCCCAAGACGCACGCGGCAAACACAAGCCCGGGGACAGACAACGGCGCCAACCCCACGCCAAGCGATAGCACTGCCGTAATCACGCACGTCACAAACGACGTCCGGCGCGGTCCAAAGCGATCGATGACCGAGCCCGACACCATATTGCCCACCGACGTCATAAGATTGCGCACGAGCGTAATGGCGGCAACCAAAAAGGCCGTGCCAGCCAAATCATACGTGGCCGCACCGATAAGCCCCAAAAAGTAGACCGCGTTGTTGGCGCACCACTGCAGGGACTCAATAAGAATCAGCCTGACCTCTGCCGGCGTCAGGCGCATTGCTTCGCGATCCTTCGCGAACATACGAACTCCTTCTATACAAAAAGGGGATGGAGGGCATAGGCCTGCTCCATCCCCTTTCCAGGTTGCAACGAAAATCTATGCAGCCGGGCCCTTACGCCAGCACGCCGAAGAACGCGCCGACGATGCCCACGACCATGGTGGCCACGATCAGCACCATGGGGTTGATCTTCTTGGACAGCAGCCAGTAGTACAGCCAGAAGGCGAGCATGCCGAGCATGCCGGGCATGATGCCGTCCAGGATGTCCTGGAGGGTCTGGGCATCCTCGCCCGAGCCGATGGCCACCGGGATGCTGGCCCAGAACATGTCCTTGCACATGGCGCCCACGACCATGACGCCCACGATTCCCACGCAGGTCATGACCTTCTGCATGAGGCCGGTCCTCTGGGCCTCGTCCAGGAAGCCCACGCCCAGCTCGTAGCCCTTGACGGCGCCCCAGACGCGCAGCGCGAAGCCGGGGACGTTGTAGATCAGCAGGAAGGCGATGGGGCCGAAGGGGTTGCCGGCCTGGCACAGGCTGATGCCCACCGCGGCGGCCACCACGCGCAGCGTCGACAGGAAGATGGAGTCGCCGATGCCGGACAGCGGGCCCATGAGGGCGGCCTTGACGTCGTTGACGCTCTCGGGCTCGATCTCGCCGCGGGCGACCTTCTCCTCCATGGCCATCGCGATGCCGCCGACGAACGGGGCGAACTGGACGGTGATGTTGAAGAACGCGCAGTGGCGGTGCAGGGCCTCGGCGTAGTCGTCGGGGCGGCCGGCGTAGATCTTCTTGAGCATGTTGGCGACCATCAGGCAGAAGGCGATGTTCATCTGCTTGTAGTAGGTCCAGGAGAACTCCATGCCCAGGGCGCCGGTGTTGAGGGCGCTCTTGACGAGGTCGGAGCGCGTGATCTTGTTCTCGGGACTAGAAGTCATCGTCCTCATCCCCTTCCGCGGAGAGCTGGGGCTGGGCTCCGCCCAGGCCGAGCAGGTCGAACTTGTCGATGCCGATGATGATGGCGATCAGGGCGACGCCCAGGACGGGCACGTTGGCGTAGGAGCACAGCAGGAAGCCCAGGAAGTAGAAGGGCACGAGCTGCTTGGTGAGCACCAGGCGGCCGAGCATGGCGAAGCCCATGGCCGGCAGGATGTTGGCGGCAACGCCGCAACCATCGATCACAAAGGACGGGATGAAGTCGAGCAGGCCTTGGATGGCGTCGGAGCCCAGGTAGAACGCGCCGGCACAGAGCAGGAAGTACTCGATGCAGCCCCAAATTCCAATTCCCCAATGAACGGCGTAGATGCCCTTGAGGTTCCCTTTAAGGGCAAACTTGTCTGCCATGTCGACAAACACGGGGAACAAGGCGTTGGTAATATTACCAATCGTCAGCGAAAGGACGGCGATGGGCATGGCAAGCGCGATAGCCGTCTCGGTACCCTGACCGAGCTGAATGGCAAACGCACAGGCGAGCACGCCACCGACGGTTTCGTTGGGCGGCACGTAAGCGCCAATGGAGATCGAGCCCATAAACAGCAGCTCAAGGCTTGCACCCACGGCAAGACCGGTCTGTAGGTCCCCCAGGACCAGGCCCACGAGCGGGCACAGGACGATGGGGCGGAACGCATAGAGCGAACCGAGCTGGTAGTCGAGACATCCAAACGCTCCGACTAAGCCGACGAGGATTGCTTGGGTAAGCATAGTTCCTCCCAATTAGGAATCTCGAACCGTCGCCACTCCCGTCGCGCGCGTTGTTGATATCAATTCCGGGGGTTCGATTACACGGCTCGAAGCGTACCTGGTGTGCTGCTAACACCCATGCCAGGTACAAATGATTTGATACCAATTATAGGTATGCAGGTTTTTACTATTTAATACCACTCGCTCAGCGGGGTGTTTTTTACCGTAAACGGCAGACGTATCCCATCAGGCACGCTCTTTGTTTCGATGGCGGACAAGCGCCACCAGAAAGCCATCGCCAAAGGCATCGGATGCCAAGTTGGCTACAATCACCAAAACGATAATCGCCGCGCCCAAAAACTCATTCCAGTGAAAGACCTCGCCAAAGAGGAGCGCCGACCAGCAGGGAGCGAGCACGACCTCGCTCATGCAGACCAAGTTGGCCGCAAACGCGTTGGTGCGCGCAATCCCCTTGGCATACAGCACGCTCGCAAGACCACTGCAAAAAAGGCCATGCACCAGCATGAGTCCCCACTCAAATGGTCTCACGGAGTCTAGGGCACCAGCAAAATAGACGATCGGCAGCATCGAGATACCGCAGGAGATGAGCGAGGACACCATGGGCGACGCATCGGGGCGAGAGTTCAAAAAGAAGCACAGCCCAAAGGTGGCGCCCGAAATGATGGCAAGCAGGTTGCCGAGCATGCCCTCGGGACTCAAATCACCCAAAAAGAAAAGTCCCATACCCGTAAAAGCAACCACCACGGAGGCAATCTTCGCAGGCGAGGGCAACGTGTGTGTTGCGAGCGATTGATACACGATAACGAAAATCATCGAGGTGTACTGCAAAACGATTGCGTTACCGACCGTCGTGAGCTGGTTGGCAAAGTTAAACGTGGTGCCCGTCACGAAGTTGCAGACGGCCACAAGGGCAATAAGACGGCTGACGCGGAGGACAGGCCTGCCGACGAGCAGGATAAAGAGTGCCATAAATATTGCCGTGACGGCACCGATCAAAAGAGCTGACTGCGAATTGGCGTGAACGAGGATGCCGATAAAGCTCCACAAGAGCGCCGTGCCAAATAGATACATCGCCCCGCTCACGCCATTGTCGGGTGGATTGTCAGATCGAATCACGAAGCACCTCCAGCTAGCTTTCGGTAATAAAAAACGGCGACCGCAATGGGTCGCCGTTTCCCTTGGGGGCAAATAATAGGCCGGGCCCTTACGCCAGCACGCCGAAGAACGCGCCGACGATGCCCACGACCATGGTGGCCACGATCAGCACCATGGGGTTGATCTTCTTGGACAGCAGCCAGTAGTACAGCCAGAAGGCGAGCATGC
This sequence comes from uncultured bacterium, assembly GCA_905215065.1. Taxonomy (GTDB): domain Bacteria; phylum Actinomycetota; class Coriobacteriia; order Coriobacteriales; family Coriobacteriaceae; genus Collinsella. The sequence goes on along the minus strand of CAJMOF010000009.1, from coordinate 7,372 downwards.
CGAGCATGCCGGGCATGATGCCGTCCAGGATGTCCTGGAGGGTCTGGGCATCCTCGCCCGAGCCGATGGCCACCGGGATGCTGGCCCAGAACATGTCCTTGCACATGGCGCCCACGACCATGACGCCCACGATTCCCACGCAGGTCATGACCTTCTGCATGAGGCCGGTCCTCTGGGCCTCGTCCAGGAAGCCCACGCCCAGCTCGTAGCCCTTGACGGCGCCCCAGACGCGCAGCGCGAAGCCGGGGACGTTGTAGATCAGCAGGAAGGCGATGGGGCCGAAGGGGTTGCCGGCCTGGCACAGGCTGATGCCCACCGCGGCGGCCACCACGCGCAGCGTCGACAGGAAGATGGAGTCGCCGATGCCGGACAGCGGGCCCATGAGGGCGGCCTTGACGTCGTTGACGCTCTCGGGCTCGATCTCGCCGCGGGCGACCTTCTCCTCCATGGCCATCGCGATGCCGCCGACGAACGGGGCGAACTGGACGGTGATGTTGAAGAACGCGCAGTGGCGGTGCAGGGCCTCGGCGTAGTCGTCGGGGCGGCCGGCGTAGATCTTCTTGAGCATGTTGGCGACCATCAGGCAGAAGGCGATGTTCATCTGCTTGTAGTAGGTCCAGGAGAACTCCATGCCCAGGGCGCCGGTGTTGAGGGCGCTCTTGACGAGGTCGGAGCGCGTGATCTTGTTCTCGGGACTAGAAGTCATCGTCCTCATCCCCTTCCGCGGAGAGCTGGGGCTGGGCTCCGCCCAGGCCGAGCAGGTCGAACTTGTCGATGCCGATGATGATGGCGATCAGGGCGACGCCCAGGACGGGCACGTTGGCGTAGGAGCACAGCAGGAAGCCCAGGAAGTAGAAGGGCACGAGCTGCTTGGTGAGCACCAGGCGGCCGAGCATGGCGAAGCCCATGGCCGGCAGGATGTTGGCGGCAACGCCGAAGCCAGCAAGGACAAAGGGCGGGATGAAGTCGAGCATGCCCTGGATGGCGTCAGCACCCAGATAGAACGACAGCGAGCACAGCAGGAACGCCATGATGACACCGGTGGAACCGATCAGGAAGTGCATCGCATAGACACCCTTAAGGTTGCCCTGGCCGGAGAAGACATCAGCGCGGTCAACCAGGATCGGCAGGGCGGCGTTGAGGATGTTCTTGATGGCAAGGCACAGCGTGGCGATGGGCATGGCAAGCGCGATGGCTGCCTCGGTGCTCTGGCCCAGCTGGATAGCGAAGGCACAGGCAAGCACGCCGCCGATCGTCTCATCAGGCGGCACGTAGGCGCCGATGGAGATCGAGCCCATGAACAGCAGCTCCAGGCTCGCACCGATCGCGAGACCAGACTGCAGGTCCCCCAGGACCAGGCCCACGAGCGGGCACAGGACGATGGGACGGAACGCATAGAGCGTACCGAGCTGGTAGTCGAACTTACCAAATGCGGCGATAAGTCCGATGAGGATTGCTTGGGTAAGCATACATCCCCCTTTCCTAATAGGACACTACGAAGAGCTCAGACTCTTCGAATTCAAACGCCTAGAGCACGCTTGCGCAGTCGACCTTGGGGTCATCGGCCAGAGGACGGATCTCGACCTCAACGCCACGATCCATCATCTCGCGCACATCGGCTTCCTCGGCCGCGGTCAGGAAGATCTGACGAGAGACCTGACGAGCATCGGGGCGCTTCTCATCCTTCGGCTTGGTGTTGCCCAGGTTGACCGACTTGATCTGCGGGCAGCCCTCAACAAGCTGCTTTGCCTCAGCGATGGTGGCGACGCAGATGATCATCTTGTACTTGTCAGTCACGCCCGAATTGATAGCTTCGATGGCATGCTCCATATCTTTAATGACGAGCTTGCAGCCGGCAGGCTTGCCCATCTTGAGTGTCGTCTTCCACACCGGGTCGTTGGCGACCTTATCGCCCACGCAGAAAATGCAGTTGGAGCCAAGGCCCTGAACCCAGGAAACTGCGACCTGGCCATGAAGCAGGCGATGGTCAATGCGAAGTAGCTGAATCATAATGTGACCCCCCAAAGGTCTTGCGCCGTCTTACGGCATGTCAATAGGTGCTGCGGATTAGAACTCTTCCTCCTCGTCGTCATCGACCAACAGGTCGTTGACAAACTTCACGCGCGTATCGTCCGCAGCGACGATGGTGCGAATCGTCTCCTCAACCGGCGCCGACTCTTCAGAGAACAGCAGCTGGATGAGCAGAGGAAGGTTCATGTTGGTAACGAGGTACGTGCGGGGACGTGTCTGGACGATCTTGGTGAACTCGTTGTTGACGCTGCCGCCAAAGAGGTCGGTGCAGACAACGACATCGTCGTCGGCAGACATGCCCGCCAGCAGTTTTTGGGCCTCCTCGGCCACGTCCATGCGGTCATCGACGAACATCGAAAGATCGTGGACGTTGTCGCGCGCGCCCGAGAGCAGCTCGACGCTCTCCTTGATGCCGGTAGCGAAGTGCGCATGGCTGGCGATGATGTACTGTCTCATTCTGTGTTCCTCTCAATAGCCCGGCACGTTCCCGCACCCGTTTTCTTTAGTAGTCGAACTGGTGATAGTAGCGACGATACTTGAGGTTGTGCTTGGTGACCGTCTCGTAGTAGCGAGCCAGGCGGTCGGTCACGAGCACCGTCAGAATCCACGGGGAGACGATGACGCGGAACTCGTCGTCAAGGCCGGGGATCGCGAACTCGGCGGTGTCGATGATGTTGATGTCGGTGTCGCCGGTCACGCCGCGGCTGAGGAACGCGCGGACGCGCTCGTCGAGCTTGCGGTTCTCGTCCTCGCCCATGAACAGGAACACGGGGACGCCGGGCTCCACGAGCTCGAGGGTGCCGTGGAAGAAGTCGGCCGAGGTGATGTAGCGGGTGCGCTTCCACTGCATCTCCTCCAGGATGCACATCGAGAACAGGATCGTCTCGCCCCACAGGGCGCCGGAGCCGATGAACATGGTGTAGGGGGCCAGGGCGTACTTCTTTGCGAGCTCCTCGGCGCGCGGCTCGAAGCTCTTGCGGATGTCGACCAGGTGGGTCCAAACGTCCTTGGTCTGCTCGATGAACTTATCGAACTGCGGGAAGCAGCCGCGGCGGTTGAGCAGGCGCAGGCCGAAGCAGTCGGCGAGGTAGTAGCCCATCTCGCAGCCGCCGTTACCATGATCGGAAGCCATCTTGACGCAATTCTCGGCGCCGACAGCCTGGCCGATGGGGCCCTCGGGCTTGGTCATGGCGTAGACGCGAATGCCCTTTTCCTTCATCTTCTTGACGGCCTCGAGGACCTCGGGGGTGGTTCCGGACTCGGAGGCGGTGAGCACGACGGACTTCTCGGTCATGCGCTTGTGGCCCATGACGTTCCACTCGGCGGCGTGGATCAGGTAGACCTCGAGGTCGCGGTCGCCGAACTTGTTCATGAGGTACTCGAGCTGCATGAGCTCGTCCCAGGTGCCGCCGACGCCCATCAGGAACACGGCGTCGTAGCCCTCGTCGGCGACCTTGTCGGCGAGCGCGGTCATCTTCTTGCCGGTCTCGTAGAGCGCCTTGCCGTCCTCGAGGTAGCCCTCCTGGTCGAAATGCATGATCTCGATCTTCTCGGTTTCCTTCATTTGTCTCTCCTTTCTGGGGTTGTCTCCACATCCCCCATGCCAACGGGCATCAAAACCCGCTTACATTCCGTAACACTCGGCCGCTTTGGCCTTAAGCGCATTGACTGACTCTTCGTAGCCCTCTGCCTTGACCTCCATTTGCTTGGAGACAGCATCGAGATACGGGTGCACGTCCCATGACTTCAGACGCTCGGCGATTATGGCCGCAATCGTCTGGAAGAACACAAGATTGGGAATTGCGCTGAGCAGCGGAGCCACCTGAGGCACCGCAACCTCGTGAGCCCTACCCCTGGGATGGGCCGTGAGCAGCACCGTTTTTGCCGTAACGTTCGACAGCGCATCGGCGATATTCGCAAGACGCTCCGACCCCTGCGGATCGTCGACGATAAACACCAGATAACCCGGAACGATCTGCATCTCGGGACCGTGGACGAACTCCTCGCCCTCGTGATGCATGGCAGGAATCTTGATGGTCTCGCTCAGCTTGAGGGCCGCCTCTTCGGCAACGCCATAGTTGGGGCCGTTGCCGACGACCATGGCGGGCATGTGCTCAGAAAGCTCGAGCATGCGGTCTTGGACATATGCCTCGGCGGTCTTGCACATCACGGCATTGGCATGGATAGCCTCGCGCAGGTCGTCTAAACGCTGGGCAACGCCCTTGGCGTCAATCGTTCCGCGCGCCTGACCGCCGTAAATACCAAAGAGCACCAGGTACTCAACGAGGACCTCGACGCCCAGAGTCACAAAGTCCACTGACTCGACGCCCACACCGTAGTCAAGAACGATATCAGTGTGCTCCTTGATGGGCGCCTCGACGTTTGCCGTGAGCGCAACTGCTGCCATATCGTGTGCACGCATGTAATCGAGCGCTGCAATCGTATTGGTCGAATAGCCACTCTGCGAGACGGCGATGTTGAGCGCATGCTGCGGATAGGTGTGTTCAAAATCGACGAAGGCCTCGGGCGTCACAACGGACACCTGCATCTGCAGCGTATCTTGCAGGTAATCTCGGGCGCAATCGGCGGCATGGCGCGACGAACCCGAAGCAACGATGCGCAGCGCGTCAAAAGAACCGGACTGGAGAATATCAACGAGCTGCGCTACCAGCTCAGACGAACGCTCGAGGTTCGCTCCCATACGCACATGGGCAAGCTGAACGTAATCGAGCATCTTCATCGTCTCACCTCGTAACAAATCATTAGTATTTGATATCAATCACAGTTACAGGTTACGGCTTTTTGATACCTCTTTGTCGATTAATTTATCCCCATCGGCGAACGGTCGATTTTGAGCCATGTAAGGTTGTATATGTAGTCTGCTCAACGAATCAAAATTCCGTCAGCTTTTCAGCCCGTTATGCAAAAAACCAGCTAGTACGTATAGGTATATCCACCCGCATCGCCGCGGTTAAACGACTTGACGTACTCGATCGCCTGGCCGCTCGCATCGAAGCTCACGCACTCCAGCGTCAAGGCAAGATCGCCCTGCTCCAGTCCAAGCAGGCCGGCATCTCGCGCGCCCAGCGCTTCGATATCGAGCTTTTCCTGTGCCATGACCGGCTTTCGGCCCAACATCTCATAGGTCTCGTACAAACTGAAGACCGACACGTCAATATCTTCGATTGTGGGGAACAGCAGGCACGGGATGAACGCCGTCTCAATCGATACGGGATCGCCGTTGACGCAGTTCAAACGCCGAATCGAATACAGCAAATCGTCCTCGGCAATGCCAAACAGGTTGGCATAATATGGGCCCGCATAACGCTTGGAACGCGCGAGGATACGGACGGACGGCTCGCCGCCCGAAGCACGAACCGATTCGCGAAAGCCTCCTGTTCGCTCGTACGCAACGGGCACTTTCTGTGCCACAAACGCGCCCTTTCCGCGGACGCGTCGAATCTGCCCACGCCGAACCAGCTCATCGACAGCACTTCGGATGGTCAAGCGTGTCGTACCGAATTCCTCGGCGAGGTCTTTTTCGGACGGAATCATGGAACCCGTGGGATATATACCGCGCTCGATACGCTCCTCGATGCGGCGTCGAATGCGCATATAAACCGGGGTGGCATCTATTGTTTCAGCCATTGTTCACCTGCCACGCTCCTCATGCCGTTCTTTTCGCCGTTATCGGCAAAGCGGAACTTTGTGGGCAAAATCACCGATTTGCAATGCTCCACAAAACGCATGCCCTTATCAAATTCTATCGTGCTCTCATAGAACACCGGCGTTCCCTCTTCTTGTTGGAGCAGCTCGGCCTCTTCGGCGTTCAAACGCGAGATGGAGATATGCTCACGTCCATGCTCAACGCGCACGCCGCCTTCTTTGAGCAAGACATCGTAAAGGCTCTCGCACTCAAAATCGTGATCGAGAAGCGCGGGGCACAGGGACAGGTTGACGTGAGCCGTCTCGATTGACGCCGGCTCGCCCTCGATAAGTCGAACGCGTTGCATGCGGAGTAAAGGAGCGCCTACAGACACCCCAAGCTTGTCGGCAAGCGCTTCATCCGCCTCGATGGTCCCGGTGGAAACCAGACGAGAAGAGGGATGCAGGCCGGCAGTCCGCACAGCATCGGAAAAGTTATACGTTTCCTGGAAGATGTTCAGCGGCTTAGGAGGACACAAATACGTACCCGATCCGCGACGGCTCTCGAGCGTTCCGCACGAGATGAGCCGCATGATACCGGCGCGCAACGCCGTACGCGAAACGCCGATCTCTTCGCACAGCACGCGCTCGGCCGGCAGGCGATCGCCGCCGGCAAGCTGATGGTGCTGGATATACCAAAGAATTCCCTCAACAGCACGATCTTTGGGGGGAATTGCATAAGATTCGCCTGCCATTGCACAGACTCCTCATTCAGAAACGTATGTCACCAAAATTAGGCCAGCCCTCCCATGGCATCAAATTCGGCCTTAATCTTCTCGGCGACATTCCGATACGACTTATATAGACTTGAATCGCGTTTGACTTCGTCGGTCATAACGGGAATCTCTAATTTGGAAACCTCGTCTTTTCCCGTCTGAACCGCCACAACAACGCCCATACCAAGACACATATTACGCTTGGCAGCGTTCATTTTTGCCGCCTTAGCGGGATTTGCCAGAATACGCTGGGCAAATTCCTGTTTTGAGACCGCTTCCTCGGCCTCCGGATCGCCCGCCTCGGCCACTTCGCACTGCAGCACGTCCGCGTAGTCAAATATCTTTGGCTCTGCACCGCGCTGATGCACGGCCCACTTGTGGCGCGTGGCATCCTGGTAGATAGCCGGCAAAAACGTAAACCGCGGCGGGTCCAAAATCGTGTCCGTGATGGTAAACACATCGGGATCAAAGGCATCCTGCGGGTTTTTCTTCTTGAACAGCCCCATATCAGACTCCCGTACTAACACTTAACAACTCGAGTTAAATATAGCACCAATTTCAAGTCGCCGCTTTAGCGCATCGGTGCATGGCATCTATAGCTCGCTCAGCGGGAAATACACAGACGAGACCCGGGGCGGGGTGCTTGGTTTTGAGAAGTGGGCTTCGCGAACTTCCAAAACCAAGCACCCCGCCCCGGCCCCGGCAATGTAATTTTGGCTGACCATAGTTAGGTGCGCGGTCTCCAAGGCAGCAACAGCCAAGTCCCCATTACATTAAAAAATATCAGTCCCCGCAGATCGAAACGGTCGAGAGGGCCGCCTCCGGGCGGGCGCCTTCCTCTGAGAAGTTCGCGAAGCCCACTTCTAAAATATCCTTATCCTCCACATAAGTATCGAGGAAATTCATGGCTTCGGCATGGA
>CAJMOF010000008.1 GCA_905215065.1 uncultured bacterium | reverse complement strand
CAAGCAGCGACATTCAGGCACCCGCCGGCTCACCGCACGCACCGTCGTTGCGCCCGCACGCCAAGGACGCCGAGCCCGTGCTCACCTTCGACCATGTTGAGTTTGCCTATCCCAATGGCGGCGCCGCCGTCCACAACCTCAACCTGACCCTCTATCCCGGCGAGCTCGTGGGCATCGTCGGCCAAAACGGCGCCGGCAAGACCACGCTCACCAAGCTGCTCACAGGCCTGCTTAAGCCCGCCTCGGGCAGCGTGCGTGTCACGGGACTGGATACCGCAGCCGTTCCCACAAGCCGCATCGCCCGCGAAGTCGCAACCCTCTTCCAAAACCCCGACCGCCAGATCTGCAAGGACACTGTGCTCGACGAGGTCGCCTTTGGCCTGGAGCTTGCCGGCATCGACCGTGCCGAGGCGCTGCGTCGCGCCCAGCTCGTCATCGACCGCTTTGGCTTGCCGGCCGACGAGGCGCCCTTCTCGCTCTCGCGCGGTCAGCGCCAGATGGTGGCACTCGCCTCCGTCGTGGTCGTAGAGCCCAAAATCGTGGTGCTCGACGAGCCCACGAGCGGCCTTGACTACCGTGAGTGCATGACCGTCATGGAAACCGTGCGCACCATGGCCGAGCGCGGCTGCGCCGTCATCATGGTCTGCCACGACATGGAAGTCGTATCCGACTTTGCCGAGCACATCGTGGTGATGGCCGACGGCCGCATCCTCGAGCGCGGCCGCACGCACGAGCTGTTCTCGAACTGCGAGCTCATGCAGCAAGCCTACGTTGAGCCACCTCAGGTCATAGAGCTTTCTCGTCGTCTGGCATCCTCCGTCTCTCCCGCCTTTGCACAGGTGAGCGAGGTCACCGATATCGTTCGCATTACCGAGGAGATGGTCCACCGTGGTTAACGTCATCGACTATATGCCGGGCGATACACTGCTGCACCGCTTGAACCCGGTCGTCAAACTGGGCCTTGCCGCCGCCATCATCATCGGCATCTTCCTGTCCGATACCTACGTGGCGCTGTTGGGCTTTTTGGCGCTCACCCTTGCACTGGGCGCCTACGCCGGCGTCGTCGACCGTCTGCTCTCACTACTCAAGCTGCTGATTCCGCTCGCGCTTATCATGCTGGTGCTTCAGCTGGCCTTTATGCGCGACGGCAACGTGGTGTGGGGCTTTATCACCGACACGGGCCTCATTACCGGATCGAAGGCCTGCCTACGCCTGTTGGGCGTGGCGCTGCCACTCATCCTCATGCTTATGGTGACCAAGCTCAACGACCTCGCCAACGCCTGCGTCGAGGTGCTGCACGTGCCATATCGCTATGCCTTCACCTTTACCACGGCACTGCGCTTTGTGCCGGTATTTGGCCAGGAAATGAACGCCATCATGGAGGCGCAGACTGCACGCGGCGTCGAGTACGACACCAAGAACCCCATCAAGAAGCTTAAGCTCATGCTGCCACTGTGCGTGCCACTGCTCATCTCGAGCGTGGGCAAGACCGATGCCACAGCCTTGGCGGCAGAACAGCGCGGCTTCTATCTGCGTACACGCGCCAGCTCGTACAAGCGCTACCCCATCAAGGGCCTGGACATCGCCGTGCTCATCGTCAGCATCGCCCTCATCGCCATCGGCTTCCTGTTCTAGTTCACCACCGACAGCAACCACCCAACGCAAAAGGCCCCGGCTCGCACCAAACGAGCCGAGGCCTTTACTGTTTTCCCAGATAAAACCTGCCAAAATAAACCTGTCCCTTTTTGGCAGGTCGGATGCTAGAGGCGGTAGGGGGCGCCGCTGCGGATGATGGACTCGCGTACCAGGACATCCATCGCATCGAGGGTGATCTCGGGCATCTCGCGATACTTCTGCAACACCGAAAGCTCCGTGCAGGCCAGAATGACGCGGTCGCAGCCGCTGCGGGCGAACTCCCACATCACGCGATCGAACTTATCCATATCGGGTTCGCGCCCGGCCTTCACATCATCGTAGATGAGCGACATCACGTCGGCCTGACGCTTCTCACTGGGATAGACGACCTCAGCGCCCGCCGCCTCGCACTCGCGGCCATAGACGCCGGCGCCCACGGTGCCATCGGTGCCCATGATGCCAATCTTGTGCACCGGCTCGGCGGGCATACTCAGGTTGGGATCGAACTCGCACTCCCCCATCACCGCACCCGCCAGGGCATAACGCACCGATTCGCGCGGCATATGGATAATCGGCACCTTGGTAAACGACTGAATCTGATCGTAGAAGTAGTGCGATGTGTTACAGGGAATCGCTATGTGCGCGCAGCCCAGCGACTCGAGTGCTTGGGCACACTCCTTCATGGTCGCCAGCAGCTCGGTATGCTCACCGGTCTTGATGGCCAGCGTGCGGTCGGGCATGGTCGACTTGGAAAGCACCACCATGTCGATATGCTCCTGGTCGCACGTAGCCGCCGTATGGCGTACTACCTGGTCGTAGTAATACGACGTGGCCTCGGCGCCCATGCCGCCGATAACTCCCAGCTTTTCCATCGCCGCCTCCTTGGTGACGCCCACGCAATTGCGCGTATCATACCCGCGCCCGCCCGATACATACCGGACGGGCGCCACGCTCGTCTACTTGTAATACGTCTTGAACAGCTTATAGTGACGCAGCTTGGTGTGCCACATGCGCAACCAGCGGTTAAAGACAAAGTCTCCCTTCATAAACGAGGGATCGGCGCCCTTGCCCTCCTTGGCAAGACGATGCACCTTCGCGCGCAGCTCGGGAGCCTTGACGTACTTGTCGACGACGCCCATGGGAACGACCATCCACAGCGCCTCGTCCTTCGCCGTCACAAACTCCGGCTCAAACGGGCGGTTATAGACGTACTCATCCACCACGTACTTGGCAACGTTAAAGCCGCTGTTGGTTACGTAGTAGTTGCTGCGGCCCTGACGGGTGTTGAAGTCAAAGAACTTAAACGAGCCATCGCGCTCGTCATACTTGACGTCAAAGTTGGAATAGCCCACAAAGTGAAGGTCCTTGAGCAGCTTGCGCACGCCACTCATAAGCTCATCATTGGGCTCGGTGATGATGCAGGCGTGATTACCGACGCCATGGGGCTGATGCTCCTCGAGCAGCACGTGACCAAGGCACATCATGCGAACCTTGCCGTTGCGGTCAGAATAGCTGGTGAGCACGCGCATGTACTCGTCGTTGCCGGGCACGCGATCCTGCAAAATCAGGTCATCGGTGTAGCCACTGGCATAGGAATCGCGGATAACCTGCTCCAGCTCGGCGCGGTCGGCAATCTCATAAGCCTTCTTCTGACCCTCGAACTCATGCTGCCACCACATGATGCCGTCGGAAGGCTTCAGGATCATCGGGTAGGGAAAGTCGATCTGGTCGAGCACCTCGGCGGGAGCCTCACCCTGAGCGTTGAGCATCGCCATGGTAAAGGTAAACGTATGCGGATAGGGCACACCGTGCTTCTCGCACAGCTCGTAGAAGATCTCCTTCTTCTGGCACTGCTCAAGCATGCTATAGGGCGCGTAAGGCGCAACGATGTTATCCGCCAGCTCGTTGGCATCCTTGGCCTGGGCCACCAGGGCAACATAGTTATCGCCGCAGCCCATCAGGACAATCGTCTTTTCGGCATGTGCCCGAGCGATACCGTTGACGGTCTTAAGCATCACGGGCATGGTGTCGATATCCACGTTAGGCGTGTAGTCGATAATCTGGCTGCGATACGCAGGGCCCGTCTGATACTTGCCAAAGACCAGGCTCTTGACCTGATACTCCTCGTAGAAGGCGCGCGCCACCGAATACGCGTTGATGTCGCCGCCGAGCAGCACGGGAATAAACTCGCGCTCTGTAAACTGCAATGCCATGGAAACTTCCTATCATGAACTGCCCACACGACGGGCGGTCTTTGTGCAACTGATTTATTCTAGCGTGCCGAGCCGCCGGCACCCAAAGCTCCACCGTATCTATGGCAATCGGCGTAATTATCCAGCATGAAGGCCAAGCTCACCGCGATGGGACCTTGTAGTTGCAAAACCCCACGTGAGGGCAACTTTTACAGCCAAAACCCTCACAAACAGGGTGCCGTAACGTTAAAGTTGAACTCTATGGTTTCTCAACAATTCACCATTCCCGCAGGTCAAGGCCAAAGCCTCAAGTTCAACTTGACCCTTTAGAACCTTTAAGGTTCAAGTTGAGGTCGAAAGCAGTAGTAGAATACACCTCGACCAATAACCTACGATTGATTGCAGAGGGACTGGATGCAGCATTCGAACCATCGCACCGCAGCGCTCATCGCGTCGAAGCCGGCTCGTATCATCACGAGCGCCGCGCTCGCCGTCGCGCTGACGGCCACGCCGATGCTCTCCCCCGTCGCGGCCTATGCCGCCTCGCAGGCAACGCAGGATCAGCTTTCCGCCGCCCAGAAAAAAATCGAGGACGCTACGAGCGCCTACAACGACGCCCGTACCAAGCTCGAGGATCTGCAAAAGCAGATCGACTCCAATGAGGCGAACATCGATAAGATTGAGGCCGAGCTACCCGAGCAGCAGGCCAAGGCAAGCTCCGCCATGCGCGATCTGTATAAGTACCAGAAGGGCACCAGCCCCATCGTGAGCTTCCTGGTGAACACGCAGAGCTTGGGTGACTTTATCACCACCTGCAAATACACCAACCAGATTACGAGCTCGAGCGTCGACGAGATCGAAGAGCTTAACAAGATGCAGACCGAGCTCGAGCAGAACAAAACCGCCCTCGATCAGGCCAAGTCTCAGCTCGAGGGCGAGCAAAAGAATGCCGAGGACGCACTGGCCCAGGCACAGCAGCTTCGCAACGAGGCGCAGGCAAAGGCCGAGCAGGAAAATGCCGCCGAACTGGCTAAGCTCGAGGCCGACAAAGCCGCTGCCGCCGAGAAGCTCGCGGGCACCGGCGTGAGTGGCAATAACTCCAACAGTCAGGCCACCAACTCCAACACCACCATCGACACCACGGTGAACAACTCCAACAGTGGCAATTCCGATTACGACTCGTTCATTAACGAGTGGACGAGCCGCATCGACAACTACCTCGCCGGCTCCCCCATGGCAGGCCAGGGCTATAACTTTGCCGTCGCCGCCTGGAATACCGGCGTCGATCCCCGTTGGTCCCCCGCCATCGCCTGCATCGAGAGCAGCAAAGGCCTCTATTGCGCCGGCTCCTATAACGCCTGGGGCTGGAGTGCCCGCGGCGGTGGTTGGCGTAGCTTTGGCAGCTGGAGCGAGGCTGTCTCCGCCCACGTTGCCTACCTGGGTGCCAACTATGGCTCCACGCTTACCCCGGCAGCCGCCAAGAAGTACTGCCCGCCCACGTGGCAGGACTGGTACAACAAGGTCGCTTCCCAGATGAACCGCATTTAGGCTCGCAAGCCTCAACTGCAAAGGGCCCCCAAACGGGACCCCTTTTCTTTGGCCTTGCTAGACCAGAATTGGCATGCAGGCATAAGTGAGTGTTGGAAAAGTCGCTTGAGACTGAAACCCCTTCCGAAGGCAAGGTGATCCCACCACAACGTTATGGCGCGAGTGTGTCAACGGGAGCAACGATGATGCCATCGGGCGTTGTATGAACCGGCATGCCGAACCCAATGATGATGAGTTTTGCCACAGGCGGCTTCTCGCCACGCTCGACCAGCTTTCGCTCCAGCCGAAGCAGATTTGCAGATGCCTCGGGGATTTGAGGGCTTCCAAGCTTCACCTCCACGGCAATCCAAGTTCCATCGCGCCTGTGGATAACTGCGTCAACCTCGAGATCGTCGGCATCGTGGTAATGGGACACCAACGAGTCATTTGCGGCGGCGTAAACCTTGAGGTCATGCAGGACGAGGGATTCGAAAAGCAACCCCAGTGTCTTCGGGTCAGATGCCAACGACTCCGGATTTGCTCCGAGCAGCGCAACGGCAAGCGAAGGATCGGTGAGATGCCTCTTCGCCCCCTGCCGCAGCTTCACCGGAGACCTGAGCGCTGGATGCCAAGCGGGGATATCGTCGACGATATTGATTCGTCTCAGGGCGTCCATGTATCTGGAGACCGAGTTCTTCGAAACGCCGGTACCGATATCTTTGTCAATAGACTTTGAGCCAGCAAGCGTCGACTCATTCCGCGCTAGCGATGCCAAAAGAGACCTGACCTTGACCGGATCGCGCTTAACGCCATCAGTTCTAGAAACATCCGATTCGCATACGCCATCAACATAGGCAGCGGCTATCTGCATGGCATCGTCAGTCGTTTTCCCCATCGCCTGAGGCCAACCGCCACGACACAGCAAATCGGCGATTCCGGCGATGCCGGAGATTGACCCGACAGCCTGCTTGGCAGGGTAACCGGAAAGAAGCGTTCCAATCGAAACCGCGCCAGAAGAAACGCCAAGCTCGAACATCGTCATGGTGTCCATTCGCAACCTAGCTATTCGTCCAACGCCGCTATGCATCGGCTGCATCGAATCCCGAGGCGTTGCCGAACCCGTAAGAATAAACTGACCGGATTCTCCCCTCCTTGCATCGCACTCGAAACGCACGGCATCCCACAGCTTCGGCTCTTCCTGCCATTCATCGATGAGCCTGGGAGATAGCCCTGCTAATGCTTGCGCCGGATCGATCCGTGCCAGCTGGAGAGCGGAAAAATTTCCAGCCGGATCGGAAAGAGACAAGGATGAATTAGCAAAACGACTAGCCGAAGTAGTCTTTCCGCACCACTTTGGACCCTGAATGAGGACCGCACCGAAGATATTGAGATTACGGCTGATTGCCTTATCGATGCATCTATCTACATACCTATCCACACGGCCTCCTTCTTGACTTACCCATATTAGGTATTTTACCAGCTGTGTGGTGACGATTGACGGAAATTTGTGGTGAGGATTGATGGCGAATTATGGTGACAATTGACAGAATTCTGTGGTGACAATTGACGGCGCTTCGAAGCACGGAGCAATTTAACCGTCACAACACCTATGGCGATGGGCACTCGCCCCGCCCACGAGGCAGGAGTGGTACAACAAGGTTGCAACCAGATGAACCGCATTTAAGCGCTACTGCAAAGGGCCCCAATCGGGACCCTTTTCTTATAGCGGTACATTGCATTAAGCGACTATGCCGGTTGCGTTGCCGACGGCAATAATCACGATCATGATGACGCACATAATTCCCAGCGCCTTAAGCCACAGCGTGACAAACTCACGGCCCCGATAACGATCAAGCACGGGAAAGCGGCGCCGAAGCCTGCGGCGGTCGAGCATGCCAAACGAGATGAGCACCACCATGCCATCGACCATAAGAAAATACTCAAGGGCCAAAAACCACGTTGGATAGCTGCGGTTGGCTCCCGTGGGCTGGAATACGGCAAAATGGCTTCCGACCAGTAGCAGCAAGGTTGCCGCATAGATCATGCCGTTCCATATACGCCCAATGGGTTCCGGGATCCGTGAAAGCAGGCTCTTGCGGCGAGGAGTCACCGAAGAGACTTCCTTGGGCCGCCGCCCGGAAGACGGCGCCATTTGCGGAGCAGCCTGCGCCATTGAAGGCGCCGTCGTGCTATTCGAGCCAGGCTCAGGCAGACACAGCCCGTATGCCGCGCGCGCAGCGTGTCCGAGCGCCTCGGCACTTGCAAAGCGCTTGGCCGGATCGAGCGCCATGGCCATGCAAATGACATCAGCCAGCGCCGCGGGGACGTCGCACGCCTCGCATTGCTCGCGCATATTCTGACCCGGCTTAGGGTCAGCCCCCGTCAGACAAAAGAACAGAAGCGCGCCGAGCGCATAGACATCGCTGCGCACGCTCGTCTGCCCAAAACCATATTGCTCGGGTGGCGCATAGAGTCGCGTTCCAAACTTAACCGTGTCGGCATCGGCCCCGTCACGCCACACCCGCGCGATTCCCAGGTCGATAATCACCAGCGACGAGAAGGTCATGCCAGCATCGGCCGCATACCTCACGCCCGATACGATGATGTTCGAGGGTTTAAGGTCGCGGTGGATTACCGGTACCCCCGACTCCCCCGCAGCTGCAAAACCAGCATGCAGCTCGCCCACCGCTTCACACAAAACGGGATACAGCCCGCGGGCATAATCGGGCGTCGCCCCCAAGCGTCCCACCAACGCCTCGAGTGTCTCGCCTTCGACATACTCCATCACCACGTCGAGCTCGTCGCCCACACGGCGGCAATCGACGATTCGGGGCAAGTGCTCAAAACGACGACCGGCGCGCTGGGCCACAAACAGGCGCTCATATGCTCCGCCAATCTGCACCGAAGCATCGATGCGCTTGCGGACAAAGGGGCCGAGAGACCCGCCACCAGAGCCCTCAAAATAGACGAGTTCGGTCGTCTCGACATCCGAGAGCTTGAGCACGCGCTCCACACGATAGCTGTCATCGCGGTCGAGCGACGCCAAATGCTCGACAAGCGAAGCAGTCAGCTCATCATCGGAATATGTTGGGCTCTGAGTATCCATAGCGTCCATCATAACGCAGGGCGCGGACACCCCATGTTGTCCGCACCCCGTTCGTTTGCATGGTTGTTCTGGTGACACCGCCGGCTCAGCCATCGGCCACTAACTCACCGTTTCCTCGCCAAAGCGATACAGCTCTTTATTGACCTTTTGGAGGCTACAGCCACGGTCGATGCAAAAGATAATGATTGCATCGCGACGGTCCTTGCAGTTGAGGACGCTTACCCCGGCAGCTGTCAGAGCGCGGTTGGTCTCCTTGAGCGTCAACGCCATCGCAAAGGCAATCTGCAGCACCTTATTACGGCTCGGATTGCGCGAACCGGTAAAGATCTGATAGCCAAAAGTCTCGTTGAGGTCGGCCATACGCACCACGCGCGAACGCTCGAGCCCCTTCTCTTGCAGCAACTGCTTTAAGTAATCCGAAAGCGACGGGGCGGCAAAGTCGTGTTCCTTGATATAGCCATCGATACTTGGCGCATCAAGAAGCTCGTTGAGCAACTCGTCCGTCAGCTTTTTATCGGGCACGCGGCCTCACCTCCAAACGACCCAACGGCATCAACACGCTAAGCAAGCACCCAGCTAGCAGTCACGGTCTTTTCGAGCATGTTGGCAAAATACAGGGCCTTCTTGATGTCGCCGTCAAAGTAAATATTGCCCGCAACGGAGCCGCCGGCGGCAAGGGTGCCAGACTGCAGCTCGTCAGAGCCTTCGCTGTAATAGCCTTGGTTCTGCTGGGCGCCGTTGGCGTCCTCGCCCTTCCAGTCGTAGACATTGTAATCCGCGCCCTCATCGCCATTGTTGACGTACGTGACGTGAATGCCCGTCATGGTCGAACCGTCAAAATTGGTAAGCCCGGTCTGCACGGAATCGACAGTAACGGAAAGACCGGCAGCCGTGGTAACAGACGTGCCGACGGCCAGGTCGGTCGTAGGCTGCTCTTCCTTTTTCGACTCCTCCTTCTTATCTGCGTCGCCGGCGTCCTCGGTGACGGTCGTCTTATCGCTACCGCAACCGGCAAGAAGACTGGCAGTCCCCAAGGCAACAGTGGCGAATGCGCCAAGTGCAGCGCGACGGCTCAGCAGCACTTCGTTTTCGAGCTTTTTCATCATGCATCCTTCCATCTATCCGGCTACCGTGCCGGCACACAGCACATCGTAGGAAGGATTAAACTTGAATTCATTAGCTGAGAGCTAAAGTTGCGGTAAACGGCCAATGCGGTTATCCGAACGCCGAGCAAACGCACTTTGCGCAACCGTCTGCTGGCAGTGCATCAACCCAACGTGACGGATTCCCCGGTAAAGGTACTCACAAGCAACAGGATAAAGAAAACTAAATAGCTGATGCTCAATAGGTAGGCGACGACTAAAAAGATGGTCCATCCAACATCGGTTTTACCATCGGCACGGCGTTGCTCGCGAGAGCGGCACAGCCAGACCGTCACGCCGATGGCCACAATCAGCAACACGAGTGCCGCTGCGGCCAGCCCGGCAAGCGCAAACATCACGCCAATGCTCACAGCGATGACCGGAAGCAGCAGCAAACCGCACCCGCATCCACCCGGACTATATACGGCTGATTGCCGACGTCGCCTCATCGTCACTCCATCACAAGCAGTCGTTTGTAGACATCGAGGCCTTTGAGTAGGATTTCCTCGTCAAAGAGCATGGTATCGGTATGCAGGGCGCTTGTGGCATAGGCAGGGCAGCCATCCGAATCGCTCGGGTTTTCTTGTCCCTCCGGCACGCCCGTGCCCAGCAGGAAGAACACGCCCGGCAGATGGCGCTGATAGAACGCGAAATCCTCGGCAATCAGCAGCGGCTCGTCCACGAGCTGCAGCTCGGGCAAGGCAGGCGCGACGCTGCCAAATAACTCGGGGTCGTTATCGACCGGCGGATAGCCCTCGGCAAAGTCGAGATCGTACGTGCAGCCCGTTGCAGCGCATGCCTCGTCGAGTACACGGCGCACGCCCTCACGCGCACGGTCGAACATGTCGTCCGTAAACACGCGCAGACTGCCGGCAACATGGGCCTCCCCCGCCACCGCATTGCAGACGGTACCGGCCTGCAGCAGGCCAAACTTGCCGATACAGGGCTCGTCGGTGCCCAGCTCGTCCATCAGCTCGCGCTCGGCAACCAAAAACTTCGCTGCCGCCAACGCGGCATCGTGCGATTCGTTTACGGGAACGCCGTAGGTCTTGGCGATATGGATGCTTGTCCCGTGAATGTGCACGTGCGTCTCGCTTGAGCGCGCCAGCAGCGGACCGGAACAGCTCGCCAACGTGCCGGCGGGCAAATCGGGCCATACGTGGAAGCCAAAGATGCGATCCGCCCCGTAGCGCTCGAATACGCCGCTCTCGCACACCGTCTTGGCGCCACCAGTCGTCTCCTCGGCCGGCTGAAACACAAAGAGCACATTGCGCTTAATGGCGCCCGGCTGCTCACGGATCGTACGGTCGACGAAGGTTGCCGCCGCAAGCGCCATGGCCATGTGACCATCGTGACCGCACGCATGCATCTTACCGGGATGCGTCGAGGCAAAGGCCGCGCCCGTTGCCTCCGCGATGGGCAGGGCGTCCATGTCGGCGCGAATCGCCGTGGCATGCACGGCGCCCGTGCCGGCATCGAAGAAGGCGCAGACGCAGCTGGGACACGGATGGGTCACCTCGCAGGCGAGCGGCGCCAACACGCCCTCAATATAGGCGATAGTCTGCGGAAGATCGAAGTCGAGCTCCGGAATGCGGTGCAGGTCGCGACGATAACGACGGAGTTCTTGGAGCTCGGTCATAGAGGTTCCTTTCATGGGTGCGCGTCGGTTGCCATCTATTGTGCCGCAAGATTGCTACACCCTTATTTCCAGCATATCCTTGCATTTTTTAAACGTTATATACGAATACTCTTGTTTGGTAAAGTGCAACGTGGTAGGGTCTTTACCACTTGATAGAGGCGCGGGCACGAAGAACCGCGGGCGAGCCGGCAGGCTTTGACCCCGTGGGGAGGCGAAACCCGCCGAACTGGGTTTTTCGGGCACGAACAACCTGGTGGGCCTGCGGGAAACACCCGCAGGACTGTCTGCAGCAATGCGGGAGCGCTATCCGGACATTGGGTCCACGCTATGCGGATTCGATGCGCAGATGGCGCCGTCTGGATAGCGAGGTTTACGGGACATGGCATTGACCCCCAACGAGGCATATGCGGCCAAACAGCCGTTTGTGGACAAGGTAACGCTCGAGCATATCGTCGAGCAGTTCCCCACGCCGTTTCATCTATACGACGAGGCGGGCATCCGCCGCAACATGCAAGAAGTGCGCGACGCCTTTGCATGGAACCCGGGCTTTAAGGAATACTTTGCCGTCAAGGCCAACCCCAACCCGGCGCTCATCTCCATTCTCAACGAATACGGCTGCGGCTGCGATTGCTCGAGCTATACCGAGCTCATGATTGCCCGCTCGCTGGGCATCACGGGACACGACATCATGTTCTCGTCTAACGACACGCCAGCTGCCGACTTTGAGCTCGCCGACAAGCTGGGCGCCATCGTCAACTTTGACGACATCAGCCACATCGAGTTCTTTGAGCGCGTCGCAGGGCCCATCCCCAAGACGGTCAGCTGCCGCTTTAATCCGGGCGGCCTGTTCCAGCTCTCCAACGGCATCATGGACAACCCGGGCGACTCCAAATATGGCATGACCACCGAGCAGCTCTTCGAGGCCTTCCGCATGTTCAAGGCCAAGGGCGCTGAGGACTTTGGCATCCACGCATTCCTTGCCAGCAACACCGTCACCAACGACTACTACCCCAAGCTTGCGCGCATCCTCTTTGAGCTTGCAGTGCGCCTGGAGCGCGAGACCGGCGCACACGTCGCCTTCATCAATCTATCCGGCGGCGTCGGCATCCCCTACCTGCCCGAGCAGCAGGCCAACGACATTCACGCCATCGGCGAGGGAGTGCACGCGGCATACGACGAGATCCTGGTTCCCGCCGGCATGGGCGATGTGGCCATCCGCACCGAGATGGGCCGCTTTATGATGGGCCCCTACGGCTGCCTGGTCACCAAGGCCATCCACGAGAAGCAAATCTACAAGGACTATATCGGTGTCGACGCAAGCGCCGTCGATCTGATCCGCCCTGCCATGTATGGTGCCTACCACCACATTACGGTGATGGGCCAGCCGGGTGGCGCCGACAAGACTGCGGCACCCGTCACGGACACGTACGACATCACGGGCAACTTATGCGAGAACAACGATAAGTTCGCCATCGATCGCGAGCTGCCGCATATCGACATGGGCGACCTGCTCGTGATCCACGATACCGGCGCGCATGGCTACTCCATGGGCTACAACTACAACGGCCGTCTGCGCTCCGCCGAGGTGCTGCTGCGCCCCGATGGCTCGGCCGACCTCATCCGCCGTGCTGAGCGCCCGGGCGATTACTTTGCCACACTCGATGTGCTGCCGTGCGGCCGAGAGCTGCTGGCCAAGTCGCGTGCCGAAAGCGCCCGTCGCCGCGCCCAGGACGAACGCCTGGCCGTCGCCGCTCAGTGGAACAAACGCATCCAGATCGCGGAAGCGAAGGAGAAGAACATGGACATCCGCAATCTCGAGGGCTCGATCGTCGCCCTTGTTACGCCGTTTAAAAAGGACGGCAGCGTCGACTTTGACGCGCTCGAGCGCCTTATCGATTTCCACCTGCAAAATGGCACCGACGCCATCCTCACCCTGGGCACCACCGGCGAGAGTGCCACGATGACCGACGACGAGGACAACTCCGTTGTCGCCGCCGTGGTCAAGCAGGTTGCAGGCCGCGTCCCCGTCATCGCCGGCTCGGGCTCCAACTCCACGCAAACCATGCTCACCAAGTCGCTCACCTACCAAGGCCTGGGCGCCGACGGCCTGCTGCTCATTACCCCCTACTACAACAAGTCCAACGAGGAGGGCATCTACCAGCACTTTAAGACCGTCGCGGATGCCGTAGATATCCCCTGCATCCTGTACAACATCCCCGGCCGCTGCGGCTGCGGCATCAGCGTGCGCAACGTAGAGCGCTTGGCCGCGCACCCCAACATCATGGGCATTAAGGAAGCCTCGGGCAACGTCGCCTACGCGGCCAAGATCGCCCACCTGCTGTCCGATGACTTCCGCATGTACTCGGGCGAAGACGCGCTCACCGTGCCGCTCATGAGCCTGGGCGCCTCGGGCACCATCAGCGTGTGGGCAGACATTCAGCCGCAGCTCGTGCACGACATGTGCCGCGCCTATCTGGACGGTGACGTGGAGCGCGCCCGCGATATCCAGATTGCCGGCCAGCCGCTCATCAACGCCCTCTTTAGCGAGGTCAACCCCATCCCCGTCAAAGAAGCCCTCGCCCAGATGGGCATGATCGAGGCAAACTATCGCATGCCGCTGTGCCCCATGGCAGACGACACGCGTTCCGCACTTACCGATGCTCTGAAGGGAGCTGGTCTGCTTGATTAAGACCGTCATTATGGGAACGGGCCGCATGGGCTCGCTCATCCGCACTACCGCCGAAGGCATTGCCGACGCCTCCGGGCAGCCCGTTTTTGATATCGTGGCCCAGATCGGTTTTGACCTGTCCGAGCTCGAGAGCGCCCCGGCAGCCGACGTCATCATCGACTTCTCGAACGTCGTGACCTTCGATGCCGTCGTCGCCTATGTCGAGCGTACAGGCGCCGCGTTGGTCTCGGGCACCACGGGCTACACACCCGATCAGATGGACCGCCTGCGCGAGCTGGGCCAGAATGCCCGCGTCATGCACTCGGGCAACTACTCTATCGGCATCGCCGCCCTGCGTCACCTAGTGGCCCAAGCCACGCGTGAGCTGCCCGGCTTTGACTGCGAGATTGTCGAGACGCACCACAACCAAAAGGTCGACGCTCCCAGCGGCACCGCCAAGCTGCTACTCGACGCCGTGGTCGAGGCCGAGCCAGAGGCTGGCTATCATCCCGTCTACGGTCGCGAGGGCATGTGCGGCGTTCGCGATCCCAAGGAAATCGGCATGCACTCGCTGCGCGGCGGCACCGTCGCCGGCGTGCACGAGGTGAGCTTTTTCGGCCAGGACGAGGAAATCACGCTTAGCCATCGCGCCACGAGCCGCCAGATTTTTGTCAACGGCGCTCTGGCCGCCGCTCAAAAGCTCGTCGTCCGCGACCCTGGCTTCTACACCTTCGACCAGGTCATGTTTGCCTAACCAGGTATCAACCAAATCCACCCAAAGGAGAAACAGCATATGAGCAACGCAGCTGAGATGGATGCCCAGGAGATTATCAACTACATCGCCACCGCGCCCAAAAAGACGCCCGTCAAGCTGTATGTGCGCGAGAAGCCCGGCATAAAGGTTGCCTGGGGCGATGCGCACGTCTACGGCGGCCGCCGTGGCAAGACCGTCTTTGGCGACTGGGACGAGCTCAAGGCAATCCTCGACGCTAACGCCGACTCCATCGACTACTACGACGTAGAGAACGACTGCCGCAACTCCGCCGTGCCCATGCTCGACCTCAAGGGCATCAACGCCCGCATCGAGCCGGGCGCGATCATCCGTGACCGCGTCGAGATCGGCGACCGCGCCGTCATCATGATGGGCGCCATCATCAACATCGGCTCCGTCATTGGCGAAGGCTCCATGATTGATATGGGCGCTGTGCTGGGCGGCCGCGCCACCGTGGGCAAGAACTGCCACATCGGCGCCGGCACCGTACTGGCAGGCGTCGTGGAGCCCGCCAGTGCCACGCCCGTCATCGTCGAGGACGATGTCATGATCGGCGCCAACGCCGTGGTCCTGGAGGGCGTGCGCGTGGGCAAGGGCGCCGTCGTGGCCGCCGGTGCCGTATGCGTCGAGGACATCCCCGCCGGTGCCGTCGTGGCCGGTGTCCCCGCCCGCGTTATCAAGATGCGCGACGCCCAGACCGACAGCAAGACTGGCCTCGAAGAAGGCCTGCGCCAGCTGTAATTGTTACGCGGTTTTACCAAACCGCGCAATGGCTCGAAGCTGCAAACGCCCCTAGGCGGCAATCTGACGTTCAATCGTCGGTCGCGTACCGAAGTACGCTTCCCTCCTCTTTCACGTCACCTTGCTCGCCTAGGGGCGTTTTCGCTGACGTATGCTCAACCTGTAAGGCAATTCAGCCCTAAACAAAAAGGCCGAAGCTCCAAGGGGGCTTCGGCCTTCGCTTTCTCGCTGCAGGCGTAACGCAACTTATCGGTTCTCGATGCTGCCGATATTCTTGAGCTCGATGGAGATGAGGCCGTTGGGTTCGTTGACAAACTCGATGTACTCGGAGTTCGAACCCATCTCGGCCGGGAAGCTGATCTCGATGCCCGTATCGGTACGAATCTTATGATTGCGCACCGCCGCGCGCTCGACCTGTTTGCGCTCCACGGGAACGCGCTCGGGAACCTTCTCCTCGGTCAGTGCCGCGCGCACACTTTCCTTGATGACCGGCTCGTCCTCAAAGACCTCATCGACGATATCCCAGGGCGGAAGCTCCTCGTCATCCTCGACCTTCTCGGCCACAGCGGCCTTAACCTTGGCGAGCGCCACGGCCGTGTTGGCGCCGTGCTCCTCGGCGACTTCCTCGACCACACGCGTCACGGTGTCGATGACCTCCTTGCCCGATACGCCCGTGTCGCACTGCAGCAGGCCATCGGGGATAAGCATACGGTCCTCGCCGGCAATCTTGCGCTTCTTGTCCACGTAGCCGATCTCCATGGTGCTCGCGCGCACGATGGCATAGCTTGGCACCTTTTGGGAAGGATTCGGCAGGATAGCATAGTGGCGCGCGATGTCGTTGCGTACCTCGCCCTCCTCGCGGCCCACCTCGTGCATAAAGGCCTGCTTGGAGCCCAGCAGCATCACGGCAAACCAGCGGGCATCCTCATCGTCGTCAAAGTCGGCCACGAGCACATCGGTGGACTCGGCTTTTTCGGCCTTGGTAAGCTCGGAGGAAATGAACTCCGCAATCTGCTGCGACAGGTCTACGAACTCGCGCTCGCCAAAGAAATAGCCCTTGAGCTCGCCGCCAAACGCAGAGTTCTCGGCAAACGCGGCGCGTTTATTGTCGGCCGAGGTACGTGCGCGGCGCAGATGCGTGGTCACGAAGTTGCGCACGGTACGGCTCTCGATATCGAGCTCGCGCTGGCTCATAACGTTGACGGCAGAGTCAAAGTCCAGGATATGCAGAATCGCATGATTGATTTTCATATACGGCATTCCGTTCTAGATTGAATTGAGCACGAACCAGTATAGCGGTCGAGCCCGCCCCAGGCGCATCGAAGATTGGTGCATCGGGGACAGGTTGCTTTGCACCAATGGCTAGCGCAGGAGCTCGGACTGCCATACCTCGAGCTGTTCTGCCAGGCTCTTACCACTAGAAGGCACGCTGAACTCGGGACGTTTAGGCAGCAGCGCACACTTAAGAATTGCCACGATGGTCTGCGAGACAAAGCGTCGCGTATCCTTGTCAAACCCTTGCGCAGCCTGGAGCATCGCGGGCAGGCTCTCGCGCAGATTCCCAGCGATATCCGCAAACCGCTCAGCACCCGTAGCCTCAAACACGGAGAACAACGCATCTACAAAACGCTCGCGCTCGCTAGGCGAAACTGCAAGCAGCATCTCGCGAATGGAGCCATCAACGTATCGAGCACCGGCGGACAGGCGCTCACAGTACACGAAGTCGCGACCATCAACCACCCAGCTAAAGGGATTGTGCTGCAGCAGGCTGAACTCGGTGCTCTCAACGATGGCATAGTCCTCCTGCGTCTCGAACATCATGCCAAAGATCGACGACCGAGGTAGCGTCTTGTCGATTCGACCGGAAAGATCGGCAAAGGCGTTGCCGTTCAGAAACTCCTCGACGAAACCCGGACCATCATGGGAATACGCCTGTTCGATTCGCGCACGGGCGACATCGGAGCACATCGCCGCACCGTACACCGCAAGGTTTCCACCCTTGGAATGACCTCCGCACAAAAGCGGCCCGTCAATCGCATCCGCCGCCTCGTCCACATAACGCGCCGCGGATTCCTGGGCCGGCACAGGATACCGGAACGCCATGTTAAAGTCCTCTTTCCAGCCCACAATCGTGCTGTCGGTCCCCCGGAAGGAAAGATAGCTAAACCCCGCCGGAAACCGGAACGCCATGGCTGCAAACTGCTCTGTCGCCACCACATCGCTCACGGCACGATAGCCGCAAACGTGCACGCCACGGTAGCGAGGACTTGCTGCCACGGCCTCCAGCAAGGCCTTGCTCCCCTCCGGGTCCCACAAGTCGTCAATCATGTCCCGGTAGCACTCGGCACGCAGCAGCTCGCGTACGTCTAGGCCCTGCCAGTTCGTCAGCTCCGCCATATCACCCGGCAAACGCAAATAGGACAACCACGCAAAGACGAGGCTATCCACCGCGCAGAACGGCCTCTCCTCAAACGGATCAAACGCCGTCTGGGCATAGGTTAAAAAATTAGGCGAATCCGACATGGCCCTCCCATCAACTATGGTGCATTGGGGCAACTATGGTGCATTGGGGTCAGGTTACTTTGCACCAAAAAGGCGCCCGGGCCGTGTGGACCCGGACGCCTTCATTGTAGCTTTTCGCTCTAGCGAGCTTGATTTAGCAGGAGAAGTCGACGCTGTCGATGATATCCTTGAGGGCCTTGGCGGAGGCGGTGAGCTCATGTTGCTCGTCATCGTTCAGCGGCACGGGGACGCGACAGACGACGCCGTCGCGGCCAACGACCGTCGGCATGGAGATGGCAAGATCGGACAGGCCATACTCGCCCACCATGAGCGAGGAGACGGGCAGAACGGTCTGCTCATCGCGCATGACGGCGGTGCAGATGCGCTTGACGGCCATGGCGACGCCATAGTAGGTGGCGTGCTTCTTCTCGATGATGGTGTAGGCGGAGTTCTTGACGTCCTCGGCGATGCGCTTCTCGGCAGCCTCATGCTCCAGATGACCGTGAAGCTCGCAGAAAGTGTTCAGCGGCACGCCGGCAACCTGGGCGCTGGACCAAGCGACAAACTCAGAGTCGCCGTGCTCACCCATGACATAGGCCTGGACATCGCGCGGGTCAACCTCGACGTGGGCACCAAGCATCTGCTGCAGACGGCCAGTGTCGAGCACGGTGCCGGAGCCGATGACATGGCCCTCGGGCAGGCCGGACATCTTGATGGCGGCATAGGTCAGAACATCGACCGGGTTGGAGACAATGAGCAGAATGCCGTCGAAGCCAGACTTCTTAATTTCGGGAATGATGGACTTAAAGATGTTGACGTTCTTGTTGACCAGGTCCAGGCGAGTCTCACCGGGCTTCTGGGCAGCGCCAGCGGTGACGACGATCATGGCGGCGTCGGCGACATCGGAATAATCGCCGGCGTAGATCTTCATCGGCTCGGCAAACGTCATGCCGTGCGCGATATCCAGGGCCTCACCCTCGGCGCGGTTCTTGTCCACGTCGATGAGGACCATCTCGGAGAACAGACCACTCTGCATCAGCGCGAACGCCGAAGACGAACCAACGAAACCGCAGCCGACAATAGCGACCTTCTTCTCGTTAACCATTAGAAACTCCCATCTCTCTCCACAAACAAGCCGCCCGGGAACGACCCGAGCGGCTTGCCGTAATCCCAATACATCCAATCGGGACTTTGATTATGCTCCTATTCGCAGCCAAAAATCGACCGTTTACCGAAATTGTTTGCAGGATTCGTAAAATAACTGCACGAAATCGGTTTCGAGCTATTGACGAGCGGAATAGCTTTCTAATACAGGCCCGCCTCGCGAATGGCCTCGACAGCCAAAGCGATCTGATCGGGCGGCAGGACCAGCGCCATGCGCACATGCCCCTCACCCGAAGGACCAAAGCTCGCGCCCGGCGTCACCACAACGCCGGCCTTCTCCATAAGCTCCTCGCAAAACGCCATGGAATCGGTGCGACCACCGGGAAGCTTGGCCCACACAAACATAGAGCCATGCGCGTTGGGACGCTCCCAGCCCAAGCCCTCAAGACCGTCGCACAGGGCATCGCGGCGCTCCTGGTACTTCAGACGCTGCGCCTCGACCTCATCGCGCGGACCGTTCAGGCAGGCGATAGCAGCCTTCTGGATCGGGAAGAACATACCAAAGTCGATCTGGCCGCGCAGCTTGGCAAAGGCAGAGACCACGTCCTCGCGGCCGACCAAAAAGCCGATACGCGCACCGGTAACGTTAAACGACTTGGAAAGCGAGAAGAACTCCACGCCCACCTCAAGCGCACCAGGATACTGCAAGAAGCTTCCGCCCGGCTCGCCGTCGAACACGATGTCGGAGTACGCGTTGTCATGGACGATGAGCAGGTCGTGCTCGCGGGCGAAAGCGATGATCTCCTCGTAGACCTCGGGCGTGCCCACCGAGCCGACCGGGTTGGCGGGCAACGACACGATCATATACTTGGCACGATCGGCCACCTCGGGATCGATGCCCGCCACATAGGGCAGGTAATTATGCTCGGCGACCAACGGATAGTACTCGAGCTTGGCATCGGCAATCTTGGCGCCCGCCTCAAAGACCGGGTAGCACGGATCGGGAACCAAAATGGTGTCACCCGGATCGAGCAGGGCCAGGCCCAAATGGCCCACGCCCTCCTGCGTGCCGTTGCACGACTGCACCATAGACGGCGTAATGCCCGAAACGCCAAAGCGGCGCTCATAGTAATCGCACACGGCTTGCTTGAGTTCGGGCAGGTCGCGCAGGGCATACTTCCACATCTCGGGGTCCTGGGCCGCTTGCGTGAGCGCCTCGACCACGTGGTCGTACGGCTTAAAGTCGGGCGTGCCCACGCTCATGTTGTAAATGGTCTTGCCCTGAGCCTTCAGCGCAAGCAGTTTGTTGTTGAGCGAGGCGAAGACCTCCGCGCCAAAGCGGTCGAGACGCTGCGATGCCTGCATGGTGCCACCTTTCGATATGAAAAACGCGGCGCTCCGACAAGAGCGCCGCGCGATACGGGCCATCAGATTGCAAAAGTGTAACGCTTGCACCCGCTGTTTTGGTTCAATTTGGCAACCTTAGTCCATCGGATTGAGCGCGTCAATCTGGGCGAGCCACAGGCGCGAGCTGGCGTCACTCGGCATGCGCCAATCGCCGCGCGGGCTGAGCGTGACCGAGCCCACCTTGGGGCCATCGGGCAGGCAGCTGCGCTTAAACTGCTGGGCAAAGAAGCGACGGTAGAACGTGCGTAGCCACGTGTGAATGGTCTTGACGTCGTAGACGCCCTCGAAGCTCTTGAGCGCCATGCGGTAGATCTTGCCCGGCTCAAAGCCAAAACGCAGCAGGTAGTAGAGGAAGTAGTCGTGCAGCTCGTACGGGCCCACCAGGTCCTCAGTCTTCTGCGCAATCTCGCCGTCGCCCGTGGGCGGCAGGAGCTCGGGGGACACCGGCGTATCGAGGATATCGAGCAAGACCTCGGCAATACGCCCGCCAAAGACATCGGCCGCATAGCGCACCAGATGGCGCACAAGCGTCTTGGGCACGCTCGCGTTGACGGCGTACATGCTCATGTGGTCGCCGTTATAGGTAGCCCAGCCGAGCGCCAGCTCCGACAGGTCGCCCGTGCCGATGACAAAACCGCCAGCCTGGTTGGCCAGATCCATCAGAATCTGCGTACGCTCGCGGGCCTGGCTGTTCTCGTAGGTCACGTCCTGCACGGTCGGATCGTGCTCAATGTCCTTGAAGTGCTGCTCCACAGCCGCGTGGATCGAAACCTCGCGGAAGCTCACGCCCAGGTCGCGAGCGAGCGACTCGGCATTCGACTTAGTGCGATGCGTCGTGCCAAAGCCAGGCATGGAAACCGCCGTGATACCCGTGCGCGGCAGCCCCAGCGCATCGAAGGCACGCACGGTCACAAGCAGCGCCAGCGTGGAGTCCAGACCGCCTGAAAGACCGATGACAGCCGCCTTGGTACCCGTATGGGCAAGACGGGTCTTGAGGCCCGCGGTCTGCAGGTCGAGGATGGTCTCGCAACGCTCGGCCAGGTCACCATGGTCGGCCGGTACAAAGGGCGCGCGCGGGAAAACGCGGTCGATATCGCAGGCATCGCGCAGGACAGGCTCTTCGGCCAACACGCCCTCAAACGAAAACTCAACGGCCGTGGCCTCCGGCGCATCGTCCGCGCGCGTCCACGTCGTCGAACGACGGCGCTCGGCAACTAGGCGGTCAAGATCGACGTCGGCGATGGCCATGTCGCAGGTAAGCAGCTTGGTCGCGGCGAGCTTGGAGCCGTTTTCGTAGACGAGGTTCTCGCCCGCAAAGACCATATCGGTCGTGGACTCGCCCTCGCTCGCGTCTGCATACGCATAGGCACAGTACAGGCGCGCACTCTGATTGGAGATGAGGCTGCGGCGATAGTCTGCCTTACCGATAATCTCGTCCGAAGCCGACGGGTTGAGAATCACCGTCGCACCGGCAAGCGCCATCTCGGTCGAAGGGGGCGCCGGCACCCACAGGTCCTCGCAGACCTCAACGCCCAGCACCAGGTCCTCGGCGCCCTCGTCACAGCAACGGTAGACAAGCCCCGAACCCAGCGGGACCGGACCCTGACCGGCAAATTCAACCCACACGGGATCCGCAGGCGCCGGAGCAAACCAGCGGCGCTCATAAAACTCACCGTAGTTGGGCAAATATTTCTTAGCCGTAAGGCCCAAAAGCTCGCCCGCACAGCACACGGCCGCGCAGTTGTAGATGTTTTCGGCCACCGCAACGGGAAGGCCGACGGTAAAGACGATCGGCAGCTCACGGGTTTCATCGAGGATAAACTCAAGCGCCGCCTCGCAGGCATGCAGCAGTGTGCGGTTATGGAACAGGTCGGCCGCGGTATAGCCGGTCAGGTTAAGCTCGGGCAGCGCCAGCGCGCGAACGCCGCGCTCGGTAGCCTCGCGAACAGCCGCCAGCGCAACCTCGGCATTGCCCTCGACATCGGCCACGCGAATCCACGGCGACGCCGCCGCCACACGCAAAAAGCCATCGTTCTTATTAGCCGAAACGCAGCATTGCCTTGTTGATCTGGACACTGGAGGCCCCTTCTACCCTGAGATTCAGTCTAACGGACGTTCACATATCTCTAACTAGCCAAAGCAACCTCTCAGTTTACTGAGACGCCAACCTGTGCTAAGAGCATGTATTCCAAAAATATCTTTAATTAAAAAAGGAGAAATCGATAATCGACTTCTCCTTTAAGCGAGGCAAGTTAATTCCGAAACTAATGGCAGAATTTATCCATGTAGTCCTCAAAGTCGAACACTTCTACCACGACGCCCTCTTCCTGAGACTCTTTCAGTTGCTCCAAGAGATCTTTGTTAATAACGTCCATGCAGAAACCTCCTCTATCTAATCAATTGTAGTATATCTGCTTTCATGCAATTATCAACCAACTTGTTTAATTGCTCCTCGTTTGTCGATAGTCCCTCTTTTTTCAAAATGTCGCGCACCTCGTTCTTAGTAATCGGCTTTTCAAACAACGAAAGCAAAGCGAACGAAAAATCATTAACCGCACACATTCTATGGGTGGCACAACTCAGCAGTACTCTTAACCCCTCTTTTGAGCGTCCGACTTCTTTAACAAACGAACTTTTAACCAATTGAAAACCGTTATCGTGCATTACATAATCGGCATCGATATTTGTATTCAGCAATCCATAATGCAACAGTTCTTCTATCGCCCTTGTCAGCTCGAGGTCGCCCTGATCAAGAATAAGAGAAATGCTACAATCGGCCTCCAATAAACGGGCCAACTTAAGGTATACCAACTGGGAAACAGCATAGACATGATGGTATTCAGAATTATAGAAGTAGGCAAATGGCTCAACGAGCACGACAGAGGTCTTGGAATCCAGCCAGATTCGATCAGCTGGATTTAGACTAGTTAGCCGTCGCTTTACTTTGGTCAAATGTCCCTTATACCTGACAGCGTGAATAGAATCTAGGATCCAGGTCACCTCTGAAATATGAAGCCGCTGGGGCAAGTCAATTGTGTCGCTACCGTTTATGACCTCTTGCATATAAAAATCAATATGATGCTCATCAGATAAGGATTTTGCTTCATTTAAAGTTAAACCAGTGCCTGAAACATAATCCACTTCGAGGCGCAAATCCTCATATTGGGACTTCGGCATTACAGAGACACCATACTTATCGGGATGATTCCAAACATCCGACCCCATAACGAGACCAAAATTCGTAAATCCTCTCGTGGAATATGGAACACCACATACCTGTTTTGAATAATTCAAAACATTCTCTGTATAAGCTAAGGTGTTCAGAGCCTCTTCTTTAGTTTCGGTCGGAAAGCCAATCATAAAAAATAGATGAACAGGAATACCCGCATTGAGACAATCATGGACATTGCGATCAATCCAATCAACTCTCGTGTTCTTCTTCATTAGATCAAGAACTCTTTGGTTGTATGACTCGAGGCCAAACTGAATCTGCCTACATCCACTTTGGTATATCTTGTTAAAAACTTCTGTACTTAGGGTTGGAGAGAACCTCGTTTCTCCATGCCAGAAAAACGTTTTTCCCGATGCGTTTATTTCATCCGCGAGTTGCTCCATTCTTTTGCCTTCGAATGTTTCATCCACAAAAGAGAAAACTCTCGTGCCGTATTTTTCATTTAACCGACACATTATTTCAAATACTCTCGATATAGGCATCTTTCGGTAACAACCACCGGTAGCACCGGGAATGGTGCAGAAGGCGCAATGATTAAAACACTGCCTAGAGGAATAAACCGGCAATATTAACTCAGGCATGAAGTATTTAGAAAGGGCGAAGCCATCGAAATCGGGAACTGTATCGTTGATAAATGTTTGCTCAATCCGATGGTTTTTATATATCTTTCCACCTTTAGCATGGCAAAGGTTTGGAACACAGTCGAGATTGTCATCACCAGAGTCAAGAGCCTCAAGAAGACGTGCAAGCGGCTCTTCGCCGTCATACATCATTATCGAATCAATGTATTCAAAAAAGGGATGCCATTCTTTCATGCAGTCATCTGCTAAACGAGTAATGTAATTGCCGCCCAATGAGACGTGTTTAACAGATGGACATTCTTCCTTAATCAGTTTCGCTAACGTAACTGCAGAAATCAATTGGAAACAGCCGCTCACCGAAATCCCAATAAACTCGAATTTTTCCCTCTGAATACGCTTAAGAAAGGCAGTTTCATAGAAGGAAATAAACGGATTATGCAAGGTATCCGCAAGCGATTTCATTATTTCTGGTGTCGAATAATAATCATAGGGCAGATCTATGGAGTTGAACGTGTATTTAACTCCATATGAGACGTGATTTATGATATAGAGTGCATTTCTAAAAATGTTTTCAGCATATTGTCTTTCTTTTAGATTAAAGTATCTCTTCGATCTGAAAATATCTTTTGCCTCGTCAACATTAAGTGCCGACTTTTGTATCAACTCGATTGTTAATTGAACATTCGAACTAAACGAATCCTTTGATTCCCGATACCTTTTACAGCACTCTTCGACATGTCTAAAAGATAGGAGGTCATCGTAAAATTCCACGTTTAAGTCAACAATGTCAACTTTGTATTGTTCAACCTCTTGAAGATATGACTTCAAAACAGGCAAGGCAAGATACGGCCCCACTGGACTCCATCCTGGGGGAAATACTAAAAGCGTTTTAGGCATATCAACGTCACATCTTTCGCAAATAATTCAATTGAAACACAACTACCATCATAATTGAAAATACACCAAGTCCTGTAACGAGAATTGAGAACATCGCGATGCTCGTGAACAGCGAAACAAGAAGTGTTGAAATAACAACAGCAACCGATTGCAAAGACTCCCTAATTGAAAACAGGCTTATCGATTCAGATCCGTCTCTCGCCAAATCCTGCAGCGATGTTATGAGAAGCACATCTTGAATGGCGTTTCCGGCACCGACGATAAAAAGGAAAATAAACGATATCCCAGACGCATAGCGATAGCCAAACGCCAGATACGCACCGAGCGCAAGATACGTCACAAAACAATATGATTTAACGCAATCGGAACCACTGATTAAACGACCGTATATTGTATTTCCGAACAACAGTCCGATTGTAAGACTACTCTGAAGGAATCCGTATTGTATCGATGACGAGTCAAATTGCAATTGCGCTATAGCTGGCAAAAGAGAATTCAGAGAGCCGAATGCCACGCCACTAGAAATATCGATTAATAGGAAACCAATTGCCAAGTGCTTCGCGCTAAGATCACTAAATGCAGTCCTGTTTTTTTCATTTTTGCTTATTCCCTCTTTATCATTAACCTCGATAACCGACGGAACATCTCGCAGCAACCAGAACGACGCGGCAAAAGAAAGCGCGTCTAATGCAAGAACAGCCTCCGCCCCAAATTGAGCGACAACAAAACCGCCGGCAACTGGCCCCAGAACCATCATCAAATTCTGCAGGAACCCAAACGAATTATTAATTACGTCGCGATTGATACTATTCGTATTGGCTCTTAACAACGAGTAAAAGCAGGGCATTTCTACCGTTCGGCAAAGCGATACCGCGCACGTAATAGCAAACATACTCCATTTACTATCAACAAAAATATAGCAAACGAATAATCCCGCGCGAATTAAGTCTGCCAATCTCATGGCCTGCAGTGTCCCGATACCCATCTTCTGAGGCAGCTGCGCGAGCGCAACTGAAAACAGAGAGGGGGCAAATCTGCAGCAGACCATCAAAGCAGTTGCAGAAACATCGTGAGTTACCTCGTAAATCAGCATTGGCAAAGCAATATTCGCACACCAATTGCCTATTTCGCTTATCCCTCTAGCAATATATAGGACCCGAACCGGACGGCTAGCTCTCAATACCGTGAACATCACGATTAACCTCGTATTTCAGGCCTCGTTCATCCCTTAATAGGAATCCATAATCAACCAAGTACCGCCTCAACACGGCATAATCAGGATAGAGCTGTGACAGCACACGATTAACCTGAAGCTCCGTATAACTTGTATTTAATTCAAAGAAAGAGACGGCCCATAGCAGCATGATTCTTTTATAGCTTTCCTTTTTTGGAATTGAAACCAGCTCGCCATTCTTGAGAAATCGTTTTTTAAAGTCTATTAGCTCATCCATTCACATCCTCCATTTCATACGCATCTAATACTAAAAATGCATACGCTTTAGGTCATCGCATTCAGCTTCTTTATTCGAACTAAACTCGAACTAATCTAAATTATTTGCTCAGACACTCTTCGAAAGCTCGTTTTTCACTCTGAGTAAAATGCCCTTCCCAGTCAGTCCACGAACAGGAAGGCAACTCACAACGAGCGGAGTCGAAGCCCTCTGCCGTCGGTCGCTCAAAATGCACGATAACCTTTTCAATATCGCCATCTGTAATCAGGTCAGAATGAATGACCTCGGTTCCATCTTCGAATGTCATATACGGGTACATCACGTAAACCACCTCGCAAACATAAATCCAGTTTAGCATCAAGCTATTGCACCAAAGACAGCAGGCCCCCTTGATGAGTTGATGGTATCTGTTAAATGTCACGTATGATTCACATCTGGTGGGTACCCTGATGGCTACACGAAACGAAGCAGATTTACACCGGGAGGACCCCGTATGACAACCAAGTACACCGACGCGCCGCGCACGCGCGTCATAACGCCGGCATCGCTCAACAACGGCGTGCACGAGAACCATTCCATCGGACAGACCATGGCCATCGCGCCCAAAAAGGGCCTGTTCGATGACATTTCCATTCCCCAGATCATCGCCGGCGCCGCAGCTGCCGCCACGAGCGTGGCGCTTGCCTCCAAGATTGGTATCGCTGGTTCAGTAATTGGTGCCGCCGTGAGCTCGGTCATCACCGTTGTGTCCTCGCAGGTCTACCGCCACTTTATCTCTGCCAGCGCCGAAGCCCTCAAAGGTACGCACGCCGCCGTCGACTACCCCGCCGGCGCCTATGAGCCCGTTGAGCTTAATGCCGAGGAGCACCTGGGCGGCGCCGCGACTACGCAGGAGATGCGTCAGGTCGCGGGACGCGCGACCACGGCGCGCGTCGCCCCCAACAGCCTGCGCGCCAAGGCGGCGGAAGAGCGCAGCCAGACGCAAAAGAAGGTCATCATCTTCTCGATCGCCATCGCCATCGTCGCGGTTATCGCCTGCGCCGGCGCCATCCTTATAACCACCGCCGGTGAGGGTCTGGGCGAGCGCCCCGAGCCAATCCTTTCGTCGCGCACGACCGAGCAAGACGCGGACAGCGCCGGCCAATCGCAAAGCCAGCAGAACGACTCACAGGCCAACTCCGCACCCACCGATTCTTCCTCGACCACCCCTGATCAGTCGCAAGGCACCGATTCCTCTTCGAACAGCGGCGGCACACAATCCGGA
Source organism: uncultured bacterium (assembly GCA_905215065.1). Classification (GTDB taxonomy): domain Bacteria; phylum Actinomycetota; class Coriobacteriia; order Coriobacteriales; family Coriobacteriaceae; genus Collinsella. The sequence continues at coordinate 99,316 of CAJMOF010000008.1, read as the reverse complement.
ACGACCGACTCCAGCCAAACGACCGACGGCTCTCAGCAGAGCACGGGTGACCAGACGAGCGGCAATGCATCGGGCACGGGCTCAACCGACAACAGCAACACAAACAGCTCGAGCGGAACCGCATCCGGCACGGCATCCGACAGCTCGAGCCAAGGCACGACATCGGGCAACTAAGCACGATCGCCTCTCACAGATAACCGACCTGTATAACGGGCGCGAACCGGCAACGGTCGCGCCCGTTTGCTTTGGGCGCCGAGGTGGCAAGCCCTGCGCGATGGTAAGATGCTTTGGTGTGTAAAGAGGAGATTTGCCATGAGCAAGACAATAGTTAAGCCCACGCTATCGCTGGGCAACCACATCTATCTGTATCGCCTGCTGCGCGATGCGATTGGATGCGGCAAGCAAACGTTTATGACACAGGTCGAGGAGACACTCGCCGCTGGCGATATGACCGCTTATGACCTGGGCTTCGAGTCCACGCGCGAGCTGCTCGAGGAACTCGACGACTGCATTAAGCTGACCGTCTTTAAGGGCGGACGTCTGTATGCCACCGTCATCGCCAATGAGGCCTGGGATGCTGCCCTTGCCAAGGGCGAGGACAAGCCCAAGGCCGCCAAGGGCGCCAAGCAGTCCTACAAAAAGAAAAAGCGCGGCGAGAAGGACCTGAAGGCCGTGCGTCCCAAGCACGTTAAGCGTCCCGAGCCCGAGTCCGTGGCCGAAGTCGCTCCGGAGCCCGAGCCCGAGGTAGAGGCTGAAGTCACTGCTGAAGTAACGGCAGAGGTCGAAACTGAAATCGCTGCCACGACCGAGCCCGAAGTCATGGCTGAGCAGGAAGCCGCCGTTGAGCTCAACGAGGTTCCCAAGTCGAAAGCCGAAGAAACCGCCGGCCAACCCGAGACGCCTGCGTTCCAAAACAGCGATGTCTTTGGCGACAACGCCGAGGACGACCAGTCCGACGAGCCCGCGAATCAAGACGCTACCGAGGCGACGCCGGAACCCGAGACGCCGCAGCCCGCCATCTCGCTCACGGTTGTCTATGACCCCGAGAACGCCAACGCCGGCATCACCACCATGGTATCCACGCCGGTCGAGGCCAAGCCGAACGTCGAGGCAGAGGACACTCCGCAGGCCGGTGCCAAAACCGGGACCGAAGACACGTCCATCTCCGTGGAACCGACAGATTCCATAGCTAAGCCAGAAGCGGCATCTGAGTCTGCACCTGTCATTGAGTCCGCATCCGCACCCGCCTGTGACCAGGCTCCCACACCTGCACCGACTCCGGTCCCCAATTCAGCACCGGCCCCCGCTCCCGCAGCACCGACCATCCCCGGGGACTTCCCCATCGATTTCGCGACCGAGGTCTTCTGCCCTAGTCCGCTGCTGCACCAGCTGTCGACTTATCTCCCCTACGGCGCCGACACCCTCGGCATCGTCGGCGAGTACTACTGGATCGCTCGCGAGCGCGGTACCATCGAGGCTGGCCGTAACCGCGCGAGCTTCCCCCTGCGCTACACACAGGCCGGCAAACGCCACGAAGTCACCGTACGCATTCGCCGCAACACCACCGGCGGCCTCGGAGCCACCTGGGCCATCGACAAGGTCGAAGCCCCGGTCGAGTAAAAAACGGCCTCGGATAGCCAATTGACCATCCGAGGCCGTTTGAATTCAGGCCTTTTAGTTGTCATCGGCGCATATAGACACCAGAGAAGCAAGCTCATCCTCAAGTTGCGGAGCAAAGTATCTAAAAGAAACCTGCGCTCCAGTCGGTATCGACTCAATCATATTCGCAGCATTATCTGAAACTCGGTACGATGCAGTTTCACCTGTCTTCAAATCCTCTATTGAGCAGACAGCGTCTTCAGCATCAATCGACCTAAGCACGCCTTCTCCTTGTAACATCACATCGGCATGCCCGCCAGCTATTTCTAATGAACCTGAGTCTGTCGCAGTCACTTCTCCGGAACCTCCGCGCGATATCTCTTCCTTTGTTGAACAGCCCACCAATGAAGCCATCAGCACCAAAGACAGAGCTAGACGAATCGCCCTACTTCGAAAAAGTCGTTCCATAAGTCCACGCATAATAGCTCTGATCATACTTCAGGAAGGATAAAGATGAATTCCAGCCGTCCGCTATGCCAATCATCTGCCTTGTCTCTCCAGTTTTCTTACCAGTAAGTGTGGCGTAAGCCTCCGCTGTTACAGAATGGGCTGATCCGTTGTACAAACTCGCATGTAAAACATTCGGTCTATTAGAGTTAATCTCATTTTGAATGCTCGCGATAGCCGGAGAGGAGACAGTGCGGGCGATAAGAGTACTTCCTCTGCTTGCGCAGTAATTTGTAAACCCCGTTGCACAGGTTGATATCGGCGTTCCGCCCAAAACAACGCCGGGAACAGTCTGTTCTTCATCGGAAAGAGCATGGGTATTGGTGTAATTCCATATCTGCATATATTGCGAAGGGTCGCTATATAAATTGGCAATGCCATACAGTTCCGCAACGTTCGAAAAAGCTGTCACCATACAAGCATAGTGGGCAGTAAGCCTCTTAATCTCGCTTTCATCATATGACATAAACTGAGAAATGGAACGAAATCCAGATACTGTGTAATCCTGCATTTGAGTTGCGTAAATTACGACATCGTTCCAGCTTGAAGGTTTATTCGATAAAACGACAGGCCGTCCTTCTATGGAAACAGCCGGGATTGTTCTTCCGCAATTTGTTGTTATTGAACCGTCCAAAGATTGCACACCGAATTCGAATGGATTGATCATTACGACTGGGTTATTGAAAGAATAAGACTCAACACCAAGATCTCCTCCCCGATCCATAGGGCTGACTAAGCCGTCTCCAAAACGATATCCCGTAAGTATTTCATCATCTGAAGCATCTAAAACCAAATAGCCCGCGGCTCTATTGAATGTCACAACCGGAACAATGTAGCCAAGCGGGGACCCATCAACGTCTACAAAAGGAATAGGGTCAGAGGGCGTATACGAAGAGCCGAGGAGTCCCTTTATATATTTATCGGCAAGCTCTTGCGCAATTTCTGAAGTAAATTGTATCTGCTCACCATCAATATTGCCCGTCGAAGCAAAAACCTCTTTCGGACGTGCGGCTAAGGCGACAATTGAAGACGCGACAAGTTGCAGAAAACGACGACGCGAAAGCATATGTTCTTCTTTCTAGAGGAGCGACTTATAAGATACTCCTATTCTATAACCTTTTTTGTAACGTTACAGCACTGGTTATATTTCAATTCGATTTGCTTATGTCCTTGTAGCCCAATACGTCTTTACGTTTTAAACGGAATTAGAAAATCACTCATAGCAAAAACGGGCTTTAATCCCAAAGAGATGACTTTGATTATGAATCAAACCAGCAGCCAGGGCATAGCTGCAGTGCAATTGCTACAAGAAAGGCCGCCCTTGCTGGCGGCCTTTCTACTTGCTACTAATCGCGCGTCAGCTTGCGGTGAATACGATGCGGCTGGGCTGCGTCCTCGCCCAGGCGCTCGATACGGTTGGCCTGATAGGCCTCGAAGTTGCCCTCGAACCAATACCAGTTGCCCGGATTCTCGTCGGTGCCCTCCCACGCCAGGATGTGCGTGGCGACGCGGTCCAGGAACATACGGTCGTGGCTAATGACCACCGAGCAGCCCGGGAACTCGAGCAGCGCCGCTTCAAGCGAGGACAGCGTCTCGACGTCGAGGTCGTTCGTGGGCTCGTCGAGGAGCAGCAGGTTGCCGCCCTGCTTGAGCGTAAGCGCCAAGTTCAGACGGTTGCGCTCGCCACCGGAGAGTACGCCAGCGCGCTTCTGCTGGTCCTGGCCCTTAAAGCCAAAGCTCGCCACATAAGCGCGGCTCGGAACCTCGGTCTCGCCGACCATCATGTGGTCCAGGCCATCCGAGACGACCTCCCACAGGTTCTTGTCGGGGTCGATGCCGGAACGGTTCTGGTCGACGTAAGAAATCTTGACGGTCTCGCCCACCTCGAGCTCGCCCGAAGTCAGCGGCTCCAGGCCCACAATCGTCTTGAACAGCGTGGTCTTACCGACACCGTTGGGGCCGATAACGCCCACAATGCCGTTGCGCGGCAGGGTGAACGAAAGGTCATCGATGAGCACGCGGCCATCGAACTCCTTGTGCAGGTGATGGGCCTCGAGCACCTTGTTGCCCAGACGCGGGCCCACAGGGATGCGGATGTCGGTCCAGTCGAGCTTCTGGCTTGCGCGGGCCTCGGCCTCCATCTCCTCGTAGCGAGCCAGACGGGCCTTGTTCTTGGCCTGGCGAGCCTTGGGCGAGCTGCGTACCCACTCGAGCTCGGCCTCCATGCGCTTGGCGAGCTTGGCATCGCGGTTGCCCTGCGCCTCAATACGCGCGGCCTTGGTCTCCAGATACGTGGAGTAGTTGCCCTTGTAGGGATAAAGGTGGCCGCGGTCGACCTCGCAGATCCACTCGGCAACGTTATCCAGGAAGTAGCGATCGTGCGTGACGGCAAGCACCGCGCCCTGGTAGTTGTGCAGGAAGTGCTCGAGCCACAGGATCGACTCGGCGTCCAAGTGGTTGGTGGGCTCGTCGAGCAGCAGCAGGTCGGGAGCCTCGAGCAGCAGTTTGCACAGCGCCACGCGACGACGCTCGCCGCCGGAGAGCACGTTAACCGGCATGTCGGAATCGGGCAGCTGCAAGGCGTCCATGGCCTGGCCGAGCTTGGAATCGATATCCCAGCCGTCGGCGGTATCAATCTCGTCCTGGAGCTTGCCCATCTCGGCCATGAGGGCGTCCATGTCGCAATCCGGGTCGCACATCTCCTCGCCGATCTTATTGAAGCGATCGACCTTGGCGATCATATCGCCAAACGCCATGCGCACGTTCTCGATAACGGTCTTGTCGTCGTCGAGCGGCGGTTCCTGCTGCAGGATACCCACGGTGTAGCCGGGGGTGAGCCTGGCATCGCCGTTTGAGACCTCCTCGATACCGGCCATGATCTTGAGCAGGGTCGACTTGCCCATGCCGTTGGGGCCCACGACACCGATCTTGGCACCGGGGTAGAAGCTCAGGGTCACGTCGTCAAGGATTACCTTGTCGCCATGGGCCTTGCGAGCCTGATACATCTGGTAGATAAACTCCGCCATTTGCCTGTTTTATCCTTTCTACCTGCTGTTTCCCTATTCTTGTTTCGCTTTAGTGGAAACGAAATGAGGAAATCAGCTCTGAAACTTAACGAAAAAGGGGCATGGTTGCCCACGCCCCTAATACTACCTGGGAAAAGTCCCCCAGAACACACTATGAACTGCGTACGCTAGTTTTCCGCAACCTTAGCGAATGGCTCGCTGCGATTTGCGCCACAGCAGATACGAGTAGACGTAGACGGCTCCGACCGAACCAAACGCCAGCACCGCAATCACCGCGGCGACGAATTCACTCGAAAGCACGCTACCCGCCACGCCCATCACAATCAAACCAACACCCAGCACCATAAAGCAAGCACCGCCAAAGCGCTGTGTGCGGCGCCAGTTCTCGGGATCGGCAAGCGCCCAGGGCGTCTTGATACCGAGCGTATAGTTCTGCTTCACACGCGGCAAGTAGTTGCCTACGCCGATGAACAGCAAACCGATGGCACCGGAAATCAGCACGTTGACCGAACCGACCGCCGGCACCACGCCCCAGACCGTAAGCTCACCCAACCAGCTTATGGCACACATGAACAAGGTGAAGGCGATTACGAAGCCCTGATAGAACTTGCCCGAGGTTCGATATGCCTCACCTTTGGGGTCAATGCGTGGCACCACGTAGAACATTGCAAGAAGTGCCAGAGGCAGCACGCCGAGCGCGGAGGCCATCCAGCTAGGGCCCCAACCGTCGACGGCGCCGTTCGCTCCCCAGTGCGTGGGAATCTGTGCAGGCAAGCTCGGCATCACCATAAGGTGCGCCGCGACATTAATAGCGCAGACCACAACAAGCATGGCCCATACACGCGGCGATACCCCCGTGGCGTGAATGCCCTTGTTTTCGTTATTCATCCTCATCACCTTCAGTGTCTGTAAAGCCCATAAACCAGCCAATCAAGTCCTGCATGACGGTGGTGTTTAAGCTGTAAACGATGTTTTGGCCATGGCGCTCGTCGGTCACCAACCCGGCGTTTTTGAGCGTCGCCAAATGATGGCTGAGCGACGGCTTGCTGATGTCAAAATGCTCGGCAAGCTCCCCGGCCGTACAATTGCCCTCGCGCAGCAACTCCAAAATGCGCCGTCGCGTTGGATCGGCAAGCGCCTTAAAACCCTCTCCCGGCATAGGACCTCCTCTCACTATCTCTCACGACGCGCACAGTATACTCGTTATTTAGATGTTTGTCTAATTATCTAATTTGATACTACGTATAGAACATTCGTTCGTTTTTAGATACAATGGGCCAAGAAGCAGATGGGTCAGCTCCCTCTTACCAAGAAGGAGATGGACTATGAGTATTGACGATGTCCTGACGTTGTTATTGCTTGTAATCGCGGCCGTGGAGCTCGGCATCCACATTGGAGGTCGAATGAAATAGCCGCCCCCGCGTAATGCGAAGACGGCCACTTCTCACGCCATAAACGTGTTTCGGAGTTGGCTAACCCGCGGCAACGGGTGCCATCTGCTTCATCTTATGCGAATCCCGATCTCATTTCAACAAGCCCCTAGGGCTCAAATGGAATCGTGATAATCCCTATAATGGCGATAGCCCAAACACGATCCGCTTCCCCATCGGAGGACATCTATGACCGAAACCGCAGCCGCAGCTCCCGTCGAGACACGCGACACCAAGCTCGAGATCATCATGGGCCGCGAGGCACTCGACAAGCTCGCCAACGCCACGGTGCTGATACTCGGCTGCGGAGGCGTGGGCTCTAGCTGCTGCGAGGCACTTGCCCGCGGCGGCATCGGGCATTTTGTGATTCTGGACAAGGACACCATCGCGCCCAGCAATATCAATCGCCAGGCCATCGCCTTTCACAGCACCGTCGGCAAGCGAAAGGTCGATGTTATGGAAGCCATGATCCACGATATCAATCCCGCCACCACCGTCATCAAGCGAACTGAATATCTGCTGAGCGACAACATCGATGATTTCTTCGCGAGCGTTTTGGAGCAGACGGGCGGCAAGCTCAACTACGTCGTCGACGCCATCGACACCATCTCGGCCAAGCTCACCATTGCCAAATATGCTCAGGACCATGACATCCGTTTGGTTAGCTCCATGGGCGGGGCCAACAAACTCCATCCCGAGTGCCTCCGCTTTGCCGACATCTTCGATACGGTACGTGACCCCATGAGCCGCATTATGCGCAAAGAATGCAAGAAGCGCGGAATCAAGCGCCTACACGTACTGTTTAGCTGCGAGGAATCGGTTAAGACACAGCCCCGCGACCCTTCCAACATCCACGAGCGCACCGAGCTGGGAACCGCGAGCTTTATGCCGCCCATCATGGGCCAGATGATCGCTGGCGAGGTTATCCGCCAGATCAGCGGGCGCGGCACCGAACGTGTACGCTCCGATGGCCAGCGCCTGGACTAGCAGGATGTCCTGCGATGGAACCGCGATTCTTTGACACGCATTGTCATCTTGATTTGATGCTCAGCCCCGATGCTGCAGCCAGCGAGTCGGCGGCGTTGGGTCTGGGGCTCTTTGACTGCGGGGTCGACCCACGCGACTTCGCGGCAGCAAAAAAGCGGGCCAGCCGCCACCCAAACATTATCGCGGGCGCCGGCCTCCATCCCTGGTGGCTCGCCGACGGCCGCTGCGGTCCTGCCGAAGTCAATCTGCTTTGCGAAGTTGCTGCCCAAGAGCGCTATATAGGCGAAGTCGGACTCGACTTTTCCGCGCGCTTTGCTGGAAGTGAGCTGCTACAAATACAGGCACTTAACCGGCTCTGCGATACACTCGTGCAGCATCCTCTTACCGGGCGCGTGATATCAATTCACGCCGTTCGTTCAGCGGGAGCCGTACTGGACGTCCTCGAATCGCATGGACTACTCATCCCAAACTCCGACTCCCCCGTTATCATCTTCCACTGGTTTAGCGGCACTTCGGACGAACTCGTCCGCGCGCGTAATGCGAGCTGTAATTTTTCCGTCAACGAACGCATGCTTGCGTCTAAACGTGGACGTGAATATGCCCGACAGATTCCACTCGACCGTCTACTGCTCGAGACCGATGCGCCGGCCGAGCCAAACACAGAAACAAGCGCGCAGTCGCTCATCAGATCGCTCACAAGGACCTCGGAACACATCGCCTCACTCAAAAACTGTGACATAAAGCGCATCGAATCGGCAGTTTTAGCAAATGCGCACTCTGTATTTGACCTTCGCTAACCCCTGTGGGCAAAAAATGCCAAGGGACATGCGAATCACACAACGCAGTCCCTATTGGAAGGCAGTACAATTCGGCAGCATTACACCAATTCGTGCATGAGATCACAGTTGCGTGCATACAATTCGTCAAAGATATGACGACGCGACGCATATAACTCGTGGGCAGCCATATCGGGCACGATTGTTTGCGCAACGCCAAGGACTTGGGCGAGTTCATCCCATGATGCATAGGCGCCACCTGCGAGAGCTGCCATGATGGCATCACCGAAGCATGCGCCCACCGTAACCTTGGCAACCGAGACCTCGCGCCCGCATACGTCGGCGATAGCCTGCATCCAAACTGGATTCTTGGTTCCACCTCCGACAAGCATAATGCGCCCAATTGGCAGTCCATGCTCTCGCTCGATAATGTCGACATGGGATGCAACGGTATACGCGACGCCTTCCAAGGCGGCGCGAACCATATGGGCTCGCGTATGCCTTCCGGTCAGGCCAAAGAAGACGCCACGCGCCTCGGGATCGTTGAGCGGAGTACGCTCCCCCGCAAAGTACGGCAGACACACGAGCCCATCGGCACCCGGCGCCACATCGGCGGCATCATGCGCCATAACCGAATATGCATCGGGGCCACCGTGGCCCTCGGCCTCCACGGCGTCGCGATACAGCTCTTGGCGCAACCACGATGTGAGCGCACCCGCCGTATTGGTCCCCGCGCAGATCCCGTAAGTTCCGGGAATGATAAACGTCCCTGGCCACAGGCGGGCATCATCGACCATATGATCAGCTAGGTAGATGAAATACGCCGTGCTCCCCAACTGAACCATCATATCGCCGGGACGAAATACACCCGTCGAAATGGCCTCGGCACCAGAGTCGCCCGTTCCCACTAAGACAGGTGTCCCTGCCGCGAGCCCCGTCGCCTCAGCCGCACACTGCGTAATCACCCCGGCAATATCGGTAGCCGACATTACCTCCGCCATCTGGTCAGGCCGGCAGAAACGAGCACATTCCCGAGCATCAACCTTCCAAGTGTAGCGGTCATATAGGGGAAGAAAATCCTCCGCTAAATAACGGTCCACCGTAAAACGCCCCGTCAACTTTGCGCATAGAAACGATGACGCCGTCAGGAACTTCGCGGCACGTTCGTGCACCTCGGGCATATTCTGCTTAAACCACAAGATCTTGGGAGCAATATCTGACGAACAGGGATCGTGCCCGAAAAGCTCGCGTGCACGATCTGACCCATATTCGGAAAGGAGCTCGTCAATATGCGGCTTCGAACGTGCATCGACTCCATACAAAATCGCGGGCGCCAGCGCGTTGCACTCGGTATCGACCGGCACGCAGTCGCAACCCAATGCGGAAAGGCCCACGCATCCAATCTGCGCCGCGTTAACCCCCGATCGCACCACCAGCTCGCGCGACAAGCGGCAAAAATCGCCCCACCAAACTGCCTCCGCATCATGCTGATACCATCCATCACGCGGGTTGTCCGTCTCGTGTCCACAAGAGGCTTGGCAAACGATGTTGCATCGATCATCGATTAAAACGCCTTTAGAGGCGCTTGTCCCAATATCAATACCCAGATAGAGCGCCATAGGCGCCTACTCCCCTCGCGCCGCACGAGCGGCAGCCATAAAACGAACTACCCGCTCAACATCAACCGGGGCATCCAGCTTTCCGTCGCGCTTTAAGCACGTGCCGACAAACGCGCCATCGTAGTGAGCAAATACGTCAGCCACGGTATTTTCGCGACAACCGGTGCCACATACCACAGGTACTTCGCCAACACGCTCGCGGACCTCATCGGCAAGCTCGCCCGAAGCGCCACGACCGGCAGCCGAACCGCCGATGACCATCGCATCCGGTAGGCAATTAAAGAGAAGTGAATCGGCAATGTCCGCAGTCGTGCGGTCGTTGAGATAAACCTCCCCCTCGCTCGTGATGAAATGAAAAAGCTTGAGGTCGTCCAGGCGCAGCGCCGCCTTGCGACGCATGGTGTGAGCGAAATCTCGGTTAATCAGCCCGAGATCACCGGCCCAGGCACCGCAAAAATTGCAGCGCGTGAACTGCGCATCGACGGCAGCGCACAGCTCGATTGTGGCATCACCATCGTAAATTGCCTCAGCTCCCCAAGGGGTCGACAAATCATGGGACAGAGTCCCGATTACATGGCCCATCGATGCAAGGGTTGAGGGAGAAACGTGCTGCTCATAGGGCATCGAGAGCTCATTGGTAATCAAAATGCCATCGACACCGCCCTGCTGCAACGCCTCGAGATCGCGCTTGGCGGCTTCCACGACCTGCGATACGCTTCCGCCCGGGTAATACAGCGGATCGCCCGGCAGAGGACGCAGGTGCAGCATTCCGATAACCGGCTTTTCGTTCTTGAACATCGAAGTTAGAAACGACATAACGTGCTCCTTCATAGGGTTATTGCAGGGACGTTACTCCCCCAGCACCTCGACGTACACCTTTCGCTTCTGCGGACCGTCAAACTCCGCAAGATAGATGTTCTGGGCACTTCCGCACACGATGTGGCCATCTTGGACGGGAAAGAAGCAACTGTTTCCACAAATCATGCTCTTGATATGCCCACAGGAGTTGTTGCCGGTGGCTCCATAGCTCGGCAGGAAGTGTGCATGCGCATAGGGGGCATCGAGTGGGGCGATGCGATCAAGCGTCTCCATAAGATCCGTCTCCACGCAGGGCAGCCCCTCGTTTACCACGATTCCACAGGTCGTATGCGACAAAATAATCGCCGCCAAGCCATTGGTCACCGAGCTGCGTTCGATGGCAGCGTGCACGTCTTCGGTAATATCGATGAACTGGTCCGGAGCAGTCGATAGATAGCTCAATGTCTCGAGCGTCACCATGTTTACTCATCTCCTTCAAGAAAACGCAGGGCATTACCCCAGTAGAGCCTTTCTCGCGCATCATCGCGCATGGGCACGGTATCGAGCGCCCGCTTGAGTTTGAATGCACGGAAGCGCGGCGTATTGCTGGCGAACATCACTTGATGCGATAGCGCGCGCTCATACCACAGCGGCCCCATATCGACCGTGAAAAGACGCTGCATCATCTCCTCGGGCGAATCGATGTAAGTGATAGAAGTGTCCGTGTAGCAGTTGGGATACTTGAGCAGCATCGCCACGGTCTCGCGCACCCAGGGCCAGCCAAAGTGGGTCAAACTAAAACGCACATTTGGATGCGTTGCGATTGTGTGCTCAAATGCAAGCGGGTTACTGCGCGAGAGCTCTGCACCCGGCTCCCAAGACATACCGGCATGAAAAACCACCGGCTTGTTATAGCGCTCGCACAGCTCGTAAAGCGGCTCGGCCACGGCATCTTCGGGGGCAAAACCCTGCTTTGCCGGATGCAGGCAAAGCCCCTTTGCCCCCAACTCGGTAAAGGCGCGCTCCAATTCGCCTGCGGCACCGCTCACCTGCGGATCTACGCTCGCAAATCCCCACAGACGATCGGGATGCGCGGCAACCAGCATGGCAATCTGGTCATTGGTGCCAAAATGCCCTCCGCATGCCGTGGTTACATCGAGCGGCATGAGCACGCTCTTCCGCACGTCGCAGACGTCCATCTCGACTTGAAGCTCATCCCAATCCATGGGGCCCATATGCCCCATACCAAATTCTCGTGACCAAAAACCGAATCCATCAGGCTCATCACCCGGCGTACAGATCTCGCCATAGAGCATAGGATGGACCAACATGTCGATAACCATTTCGTACTCCTTTCCAGGCATTTGGCCCTAGTACGGCTCAAACGAACCAATCACTCGGGACGACAGTTCAGCGCCCGCCTTCATACACGCCGGAATATCAAGGCCATCGATCACGCCCTTGGTAAACCCGGCAATATACGAGTCGCCGGCACCCACGGTGTTAACGACCTTCTCCGCCGGCACGATCCCGCACTCATAGAAGCGCTCACCGTCATAGGCAATGCTTCCCTTCTCACCAAGCGTGGCAACTGCCACCCGCGGTCCCAGCTCCTGTACGTGACGTACCCAATCACGCAGCTCCGGAGTGTCCTCTTCAAACGACATGAACGCATAGTCAACGTAGGGAAAATGGTTCTCGCAGGCATATTCGGGATCCTGGCTGAACACCGAGAAGTCCATAACCACCGTCTTGCCCGCATCATGCCATTCGGGCAGGAGGTCCAAACAATTGCCAAACAGGTCGGTGTGAATGATGTCATGTTCTAGGATAAACGCCCGGTCATCTTCATTCGGTCGATATGCCTCCATTACGCCATCGATTGCCTCGAGATGTACGCGATCGACGCCGTCTTTCAACGCCATGAGCATCACCGAGGTGTCGCCATCCTCCACCCGCAGATGTGAGATATCGAACCCCTCAGCGGCCAGCGCCTCCCTCATCTTGTCTCCGTACTCGTCCTTGCCGACAACCGACACGGCGGATACCGAAACGCCCATTCGTGCAAGATGGATACCCCAGTCAATGCCATTACCAGTCGGATAGAACACGCCGATGTTTTGATAGACGTCCGCACAGCAAAAACCAGCTGCGCACGCTTTAATACCCATGGTCTTCTCCAATGTTCAAAAGGGGACCCACCACATGGCGAGCCCCCTTTTCGCGTTTCGCTTATTGTTTTGCATCGGCTGTCCAAAGCCTCATAGCCAGACCGCCGTACGCTTTCTTAAGCTATTCGACGATTGGTGCTCCGTGGCCCCAAGAACCTTCCATGCCGCACACGGTCGAGGCAAACCCGGCAGCAAAGTCGAGCGCGCGCTCGATGGCCTCGGCGCCATCCTCACCACGCTTGGCGGAATCGAGATAGCACATCAAAAACGAGGTGAGGAACGAGTCGCCCGCCCCCATGGTGTCCTTCATGTCCGTTACCGGTTTAGCCAGCTGGCGGTAATAACGCTCGCCGTCGTAAGCAATGCAGCCCTCGGCGCCCGCCGTAGCCGACACAAAACGCGGACCCAAGCCCTTCACCCATGCCAGACGCTCGCGGATCTCGTCCTCGCTCGCGGCATCCGCCGCACTAAAGAAAGCGAAATCGACGTAGGGCGCAATCTGCTCGTAGTACTCGTCGGTGGAGTCGTCCGAAAAGTCAAAAGAGACCGTGACGCCCGCAGCCTTCAGTTTGGGCAGCTCGCGCTCGGTAAAGCAATAGTTGCCCGAATGAACCACATCGAACTGCTTCATGTACGAAAGGTCAAAGCGATCGAGGACATAGCGCGCATCGCCACGGATACCGCCCTCGTTGGAGCCAAGGAAGACACGGTCACCGTCAACGACGGTCACGCGAGCCGCTCCGTTCTCGCCAATCATCTGCTCGCACTTATCAAGCTCGATACCCTCATCCTCGAGGCTTGCAATGACATGCTCGGCAGCGGCGTCATTGCCAAAAATGCCCATGTATGCGGAGCGTGCGGCACCGCATTTCTTGGCATAAACGGCGAAGTTCACCGCGTTGCCGCCAGGATACATGGTGTGGATATGCTCGTAGCGATCGACGACGTTGTCGCCAAATCCGAGCGCGTTAACGTTAAATGCCATGGCCTTTGTCCCTTCTAGTACTCGACAACACCCATATAGCGACGGAAATCGGGATCGTGATCAAACACCTTGCCGCGTGCAGCACGCAGCTCGCAGTTCATGGCGTAGAACAGCACCGGGTCCAGATAGGCACGGACGCTCGCCGGCACGGCTTCCATACCGTACTCCTTGGCATCGAGCACCATCAGCGTATCGGTATGCGTCTTAAGGAACGCCAGGGCGCGCTCGTCCATAGCACGGCACTCGCTGGAGCCCATCTGCAGGAAGTAAAAAACGCCATCCTGAGTAGCCTCGAAGGGGCCATGGAAGTACTCGGCAGAGTGAATGTAGCTGCAGTGCTGCCACTGCATCTCCATAAGAGAGCAGATAGCGAAACCGTAGGTCTGGCTAAAGTTGGGACCGCTGCCCAGAATATAGAAGAACTCGTGCTCCTGGCAAAGCTTGGCAAAGCGATCGCCCAGCTCGGCATTTACCTTCTCGCGTGCCGGGGGAAGAATCTTATCCATCTCGGCGATACCGGCATACATATCGGCAAGATCGGCGTAGCCCTCCTGCTGATCGAGCAGCTCTGCCGCAAGCGACAGCGAAATGCCAGCGGGGACCTCGGCCTGCGGCACGCCCTCGCCCCATGGGTAGACCCACGTGGTCCACTTGCCGGAGTCAATCTTGGATCCAGCGTTGTCGGTCTGGGCGATCACCGTAGCGCCGGCAGCAAGGGCAATCTCGCAGCCCTCGACGACCTCGGGGGTATTGCCGCTGTGGCTGCAAGCGATGACCAGGGACTTCTCGCCCAGACGACGCGGACGCATAATGTCGAATTCACGCGCGGTATAGATATACGAAGTGAAGGTGGTAGCCTCGCGCTGCAGAAGCTCATGAGCCGGGATCAAATCGATCATGGAGCCACCGCAAGCAATCCAGTAGACGCTGTCGAACTTGCCCTTCTCGGCAATTGCCTCTTTAATCAGATCGTGTGCGTTCATATCCAGTTCCTTTCTTGTTTGGCCCGCAATCAATGACATTGGCTGCGTGGCCGATAGTTGTTTTAGTCAATCAGATATTTCTCGAATGCGGCCATGTTCTTGGCATCTGCTGCTGCCGGGTCATCGTAGTAACGACCATCCGTGATTTCCTGGCCCAGCATGCCGTCGAAACCATGGGCGTTGAGCGTGGCGACGAAGGCGTCCATATCGTGCTTGCCATCGCCCCACACCAGATGGCCATACGGGTCGCCGTCGATAAAGTGCATCTCGTGAATTGCCCCGTCACCAAAGGCGGCAAACCAGTCCTCGAGCGTCTCGCCTGCAACGCCCATCGCGGTTGTATCAACCATGGGCTGTAAGTACGGGCTCGCGACCTCGTCAATCATGCGCTTCGCATCGGAAACCGTCGTCACAAGGTTGCTCTCCTCGGGACGCAGGCTTTCCATCGTAAGCACCAGACCGTGCTCGCCGGCATACTCCGCCAGAATGGACAAGTGCTCGCGGCTGCGCTTCCAGGCTTCCTCGCGGTCCTCGTCCCAGTCGCCCCAGCCCGAGTTGACGGACATACGGTCGCACCCAAGTACCTCGGCAAGCTCAATGCCGTGCTTAAAGTACGCCAGGCTGCGCTGTTCATGCAGCGGTTTGCGTGCGCAGTACTGCCAAGGATAGACAACATTCTCGGGGCACAGAGTACGATACCTAAGCCCACGGTCTGCAGCCTTTTTCGCCAGGACCTCAGCCTCAAAGTAGCCCGTGTGGTCGAGCGTCACATGCGGCTCCGCACACCACAGCTCAATGGACTCAAAGCCCAAACGCTGCTGCACATCAAGGAAGTAATCGAGCGACCACATGATGTAGTGGATATTCATGCCCGCAATCTGTTCGCGGCGCAGCGTCGGTTTGGATTCAGACATCTTATGCCTCCTTATTTCGATCGAACACGATTTGTCCGTCCGACATCGTCATATCAACCGAAAGATCGCGTGCGTCGCGATAATCGAGGTCGAACACATCCCGATCGAGCACGCAGATATCGGCAAGCTTGCCGACCTCAAGCGTACCCAGTTCGTCTTCGCGCATCAGATCGTACGCGCCCCCGGCAGTCCAAGCACGCAAGAGCTCGACAAGCGTCAGCGCGTTGGCCTCATTCACGGGCAGCCCATCGTCGAAGTATCCACCGCACGCGCTGTAGATTGACTCGCCCAGGCTCGGAATCAGCAGTGGCAAATCCGTACCACAGCACACCGTGCATCCGGAATCTTCCATGCCGCGGCGATTCCAGCTGTGCAAAAGTCGCGTCTCGCCAATTTGTCGACGCATCATCGACAGGCAATCCTCGCGCCGGTCCAGCGTCAAAATCTGCGGATAGACCTCGCAAATTCCACCTAACTTGCCAAACTCGACAAGATCGGTCGGATCAGAGTTCTCGAGATCGGTAATCGCATGGCGGCGAAGCAACCGTCCATGCTCGTCTCGAGGCAGCGAGGCATAGAGCGCCACGGTGCGACGAACGGCGCCATCGCCCTGGCAATGCAAGGAATATCGGAAGCCGTCAGCATCAATTGCGCGCAGCTCGTTCTCAATCAGATCCCACTCGGGCTCCTCGACAACCGTCTTGCCGGCAGCTCCCGCATCGGCCGTGTCCTCATAGGGGTCAATCATCTCGGCAAGCCCCGCCCATACGCCGCGATCGGTCATACGGTTGAAGCCAGAAAAACGAACGAACGGTCCCCGAAAGCGCTCTCGTGCCTCGCGAGCATACGACAGATTTGCACCGGCACCCACCGGCTGCGACATCATAGAGACGCGAACCGTCAGCTCACCAGATTCTTCACGGCGAGCCATTTCGTCGGCAAAACCGTAGTAGTCATCAAACGCCATCTCCTTGATGGCGGTAACGCCGCGCTCGTTAAGCATGCTCATGTAGTCCGAATACCCCGCACGTACCTCGGGCAGCGCGAGGAAATCGCTCATCATGCGCCAGATCTTCTCGGCATAGCACGCCTGGGGTGTGAAGCCGTATCGCGCACTGGCGGCAGCATTGAGAACGCAGGTCTCCGCACCCGGTGTAAAGCAGACGACAGGGATATCGCCAAAACAATCGTCAAACACAGCCGCCGTATTTGCGTTCTCGGCATCCGATGCCAACGTTTCGGGTAGGTTGTGGCCAAAAGCCGCCGCGCAATCCGGATGATCTTCTTTCCATGCACGCAAGAGCGACACGGCCTCTTTGGCATCAGCGATGCCGGACAGATCAGGCCCCAACGTCCGCAGCGCCCAGCCTGTATAGAAGGTATGCACATCGATCAGGCCAGGCATGACGGTGCGGTCGCCCAGGTCAACTACCTCGTCCGCCTGGGTCAAATACGAAGCTAGCTCACACTTGGTGCCAACAGCCTCAATTCGATTGCCACGGACCGCTACGAAACCTTCAAACGGCAGGTCCCCCGTACCGGTAAAGACGCTCTTAGACGTCAGGACCGTCAAACGATCAGACATCACAACCACCTACGCCGGAAGCATGCCAGAAATTGCCGTTACGATCAGGCCAAAGACGACCATGAAGATGAAGAACTTCCAAATGGTCTTCCACCATTGGCCAAACGAAATCTTAGCCACGCCAAGGCCGGCAACCGTCATGCCCGCCACGGGACTGATGGTGTTGATGGTCTGGTTGGCAAACTGGAGCGCGGTAACGGCCGCCTCGGGATTGAGGCCCATGAGCTCGGTCAGGGGGCCCATAACGGGCATGGTGAGTGCCGCCAGGCCAGAACTCGAGGGAACCAGCAAAGAGAGCAGGCCAAGGACGATATACATAAACGTGGTGTAGACGGCGGCGGGCGCACCGGCGAGCGCAGTAGCGAGCGCCTGGAGGATGGTGTCGATGATCATGCCGCCCTCGGCGATGACCAGAATACCGCGAGCGATACCGATAACGATGGCGGCGTACGCAAAGTCGGCGAGACCTTTAACGAACTCCTCAGCAATCGTCTGCTGGTCAAGACCGCCCAGGATACCGGCAAGCAAGCCCATGCCAAGGAACACGGCGGAAATCTCATTCATGTACCAACCCTGGGTAACAAGACCCCAGACGATAATGCCCATACCGCAAGCAAAATCGATAAGCACGAGCTTCTGACGGGTAGTGAACTCTTCCTCGATGGAGGCATCGGTCACGGAAAACTCGATACGCTTGAGCTTATCGTCCTCGTACGTAATGGACGACTCGGGGTTTTTCTTGACGCGCATGGCGTAGCGCATGGCCCATGCGATACCGACGGCAGTGAAGATGACCCAAGAAACGGCGCGCAGCCACAGTTGCGGATTGCCCTCGATGCCAATGATGCCCTGGGCGATCAAAACATTAAACGGATCGATGGTCGAAGCGCAATATCCCAGGTTAGGACCAAGGAAGCAGATGATGAATGCCGTCATCGAGTCATAACCGATACCCATCATGATGGGAATGAAGATGGCATAGAACGGCAGGGCTTCCTCAGACATACCAAACGTGGTGCCGCAAATGGACAGCAACGTCATCGTGATGGGAATGATGAGGATGTCCTTGTTCTTGAGCTTTTTAATCACGCGGCTCATGCCGGCATTCAAAGCGTTGGTCTTGGTGATGATTGCGAACGACCCGCCAATCAATAAGACGAACGCAACGACGTCGGCAGCCTCCTGGATGCCCTTAGTGGGCGCTTGCAGGACCGCGAAGATATCCTGCCCCAGATTGATGGTCTCGCCGGTCTCGGAATCGGTGTAGTTCTTATCGACCTGTTCATAGGTTCCAGCAACGGCGACTTCACGCTCGCCCGCCGCTGTCGAAATCGTCTTGCGCTGATACTGACCAGAGGGAACGATCCAAGTCAAGACCGCAAAGACAACGATCAGCAAGAACATGATCGTATAGACATGCGGTAATTTGAACTTAAAACGTCTGTTTGTCTTCTTCGCCTTCGTATCTGACATAGATACCTCCAAAGAACTCGAGACTGCATCGCATCTCGCTTCAACGTTTGCACAAGGCAAACGTTCTATGACGTTCTATAGGTTACCAGCAGCTTTTCTCGCCATCAAGATAA
Source organism: uncultured bacterium (assembly GCA_905215065.1). Taxonomy (GTDB): domain Bacteria; phylum Actinomycetota; class Coriobacteriia; order Coriobacteriales; family Coriobacteriaceae; genus Collinsella. The sequence continues at coordinate 80,350 of CAJMOF010000008.1, read as the reverse complement.
TTTCAAACTGATTGCCGCAACGCGGTTGAACGGTTGCGTTTGCGCCGTGAACGGTATGGAAACGCCCGGTGAGATGATCCACCGGGCGCTTTCATACGCAATGTCCTAGATGTCAAAAACGTAGCGAGACCCAACGATCCGCTGACGACCGATGATAAACGGCCGCCGCTGCTCATCGAAAAAGAAGGCTTCCATATAAAACAAGGGTTCGCCAACGGGAACTGCCAACAACCGAGCGACCTCGGGCGACGCACACGCGATCTCAAGCGTGCATGGGTCGGTAAACGCGGGCGTGCGGCCCGTCAGGTTGCGCACGAACTCAAAAATGGATTGGTTAGATAGAGGTGCCGTTGATAGATAGGCGTTGTCCTCGTAAACATATATGTTGTTCTCGAGCATGACAGGGACGCCATCGGCAGTACGCACGCGCTCAACGCAGATCAAGTCAGTTCCAACGGGAACACCAAAGAACTGTGCTTCGGTGGAATCCGCCGGCAGCATCTTTCTCGAAATGACACGCGCCCCCGGTTCCATTCCGTTAACGCGGCATGCGTCCGAAAAACTCTGGACGTCATCCTTCTGGCGAATCTTGCGCTTGAGCTTGGGGGCATTGACAAACGTGCCTTTCCCCTGTCGCTTCGTTAGATAGCCCTGTTGGACGAGCTCCTCAATAGCGCGTCGCACGGTAACGCGGCCAACTTTATAGCTCTCAGCCAATTCGAATTCGTTGGGTATCCGCGCACCTGCCTTGTAGGCACCGGAGTTGATTTCGTTTTTGATGATATCGATAACCTGTTGGTACAGCGGTATCGCTGCTTTACCGTCAGTTAGCCCTTCAGTCGGTGGCATATACCCTCTCCAAGCACAATTAAGCCTAAAACGGACTTAGGGGCATTCAACAAGTCCTTAAGCCCGCATTAGCTTAAAGTATGCTAGGTGTCGCACCAAAATGTCGGCTATTTACTCATCAGACCCGAAAAACGCGCAACTACCGCGCTCCTAAGAAAGCTCAAGCAGTTCCGGCAGCTGGTCGATGATCTTGTCCGCAGCATCCTGGCTAAAGCCAAACCGCTCCTCGCGCTTGGCGATTACCGTCAGACCCGCTCGCTTGCCGGCAGTGATGCCAGGCACCGAATCCTCAACGCAGCAGCAACGGACCGCAGGCAGCCCCAACAGGTCCAGCGCATGCAGGTAGATGTCGGGCTCGGGCTTGCTCTCCTTAAACTGCTCGCCGCTCACCACGTACTCAAAGGCATCCGACAGACCACATGCATCGAGTACTTCCTCGATGCTGTCCATGGGAGACGAGCTCGCCAGCGCCACGCGAACGCCGCGGCGCGGCAACTCTCGAATCGTATCCACAGCGCCCGGGTTAATCAAAGCCTGGTAGTCACGCGGACGCTTATGCGCCCACTCGTCCCAACGGGCCAATGCCTCCTCGCCAGTGAAGTGCCCTTTACCGGCGCGCTCAAACCAATCGACTAGCATATGCAGGAAGAACTGATGTGAGGTACCAACCTGCCCGTTCAACTCCTCTTGGGTCAGATTCAACCCAAGCTCCTTGGCAAACGCGGCAGTCTCCCCCAGGTAGTAATACTCGGTATCGACAATGACGCCGTCCATGTCAAAGATAACGGCGTCGAACGGAAATGCGGACACGGCACCCTCCCTAACAAAAGGGCGCCCGCAAGCGGACGCCCGAACCATGCACTATCGGCGATTCTAACCCAGCAGCTGGTCAAGTGCTACCGCGATACCGTCTTCGTTGTTGTTGGCGGTCACCATCTGGGCCACGGCCTTGACTTCATCGACAGCGTTACCCATGGCGACGCCGGTACCAGCCCACTCGATCATAGACTTGTCGTTCTGGCCGTCGCCAAACGATACGACCTCGCTGGCATCGATGCCGAGCTTGGGCAGGGCACCCTCGAGCGCACGGGCCTTATCGATACCGGGCGCCGTGTACTCAAAATACCAGTCGGCCGTAAACATGCCCGAAAGCGTCTGCTTAAAGGGCGCATACATCTCCTCGTAATGCGCCTGCAGATAGGCCGGGTCGCCCGCAGTGAGTAGCTTGTCCACGGGATAAGCATCAGCGACCTCATGCAGGCTCTCCACCTCGCGAATCTTAAGGTCGCACGCGTCGCGCTCATACTTGACAATATTCTTCTGCGAGCCGTCAGGCAGCGTGATCATGCAGCGGTACGAATCCTCGACGTGCAGATCGCGACCAAGCGAAATCATAGGGATCACGTCAAAATTACGCAGATGATCAATTAGACGGTGCAGCTCGTCAGCCGGCATGGCCTGGTCAAAAAGGACCTCATCGGTCTGAGCGTCGACCACATGCGCGCCATTAAAGGCAACCAGCAGACCGTCATGGTTTTGAAGGTCGAGCTCCTGGGCCAGGGCGTGCAGCCCCCATGCGGGACGGCCCGAAGCCAAGATGAGCTTAATGCCCGACTCCTGCGCCGCGAGCAGCTTCTCGCGCGTACGCGGGCTGATGACCTTTTGGTCGTTGGTGAGCGTACCGTCGATATCCATTGCGATGGCTTTGATTGCCATATGTGCCTCCCTGTCATTGAGCAACCTTGTCTGAGCCATCATACAGAACACCCACGGCGGCGTTGTTTGCAACGGGAAAATGTCATATTGTCCCAAACATGAACGGCGCGCCTTCGACGATTGCGATGCCCGTCGAGGCGCCTCCCGATACATTCCATCCTATCCAAATAGCAAAGGGCCCGCATCCCAACGGATACGGGCCCTTGTCGGCTATGCGTTAGTTTTCGCAGCGAATCCTACTTGCGGTGCGCGCGATAGAACTCGATGAGCGCCTGGGTCGAAGCGTCCTGCTCGGCCTTGGCGGCGTCGTCGTGGAAGGCGGGAGTGATCTGCTTGGCAAGCTGCTTGCCCAGCTCGACGCCCCACTGGTCGTAGGAGTCGATGCCCCAGACCGTGCCCTCGACAAACGTGATGTGCTCGTACAGGGCGATGAGCTCGCCGAGCGCGAACGGGGTCAGCGTGTCGCCGAAGATCGAGGTCGTCGGACGGTTGCCCTCAAAGCAGCGAGCCGGGACGATCTGCTCGGGCGTGCCCTCGGCACGAACCTCGTCGGCCGTCTTGCCAAAGGCGAGTGCCTTGGTCTGGGCCAGGAAGTTGCCCAGGAACAGCTCGTGCACGTCCTGACCGCTATCGGTCGCAGGGTTGGCGGTATTGGCGAAGGCGATGAAATCGGCCGGGACCACCACGGTGCCCTGGTGCAGCAACTGGTAGAAGGCGTGCTGGCCGTTGGTGCCGGGCTCGCCCCAGAAGATCTCGCCGGTGTCGGAGGTCACGGCGCTGCCGTCCCAGCGGACATGCTTGCCGTTGGACTCCATGGTGAGCTGCTGCAGGTAGGCCGGGAAACGGTGCAGGTACTGGCAGTACGGCAGCACGGCGTGGCTCTTGGAACCGAAGAAGTTGACGTACCAGACGTTGAACAAACCCATCAGCGCGACGGCGTTGTTCTCGAGCGGGGTGTTGCAGAAGTACTCGTCGATGGCGTGGAAGCCCTCGAGGAACTGCTGGAAGCGCTCGGGGCCGAGCACGACGATCAGCGACAGACCCACGGCGGAATCGACGGAGTAACGGCCGCCAACCCAGTTCCAGAAACCGAAGGCGTTGGCCGGATCGATACCGAAGGCCTCGACCTTCTCGAGTGCGGTTGAAACAGCGACGAAGTGCTTTGCCACGGCCTCGGCGTTCTGCTCATCGGAGCCATCGATGGCGCCCTGAGCCTTGAGCTGCTCGAGCATCCAGGTCTTGACCTCGCGGGCGTTGGTGAGGGTCTCGAGCGTGGTGAAGGTCTTGGAGACGATAATCACGAGCGTGGTCTCGGGATCCAAACCCTTGAGCTTCTCGGCCTGGTCGTTGGGGTCGATGTTGGAGATGTAGCGGCAGTCGATACCGGCGTCGGCATAGGGGCGCAGAGCCTCGTAAGCCATGACCGGGCCCAGATCGGAGCCGCCGATGCCGATGGACACCAGGTGCTCGATCTTCTTGCCGGTAACGCCCTTCCACTCACCGGAGCGCACGCGCTCGGCGAAAGCATACATGCGATCGAGGACCTCGTGCACGTCGGCGACGACGTCCTGGCCGTCAACGATGAGCTGGCCTTTCTCGATCGCCGGACGGCGCAGCGCGGTGTGCAGGACGGCGCGGTCCTCGGTGGTGTTGATGTGCTCGCCGGAGAACATGGCGTCGCGGCGCTCCTCGAGCTTCACCTCGCGGGCAAGATCGCACAGCAGCTTGACGGTCTCATCGGTCACCAGGTTCTTGGACAGGTCGAAGTGCAGGTCACCGGCGTCAAAGCTCAGCTTGTTCACACGCTCGGCGTCGGCGGCAAACCAGGCCTTGAGGTCGATACCCTCGGCCTCGAGCTTCTCCTGATGAGCCTCGAGCGCCTTCCAAGCGGCAGTCGACGTAGCATCGATAGGTGCGGCAACAGTTGCCATAGAGTCCTCCTCAGCATACGAGCGCACGCCTCCATGCGCCCGGACATTCAGATGCCACTATTCTAGCGCAGGTCAAGACTATAATCAGCGAGCGTTGCCAATCGGCCCCCAAACGGCAACCGACCAAAAAGGGACAGGTTTATTTTGGCAGGTCAAACGCTTTACCAACCAAAAATAACCTATCCCTTTATGGTAAATATTAGGCCGCGGCGCACACACTGCCGAGCAGCTCGCGCAAGGGCGAGCCGATACCCTCCAGCAGTTCGGGAGCGATGATGGCGAAAACGGGAACCTCGCCGGCACCCACAACGGCGGGCACTTTTCCCTCGGAGACGATGCATCCGTAGGGAACAAAGCCGTCCTCGCCGGCATCGAGCACGGCCATGCGACGAGCGAGTTCGCGCGCAAAGCCCGCCGTATCGGCATCGCCGATCGCCAGGACAAAGTCCACGCCCTCATCGGTCGCCAGGGCTACGGCCTCATCGACCAAATCGTCTCCCCCGTCGCCCCCGACCAAGCCGCAACGAAAGAGCACGCGTTCGAGCAGGGCGCGATCGAGCGAGCCCAGCGCCGCCGAAACGAGCTCATCACGCGTGTGCTTGTCGCCTCCCAGCACGACCAGTGTCTTGGTGCCGCCATAGTGGGCAACCAATCGCCCGCACCAGCGAGCCACGTCCCCATCCGCAACCAAGCGCGTCGGCATACCAAACCCATAGTTAACCATTATCCCCACAACCCTTCCGTGCTTTATGGTGGCATCAATCGTTAGCCTCATGCTACGAAGCGAGCTTTTCCGAGCTGTTTCGCGCTCTTTAGGGCTGCGTTAAAAACCCGATGCAACCGCACGACCATACCTGCCAAAAAGGGACAGATTTTGACGGTGTCCGGTCGAGCAGGTATTATCGAACAGGTATTCGATAAGAACATGTGTTTGATGGGAGGGCTCGGATGGCGCACGAGCAGCACACCTACATCTGCATCGACCTCAAGACGTTTTATGCCAGCGTCGAGTGCGTCGATCGTGGGCTCGATCCGCTCACCACCAACCTGGTCGTTGCCGACGAATCGCGCGGACGCACGACTATCTGTCTCGCTATCACGCAGGCTATGAAGGACCTAGGGATTCACAACCGCTGTCGCCTGTTCGAAATACCCGATGGCATCGACTACATCAAGGCCGTACCGCGCATGCAGCACTACATGGAGGTGTCGGCGCGGATCTACGGTATCTACCTGGAATACGTCAGTCCGCAAGACATTCACGTCTACTCAATTGACGAGTGTTTTATCGACGTGACGCCATATCTGGACCTCTATCACACCGATGCGGAAGGCTTCGCCTGCATGTTGCGCGACGAGGTCCTCGCGCGCACCGGCATCACGGCGACGGTCGGCATCGGCCCCAACCTATTCCAGGCCAAGGTAGCACTCGACATCACTGCCAAGCATGTGCCCAGTCGCATCGGCACACTCGACGACGAGACCTTTCGCAAGGAGATCTGGCCCCATCGCCCCATCACCGACATCTGGGGCATCGGCCCCGGCGTGGCGGCCCGTCTCGAGAAATACGGTGTCTACGACCTGATGGGGGTCGCAGCGCTCGACGAGAACCTGCTCTACGACGAACTCGGCGTCAATGCCGAATATCTTATCGACCACGCCTTCGGGCGTGAGCCGACAACCATCGCCGATATCCAAGCTTATCGCCCGCAAGCGACCTCGACCACCACAGGGCAGGTGCTCTCGAAGGGCTATGCCTATGAGCAGGCCTACACCGTCTTGCGCGAGATGGTCGACAACGCCGTGTTGGACCTAGTCGATAAGCACGTGGTCTGCGACAGCATCTCGCTCTTTGTGGGTTATGCGAGCGAACGAGCTGACATACGCCGCCTCGACGCCAGCGGTACAGCGCAATATGTGGACGGATGCGGACACCTACGCTCGAGCACGTCGAGCATCGAACCCACCGCAACCGCCGGCCCTGAGCTCGCGCCCCGTGCGCCCAAGCCCGTCCAGCGCGATGACGAACGGCGCCGCCTGGTGCGGGAGGCGCAGGCTATCGATGGCATCTTTGTGGGAGAGCATGGCGGCAAACCGCGCGGTGGCTATGCCGCACTCTTAGCGCACTCCAACGCCTCGCGCAAGCTGCCCGAGCGCACCAATTCGTTTAAGAAGATCATGGGCTATTTCGATGAGCTCTGGGCGCAGACTGTCGATCCCAAACGACCAGTCAAGCGCATCAACCTGGGATTTGGCAACCTCATGCCGGAGGAGTTTGCCACCATCGATCTATTTAGCGATGTCGAGGCCGATGAGCGCGAGCGCGAGCTGGCCCGTGCCGTGCTGGCTGTAAAAGGCAAATACGGCAAGAACGCGCTGGTTAAGGGACTGAGCTTTACCGCCGGTGCCACCGCACGCGAACGCAACGATCAGGTAGGAGGGCACCGTGCCTAAGCCCCAACAGCAGCCGATGCGGCCACCGACACCTTTTGAACGCCTAGCGGACCCCGAGGGAAGACGTCGCTCCGCCGACCCCAAGCTCACCGCTAACGGCGCCGTCCGTGCCGGCCGTGCCGCGCAGTTTATGCCCTTTGCCGCCCTCACGGGATATTACGAACTCGTGCGCAAGCAAGAGATCACCGCCGAACCAAAATGTGAACTCACGGAAGAAAAAGCCCTCGAGCTTTCGAAAAAGCTCGAGGGCCTCAAACGTGGCGACCTAGTCCGCGTCACCTATTACGATGCGTACGGCTATCGCTCCCGCACCGGCATCCTCGACGAGATACTCCCTGCCTTCAAGCTCCTCAAGCTCAAAGACATCGCCATCGATTTCGATGACATTCTTGACATCGAACTGCGCGGACGAGCCTAGACAAGGAAGTGCATCCAAGGCGGCGCTTACAGCGTCATGACGTAGTAACCCGCATCCTTCACGGCCGCCACGAGAGCACCGCGATCGATTGGCCGCTTGGAGCGCACGCGCGCCGTGTGGTCCGCGTACGTTACCGTTGCCCACACACCATTCAGCGCATTGAGGGCATTGGCCACATTCTGAGCGCAGCCATCGCAGCTCATGCCGCCGATGAGCAGCTCATCGCTATAGGGGTAGTGGGACGGATCGGTATCCGCAACCACTACCTTCTTGGCCTTCTTACCGCTCGTGCCATCGCTGCAGCAGCTCTTTCCGTGTGTCGAAGCGACAATACGCCGCAGGCCAAAGAACATGCCGACGACAATCGCGGCAAGCACGATGATATTTGCAGGGTTTAGCAAGTCTTCCATGCGATCCCCTTTCTCCAAACTCTTATACCTATACCCCCATGGGGTGTTCCCATCTTACTCCAAACTCGTGTCGGTTCGGTCAATTAGTTTCCCGCTTCAAACTTTTTTGTTGACCTTGGCTTACTTTCGTGTATAAGTTTTCCTAGGCTAACAACTGAGGACCCGAAAGGAGCATCGTGACTCGAACCATTGACATCCCAACATACCAAACGGCTGTCGTGCGCAACTGCTCCCCTACGCTCGCAGGTATCAAGCCGGCCTCGCTCTTTACCTATCCCGGCGTTTACGCCAACCAAGGCGGAAAACCCGGCGCCGCCCATATCGAAGAGCGACGCTCTCGCCTGCTCGCGGTCATTGCCCAATGCAACCGCGAGCTCCAGCCACTCGGGATCCATATGAGCGTTTTGGTCTGGCGCCCCTGCGGAGCGCTCATCTATGTGTACCGCCCTGCGGACCTCATGCGATACCTCTCCGACCCCCGCGCCACGACGGCGCTTACCGCCGAAGGTTACGATGTCCACAACCTGCCCGCATCCCTGGTGCATCTCGCCGCGCGCATCACGCTGGCAAGCAGCAATGCCGCAGAAAGCGCCTATGACAGCAGCGTCTGCGCACTCGCGCGAAATAGGCACTGCGATACGGGGTGCATGTGCGAGTTCCCCCACGAAATTGGCTATTTTTTGGGCTATCCCTACGAAGATGTCCATCAGTTTATCGTCCAGCACGGCGAAAACTATAAGGTCTTTGGCGCATGGAAGGTATACACAAACGTTGAGCAGGCGCTCACGACCTTCGATTCCTATCGCGCATGCACGCAATACCTTACGTACATCTATCAACAGGGCTGCACCCTGGGACAACTTGTCCAGGCAACCCGATAGAGCATACAAAACGCGGCCGCACGCCGCACAACCGAAAGGAAAACATATGAGCAAGATCGCCGTCGTCTATTGGAGTGGCACGGGCAATACCGAGGCCATGGCAAACCTCGTCGCCGAAGGCGCCACGTCCGCGGGTGCCGAGACTGAGGTCATCCCCTGCGCCGACTTCTCTGCCGACAGGGCCGCCGACTACGACGCCTTCGCCTTCGGCTGCCCCGCCATGGGCTCCGAGGAACTCGAGTACGATGAGTTCCAGCCGATGTGGGACGAGGTCAAGGAGGTTCTCGGCGACAAGAAGGTCGTCCTCTTTGGCTCCTATTCGTGGGCCGAGGGCGAGTGGATGGACAACTGGAAGGCCGACGCCGACGAGGCGGGCGTCAACGTCGTCGATTCCGTCATCTGCTACGACGCTCCCGACGATGAGGGCGAGGCGGCCTGCCGCGCCCTTGGAGCCGAGCTCGCCTAGCGGCAATGAGCTCCGCCCATAACGAGCTCTGCACCAAAACACATTCGCATCCCAACAAAAACGGGAGCCGGATCACATCCGGCTCCCGTTTTCTGTTATGTCAGTCATATAAAGCGGCTACGAGATATTTCCCAAGAACGCCTTGGTGCGCTCGCTCTTGGGGTGGTCGAAGACCTCGCTCGGCGTACCCTCTTCCACGATAACGCCGCCGTCCATAAAGACGACGCGGTCGGCGACGTCGCGGGCAAAGCCCATCTCATGCGTCACCACGATCATGGTCATACCGTCACGTGCAAGATCGCGCATAACGCCAAGAACGTCGCGAACCAGCTCGGGGTCGAGCGCCGACGTGGCCTCGTCAAAGAGCATGACGTGAGGGTTCATCGACAGGGCGCGGGCGATGGCAACGCGCTGCTGCTGGCCACCCGAGAGCTGGCTCGGCATAAAGTCGATGCGCTCGGCAAGACCGACCTTGGTCAGCTCCTCGATAGCGATTTTCTCGGCCTCTTCCTTGCTGCGCTTGAGTACCTTTTGCTGTGCGAGCATGACGTTCTTTTTGACTGACAGGTGCGGGAACAAATTGAACTGCTGGAACACCATACCCAGATGCGTACGTACCTTGTTAAGGTCGACGCCCTTGGCGCAAACGTCCACGCCCTCAACGACGATCGAGCCGCTCGTGGGATGCTCCAGACGATTGATGCAGCGAAGCATCGTCGACTTGCCCGAGCCCGAAGGACCCAGGACTACGACGACCTCGCCCTTGTGCACATCCAGATCGATGTCGCGCAGGACCACGTTATCGCCGAAGGCCTTCTGGAGGTTCTTGATGCTGACGACGACCTCGTTCGAGTTATTGGTTTCGCTCATGATAGGACCTCCTTACAGACCGGCGATGTGGTCGGCGGGCGTCGCGACGACCTGTCCAGCGCTCTTGGCGGGACGCTTCTTCTTGGTTTCGGCCGTCCCCAGAAGCCTCGCCTCAAGACCGCTCACCAAGCGAGCAAGCGGCAGGGTGATGACCAGGTAGAACAGCGCGGCAACCACATATGGCGTAATGGAACCCGTCGTGGCCACAATGGTACGGGCGTTCATGACGATCTCGACCACGCCCACGGCCGCGAGCAGCGACGTATCCTTGTAAAGCAGGATAAACTCGCTGGTCAGCGTAGGCAGGACATTGCGGAACGTCTGCGGAATCATAACGTAGAGCAGCGTCTGGAAGGCGTTCATGCCCAGCGAGCGCGCGGCCTCGTTCTGGCCCTTGGGGATCGACTGAATACCGGCGCGGAAGATCTCGCACAGGTAGGCGGACGAGTTCATGGCCATGACGATGACGCCCAGCACATAATCGTCAACCTTGACGCCGGCCAGCGGCAGGCCAAAGAACGCGATGTAGATCTGCAGGAACGCCGGCGTACCGCGGATGATATTCACATAGATGCCGGCAAGGCAACGCAGGATGCGCGACTTGGAGATGCGCATGAGTGACAAGGCAAAGCCAAAGGGAATGGCCAACGGAAATGCCACGAGCACGATCGAGAGCGACATGAGGAAGCCTTTGAAGACGATCGGCAGGCTCTGAACCAAAATGACCGGGTTCAGGAACAGGCGAAGGAACATGTTGGAATTCCATGCCTCGACCCACGGCTGCTCCTTAAGGTCGGCCAGGAAGTTATCGAATGCCGTCACGCCCTTAATCTCGACGGAAGGAATCTTGGAGATCTTCTTGGTTGAACCGTCAGCCAACGTGTAGGTGCCGCTAAAAGCCTCGTCGCCGCCCTCGACGGGGAAGGTCACGCCGTAGACCTCGACACGGAAATAGCCGCCGGCCGGAGCCGTCTCGCCAAAATCGATCTTGAGCGTCTGGCCGTCGACCTTGCACGTAGGCTTCATGGGCGTACGGTCCATGAGGTCATCGCCCGAGAGCATCGTCAATCGCGTGTCATCGGCACCAAACGTCGTGCCGTCGACAAACGTCAGCGAAAGACCGCTCAGCTCCTCGTCGGCATCGGCCTGAACTTCCCAGGTAATTCGCGTCTCGGTGCCGCCGACCACAGCGCTGCCCGAACCGGTGTTGGGTCGGGCGGTGATCTTTGCGGTCTCAAGCGCCTGGGCGGTCGTGGGCGCATATGCCCCCGCGCACACCAGCGCGAGCGCCACGGCCATGACGCAGGCTAGCTTTTTGAGCAAGGCGGGCAGTGGAAAACGCTGCTCCGCGGCCCCTTTGTTCAGTCGAGACAAGGTGGCTCCTATCGTAGAAGTTGCCGGCAAAACGAGACGGAAATGCTCTCCGTCAAGAGAAGCGCAAAGGCCCTCTCCGCCAAAGCGGAAAGGGCCCGCGAGCAATCAAGTAGCTATTTTACTTGATGTTGTACTTAGCCATGAGGGCATCAACGGTACCGTCGTCGGTCAGGTCCTTGATGGCCTGGTTGATGTCGTCCTTGAGCTTGGTGTTGCCCTGGTTGATGGCGATGGCGTACTCCTCGCCGGTGCTAATCTGCTTAATGGTCTGGCAGGTGTTGAACTGCTCGGCGGTCAGCTGGCTGGCAACGGAGCGGTTGGTGACTACGGCGTCGCCCTTATCGGACTGCAGAGCGCTGAAGCACTCGGTGGCGTCCTTGTAGGGGACAATCTTGGCCTTGGGGAAGTTCTCCTGGGCAAAGGACTCGGCGGTCGAGCCAGACTGGACGATGATGGTAGCATCGGCGTTGTTGAGCTTCTCGCTGTAGTTGTCGGCCGTGATGTCGGTGTTATCGACCTTGGTCACGATAGCCTGATCGTCCATGTAGTAGGAATCGGAGAAAGTGACTTCCTTCTCACGCTCGGGCGTGTCGGTGATAGCCGCGATGGAAACGTCATATTTGGCGCCCGAAGCGACGCCCGGAACCAGCGTGTCAAAGTCATTGTTGACATACTCGACATCCAGGCCCAGCTTGTCGCCGATAGCCTTGATGAGCTCAAGGTCAAAGCCCTGATAATCGCCGTTGTCATCCTTGTACTCAAACGGAGCGTACTCGGCAGAGGTGCCAACGGTCAGCGTACCGTCCTTGACGAGCGCGTACTCCTTGGAGCCGTCGACCTTCTCGACCTTAGCGTCGTCAGAGCTGCTGGAACCGGCATCAGAACCAGAGGTGGCGTTGGACGAGCCGCAGCCCGTCAGAGCGAGGGCGAGCGCCATAGCACCCGTGGCGGCAAATGCGCCAAGCTTCTTCAGCTTCATAATCAGTCTCCTTCCAATGACCCCACGTGATTCAGGGGCCTGCAAAAACTGAGGGTTATTATGCACCCGCTTGGAAGAATCCGCAATTAGAAAACTGATTGAAACAAACCCATAACGTGAATGGAATACTCTACTTTATGACAGTCATTACTGCTGCAATGACCTTAATAGTCTAATTTCAGCTGCATAACCTGCAAGTTCGTTCGGAGTCTCCAAAATAAACGGCAGTGAACGCAAACGGCCATTCGATACAATATTCTGCATAACCTGCATACCGCCACCAAATTCCTCGCTGCCAAGGTATCCCTTGCCGATGCACTCGTGACGATCTTTATGGGCGCCACAAGGGTTCTTCGAATCGTTGATGTGTACAGCATGCAAGCGATCGATACCCACCACGCGATCGAACTCGTCGAGTACGCCGTCCAGATCATGGATGATGTCGTAGCCGGCATCGTTCACATGGCAGGTGTCCAAACAAACGCCCAGCTTATCGGACAGCTCTGGGCACTTGGCGGCAACGCCCTCGATAATGCACGCCAGCTCTTCAAAGCTACGGCCCACCTCGGTGCCCTTGCCTGCCATGGTCTCGAGCAATACCGTCGTCTGCTGTCCCTCAAACATCACCTGGCACAGCGTGTCGACAATCATCTGAATGCCGGCGTCTGCCCCCTGTCCCACATGCGCACCGGGATGGAAGTTGTAGTAGTTGCCGGGCAGTGCTTCCAGACGCTGCAAATCTTCCGCCATAGCCTCCAAGGCAAACTCGCGCGCTCGCTCCTTAGCGGAGCAGGGGTTATAGGTATACGGGGCATGCGCCACCAGCGGTCCAAAGTCGTTTTGCGCCATAAGCTCGCGCAGAGCCGCCACGTCATCCATGTCAAGGTCTTTTGCCTTGCCACCGCGCGGGTTGCGCGTAAAGAACGCAAAGGTATTGGCACCAATGGACAACGCCGTCTCCCCCATTGCCCGATAGCCCTTCGTCGTCGAAAGATGACACCCGATCGTTAGCATCTCCAGCTCCCCCTCATCAGTTGCGGTGAAATACGGTCTATTGGTGCCTTATTTTGGCGCAAACAGACCGTATTCCACCGCAAGATATAAAAGGGGCATCAGGGGCACGGTCCGCCGAGCCCCCTTGAGCAGCAGCACCGCAGCCTAGAGCGTCAAGCGAATCGCATCGATGATCTGCGCGCAGCGCTGTGTGGCGGCAAGGGGCATGACGGGACTCTCGAGTTTCCCCGCCCGGATGAGCTGAGTCGCATGCGAAGCTTCGCCGTAAAAATCATCGACCTCAAATGGGGCGTCGATTTCGAGCACTCGACCGTCGGAGTACTTCACATGGGCGAGCTCGGGGCGATGGAGGCGCTCGATTTCCAACGAACCCCGTTCGCAGGCAATCGTTAAGCGGCTTTCATATGCTGCTTTGCCGTCGCACACCATATGAATGGGTATACCGCCGACACTCATATGAATCTCATCGGCCCAATCCACGCGGCCGCCCGATACGTCACGCCAGCGAACTTCACGAGACGAAACATCGCACGCACCCGCAAGCAAATCCTCAAACCACCCGACCGCATAGCAGCCCATGTCATATAGACAGCCGCCCTGCAACGGATCGAGCAGATAACTCGAAGGGGACTCACCATAATCGAGTTTTTGCACGCTTTCGATCGAGACGATACAGCCGAGCTCGCCCGACGCAAGCAAGTCCTCCACGCGAGTGCGCATCGGGCAAAACCGATTCTTCATCGCCTCCATAAACAGCACGCCGCACTCGCGAGAGGCGGAGGCAATCGAGAGAGCCTCTTCCTCACTCAAAACGGCCGGCTTTTCGCACAGCACGGCCTTTCCGGCGCGCAGCGCGCGACAGGCCCAACGCGTATGCATACCATGCGGAAGAGCCAAGTAGATTGCGTCGACATCGGGGTCGGCAATCAGCGCATCATAAGCCGCATCGCTGCTATCGTCAGCCGTGGCATAACTGTGCGCGGCTTCAATCGAAAACGCCCTGAAAAACTCCTCAACATGCGAAGGAGTGCGACCGGCGGCAGCCACAAGCCGTGCCCTGTCGACCTTCTTGAGCGACGATGCAAATCGATGCGAAATGTGCCCAGCGCCCAAAACGCCCCAACGAACCTCACGCAAATCATCACATGAATCCCGATGGCCCACGACAGCTCCCTTCAGTTGCGACGAAATAGTTCCTGCTATCGCCCTATTCTGCCGTAAACAGGAACTATTCCATCACAAGATATAAAAGGGTCATGAGGAGCGAGTTTTGCTGAAGACTTTAAGCGCGGCCGTTACGGGGCCAGGCTGGAAACGTCGGCGCACATCGTCGAGACGCCCGGGGATATCGATGTGCTGCGGACAATGCCGCGCGCATTTGCCGCATTTGACGCAATTGCTCACCAACTTGGACTCGCTCGTGCGCACCGCACTCGCCGTAAAGTATTGTGACAGCCCCGTAAACCAGCTGTGCGCATAGCTCGCGTTGTAGGCGGCAAAGCAGCCGGGAATGTTGATACCCTTGGGACATGGCATGCAGTAGCCACATCCCGTGCAGGGCACACGGTTCGATTTCTCAAACTCCATCAACACGCGCGCAATCGTGTCGAGCTGGTTGGCAGTCATCGAATTCGGCAACGCGAGGTCTGCCAGTGACGAATTCTCGTCCACCTGCGCGGTATCGGTCATGCCCGAAAGCAGCATCGTCACCTGAGGATGGTTCCACACCCACGAAAGCCCCCAGGCGGCAGGAGTACGCAGGTGCGGGTCACGGGCGTCATCGAGCACGGCGCGGGCCCGCGGAGGCAGCTTGCCCGCCAGGCGTCCGCCCAAAAGCGGTTCCATCACAAACACCGCGAGCCCGCGCTCGGCGGCTGCTATAAGTCCCGCCGTTCCCGCTTGGTAGCGCTCTCCAGCGTAGTTGTACTGAATCTGGCAAAAATCCCAGTCATACGCGTCGAGCATCGTCAGGAAGTCCGCCGCACTGCCGTGATACGAAAAACCTATCTGGCGAATACGCCCCGCAGCATTTTGGTGCGCAATCCAGTCCTCGATACCCAACGCCACCACGCGTTCCCACTGGGCGGGCGAGGTAATGTTGTGCATAAGGTAATAGTCGATATGATCGGTCCGCAGGCGGCGCAGTTGTTCGTCGAAAAACCGGTCGAAATCCTCCGCGCACTTGCACGAAGCGTGCGGCAACTTAGTCGCCAGCAACACCCGGTCGCGCAGCCCCAAGCGCTCAAGTGAGGCGCCCACGCACACCTCGTTACCGGGATAGAGATACGCGGTATCCAGATAATTAATCCCCTGCTCCACCGCACGGGAAATGATGGCATCGGCTGTCTTCGCATCGGGGTGTCCCGGCGCACCGGGAAATCTCATGCAGCCCAGACCCAGAGCGGATATTCGGTTACCACTTTTGGGGTCAACGCGATATTGCACGGCCCCTCCTTTCGCCATCAGCGCCCCGGCAAGGCGAAACACAATGGTCACGCGGCCGAAACATCGTGGAATCGCAATCGAGAACGTATCGTAACGCAGCAGAAATCGAGCTGTCACGGCACCGCTTTAACATCAGCAAAAAGCCCGATGAAAGGAGCCGCCCATGCCCGCGCTCGACCTTTGGAACCTCGCCTCCCAGCTCAAAAGCAACGATTATCGCTGGGTCGACCTCACCCACACGCTCTCATGCGACACCCCGCACTGGTTTGGCTTTAAGCCATTTGAGTCCACCAAGCTCTTCGACTACCTGCCCGGCACGCCCGAGGACATGCTCGCGCCCATGCGTTGCTTCCAGTATTCGGTCGCCTCGCAGTACGGCACCCACGTCGACGCGCCGCGCCACTTCCATGTCGAGGGTCGTTCCCTTGGAGAGATTGAACCCATCGAGTTTATGCATCCGCTCTGCGTGATCGACAAGCATGAGGAGTGCGCCGCGAATCCCGACTTTATCCTGACCATCGAGGACCTCAAAGCCTGGGAGGATGAGCACGGTCGCATTCCCGAGGACGCTTTCGTCGCCTTCCGCTCCGACTGGTCCAAGCTCGCCAACCTCGAGAACAAGGACGAGGACGGCCAGCCCCACTACCCCGGCTGGGACCTCGGCGCCATCAAGTGGCTCGTTGAAGAGCGCGACATCGGCGCCATCGGCCACGAGCCGGCTGACACCGACCCGGCGAGCGTGACCACGCGTGAGGACGCCTACCCCTACCCCGGCGAACAGTACATCCTCTCGGTCGACCGCTATCAGATCGAGGTCATGGACCATCTAGACGAGCTTCCCGCCACGGGCGCCGTCATCTTCTGCACCTTCCCCAAGGTGCGTGATGGCGTCGGATATCCCGCACGTGTCTTTGCGGTCTGCCCCGCGTCATAAGTTCCCATGCGTTTGTTCTTCTAAATACGGCCATCCGGTGCACGCGACATGGCCCGGCGGCATACAATCCATCAGGCGCCCCATACGCGGGCGCCTTTTTATGGGGAGATGATTCACATGCAGATCAACAAGGTCGCCTTCATCGGCAAGGGCGGCGTGGGCCTGCTCTACGGCAGCATGATCACCCAAGCGCTCGGCAACGACGCCGTCGAATACGTTATGGACGACGCGCGCTTTGAGCGCCACGCGGGTGATGCGCTCACCGTCAACGGCAAGCCCTGCGCGCTCAAGTCCGTCCGCGCGAGCGAGGCGACGCCCGTCGACCTGGTCATCCTCACGGTCAAGACAACCGGGCTCGATGTGGCGCTCAAAACCCTGGAAAGCGTCGTGGGACCCGACACGCTGATCGCGTCGCTGTGCAACGGCATCACGAGCGAGCAGAAGATTGCCGAGCGCTTTGGCTGGGAGCACACCGTCCTTGGTATCTGCCAGGGCATGGACGCCGTATTCCTCAACGGGGAGCTCACCTATACCAATGCCGGCGAGATCCGCTTTGGTGCGGCAGCGGGCACCGACCCCGCAACCGTTATCGCCATCGACGAGCTCTACACGCGTTGCGGCATCGCCCATACCGTCGAGCACGACATCGCACATCGCATGTGGGCCAAACTCATGCTCAACGACGGCATCAACCAGACCTGTATGGCCTACGGCGGCACCTACGGAAGCGCTACGGAGCAGGGCTCCGAGCAGCTCCGCAGTTTTGTCTCCGCCATGCGCGAGACGCTTGCAGTCGCCAATGCCGAGGGCATCGAGCTCACCGAGGCAGACCTAACGCAGATGGTGCGTCTCATAAAAGGGCTCGATCCCGCCGGCATGCCCTCGATGGCGCAAGACCGCATCGCTCAACGCAGAACCGAGGTCGAGGAATTTGCGGGTACCATCTGCCGCCTCGCGGCCAAGCACGGTATCCAGGTGCCGCAAAACGAATGGCTCTATTCGCGCATCCGCGAAATCGAGGCCAGCTGGTAACGCCGCCGCACCGCATCCAACAGTCTCAATAGCAAAAACCGCCGCAAAGGGCACTCCCCTTGTGGCGGTTTTCATATTCAGCCATGGCCAACAGTCACTTTCGCAACAGTTAGAGATGCGACTCCGGAACCTCGTCCTCATCGTCGCGACAAAGGACAACACCGGCGCTTCCCAGCAGTGTGGCCGCGATCAACGCGCCGATCACGATAGGAGCAGCCCCGCATGTCCCCTGCATGCCCGCGACGAGCGCGGCCGTGGGACCAAGGCAGCCAAGCATCAACGCGACGGCGGCAATGGCAATATCTCGAGCATTCACAAGACCACTTCCTCCACGAGAAAGACCTTATTTCTCATGAACCAGTGTGCCCCGCATGCATACGCCCAGCGTACCGCCACGGTAAGGGCTCTGTTAACTCAAACGCACATAAAGAAAGGGCGGCTTTACGTTGCCTAAAAGCTCAGCAAAGACGCCCGCCCATCATGTGCCTATTTTGCTCTGATGGCAGATTACCAACCGGTATAGTAGTCGGTGGTTCCGGCAGCACAGCCGGAGTCATAGACCTTGCACTCGCCCTTGGAACCGGTAAACGTGGAGCCTTGGGCCTTATCGCCCGCGGCAACGACGTAGTAGCCATCGGAATCGCGCCAAAAGCCCTCGGAATCCTGCGTCCATTCGCCCGTGCGGTGGTGATACAACACGTTGCTGCTGTAATAAGTCTCGCGGCGGCCGTTATAGTTATTGACGCCGCTCGAGCGCGTCAGACCCGAGCCGTTCGCGTAATACGCAGCAGACGTGTAAGACAAGCCGGAGCCGGCGTTGTAATACGAAGCCTGAACGGCCTCGGCGGCCTCGGCCTCGGCTGCGGCGGCCTCGAGCGCTTCGCGCTTGGCATTCTCAAGCGCAGTGCGCAGCTCATCGAGCTCGGTCGACTTCGTGTCGACCTCCCCCATCGTCAACAGACTACCCGCACCGTCGATACAACCCTGCAGCACAGCGCGCTCGTCATCGGTAGCATAGTCGCCATACATATTCATAATGATCTGAGCGCGCATCTCAAGGGAATCGCGCTTGGCCTCCATCGAGGCGTTCCACTCCTGCATGGAACCATAACCATCGCCGCGATAATCAACGGGCTGTACCAGCGTCGCCTCGGACGGCGTAGATCCAACCGTATCGGACAGTGTTGCCGCGTGGGCATCAGTTGCGCCGGCGCCTGCCAAAAGTGCCACGGTCAGAGCGGCGGAAAGGGCAGCGGCTTTCGGTTTTCGTGAATCGATCCTCATGTAGCTGGAAACCTCCGTAGTGCGTTTTTGCTGCGTTTGAGCTGCGTGTGATTCGATCGCGCTGCATAGTACCTCGAGTAAATCGCGACCTGCGGTTTTACTCAAAAGGCGCACGTCAATTGCGTAAAACTCACATCCTCTCAACAGGAGTTTTCCACAACTCAAATGCATAAAGCATGCCAAAAACCCTGTAATAGCGCCCTTCCTATGCAAAAAAGACGCCTGCGCAACCATTGCTTGCGCAGGCGCCTTGAGCAGGCATTTATGCAGTTATACCTATCGAGTCGCAAGGGGTCCTTGCACAAGTCGCCTTACTCGTCCAGCACGGCGAAGGCCTGCTTCAGATCCCAAATGATGTCCTCGGCGTTCTCGGTACCGATGGAAAGACGGATCGTGGAGGGCGTGATGTTCTGCTCGGCGAGCTCCTCGGCAGAGAGCTGGGAGTGCGTGGTGGTAGCCGGGTGCACGACGAGCGACTTGACGTCGGCCACGTTGGCGAGCAGCGAGAACACCTGCAGATGATCGATGAACTTCCAGGCAGCCTCCTGGCCACCTTTGATCTCGAAGGTGAAGATCGAGGCACCGCCGTTGGGGAAGTACTTCTGATAGAGCTCGTGATCGGGGTGCTCAGGCAGGCTCGGGTGGTTCACCTTGGCAACGTGGCTGTCGCCGGCAAGGAACTCAACGACCTTCTTGGTATTCTCGACATGACGGTCAACGCGCAGCGACAGAGTCTCGGTGCCCTGGAGCAGGACCCAGGCGTTGAACGGGCTGATGCAGGCACCCTCGTCACGCAGCAGGATGGCGCGGACATAGGTTGCGAAGGCGGCGGGACCGGCAGCCTCGGCAAACGAGACGCCATGGTAGGAGGGGTTGGGCTCAGCGATCTGGGCGTACTTTCCGCTCGCCTTCCAATCGAAGTTACCGCCGTCGACGATCACGCCGCCCAGCGAGGTGCCGTGGCCGCCGATGAACTTGGTTGCGGAGTGGACAACGATGTTGGCGCCATGCTCCAGCGGACGGAACAGATACGGGGTGCCGAAGGTGTTATCGACGACAACCGGCAGACCGTGCTTCTTGGCGATCTCGGAGATAGCGTCGATGTTGGGGATGTCAGAGTTGGGGTTGCCGAGCGTCTCGAGATAGATGACCGTGGTGTTGTCCTTGATGGCACCCTCAACCTCTTCCAGGTTATGAGCATCGACAAACGTGGTCTCGACGCCAAACTGGGAGAGCGTATGCTCGAGCAGGTTGTAGGAACCGCCGTAGATGGTCTTCTGAGCCACCACGTGGTCACCAGCCTGGGCAAGAGCCTGCAGGGTATAGGTGATGGCGGCGGCACCGGAGGCGACGGCAAGACCGGCCACGCCACCCTCGAGCGCGGCGATACGGTCCTCAAAGACGCCCTGGGTGGAGTTGGTCAGACGGCCGTAGATGTTACCGGTGTCGGCAAGACCAAAGCGATCGGCGGCGTGCTGGGAGTTGCGGAACACATAGCTCGTGGTCTGGTAGATAGGCACGGCGCGGGAGTCGGATGCGGGGTCGGCGCTCTCCTGGCCAACATGAAGCTGCAGGGTATCGAAACCAAAGGTGTGCTCGGGGTTGTTGATGAACTGGCTCATGATGATCTCCTTGATCGAACAAAAGTAAATAAAAAGAGAGAAGTAAGTCGCTGTCTCCTGATCACGCCGACGGGCGCAAACAGGAGCCCGGCATTCGTCTTGGTAAGCAGTTCATATGCGGTCCTCCTTTTGACATCCCGGTTCCGTGGTCGGCTTAATTACCTACCGCCTTTGTGTGTTTTGAATAGTACGAGCATTGTTTCGCTCGGTCAATCACTTAAAAGCGCTAACCTGTTATCGGTTTTTTAGATAGCTATCGAAAGGACGGGCACCGATGACCCTCCAGCAGCTTCGTTTTCTTATCGCCGTGGCAGAGTCCGGCTCAATCAACGCCGCAGCTCAGCGCCTCTATACCGCTCAGTCCAACATCTCAAACGCCGTCAAAAGCCTAGAACAAGAACTCCATCTGGAGATCTTTACGCGCTCCAGCCGCGGCGTCACGCTCACCAACGACGGCACCGAGCTTTTGGGCTATGCGCGCCAGGTCGTAGAGCAGGCCGACATGCTCGAGGCACGCTATGAGGACGGTGGCACCCCGCAAGCCCGCCTCGCCATTTCCGCCCAGCACTACGCCTTTTCGGTCGAGGCCTTTGTCAACGTAGTCGAGCGCTGCCGCGACAGCAAGTTCGAGTTCATCATGCGCGAGACCACCACATCGCAGATCATCGATGACGTCCGTGCGTTTCGCAGCGATATCGGCATTCTGTATCTGGATGACTTTAACGCCCGCGTTCTGCAGAAGGCCTTCGCCGATGCCCGCGCAAGCTTCCATCCCCTCTTCGACGCGACGGTCCACGTCTTCGTTAGCGAGCGCCACCCGCTCGCACGCCGCCCGCAGCTGTCCCTTGCCGACCTCACGCCCTATACGCGCTACAGCTTTGAGCAGGGAACCTCAAATTCCTTCTATTACGCCGAGGAACCTTTTAGCTATATCCCTTGCGACCGCAACATACGAATCTCGGACCGCGGAACACTTACCAACTTACTTATCACGTCGAACGGTTACACCCTGTCGACCGGTGTCCTCTCCAATGAAATGCAATGGGGCATGGCATCGATCCCGCTAGCAGACGCCCCAACGATGCACGTTGGCTACATCATGCACGACGAGCGCAAGCCCTCTCTCCTCTTGCAGCAATACCTCGACGAGCTCAACCGCATCATCCATGCCAACTAACAGTCGGAAGACGGGGTAGAAATCGTAGATTGCTGGCCCCCGGCGGGCATGGCGCTACAATGGTCACTCACACGAAACGTACCCAACGAAAGGAAGCCCGTGAAGGTCATCATCTATACCGACGGCTCGGCCCGATCAAATCCGGGACGCGGCGGCTACGGCGCCGTGCTCAAATACACCAACCCCGCCGGCAAGACCTTTACCTCCGAGCTTTCGCGCGGCTACGCCAAGACCACCAACAACCGCATGGAACTCATGGCCGTTATCGTGGCGCTCGAGGCGCTCAACCGCCCTTGCGAGGTCGAAGTCCATTCCGATTCGCAGTATGTCGTCAACGCCTTTAACAAGCACTGGATCGACGGCTGGAAAAAGCGCGGATGGAAAACCGCCAACAAGCAACCCGTCAAGAACCGCGACCTGTGGGAGCGCCTACTCACCGCCAAAAGCAAGCACAAGGTTGATTTCATCTGGGTTAAGGGTCACGCCGGTCACGAGCTCAACGAGCGCTGCGATGAGCTCGCCACCACGGCGGCCGACGGCAGCAACCTCGATATCGACGCCGGCTTTAACGAGAGCGACCTGTAATAGCGTTTTCGCGCAGCTTTATATCCCCACGCGCTACACTCATCCTGTAGACCAAACAACGCAAGGGGGACGTATGCTGCGCATCGCGACCATCGGCACATCCATGATCACCGACGACTTTATCCAAGTCGTCAACGCCAACGACCAAGCCGCGTTTGTGGGCACGCTTTCACGCGATGCCAATCGCGGTGCCGCCTTTACCGCCGAGCGCGGTGGCGAGCGAAACTTTACTTCACTCGATGAGCTCGCGGCAGCTGCCGATGTCGACGCCGTCTATATCGGCAGCCCTAACGCACTTCACTACGAGCAGGCCCTTGTCTGCATCGCCGGTGGCAAGCACGTCATCGTCGAGAAGCCCTTCTGCGCCACCGAAGCGCAGGCGCTGGAAGTCTTCCGCGCTGCCGAGGCAGCAGGTGTCGTGGCCCTCGAGGCCATGCGTCCCCTCCACGACCCCGCCTTCCACGCCATCGAGGACGCCCTGGGCGAGATCGCCCCCATCCGCCGCGCCTCATTGCGCTTTGGCAAATATTCCTCGCGCTACAACGAGATTCTCGCGGGACGCGCCACCAATATCTTCGACTGCAATATGGCATCGGGTTCCCTCATGGACATTGGCGTCTACACCGTCGAGCCCATGGTCGAGATTTTCGGCATGCCCTCCGGCCTTACGAGCATGGCCACTCTGCTCGACCCCGCCACGCGACAGCTCACGCACGGCCCCATCGACGGCTGCGGTTCCATCCTCGCCAGCTACGGCGGTGGCCGTATCTCCGTCGAGCTCGCGCACTCCAAAATAACGAATGACCTGCTACCCTCGCAGATCGAAGGCGAGCGTGGCACTATCCAGATCGACCATCTGTCCACGCCCCGCAATGTCCGCATCGACTATCGCGGCGATGTCGTACGCGGCTCGGCGACCGAGGCACCGCGCGAACAGGGCGACAACGGCCGCGTGCTCGACCTGCCCAAATCGAGTAACACTATGGAATACGAACTCACAGACTTTATCACCGCCATCGGCGGCATCGATAACGTTAAGGAAGAGATTTGGGAGACCCCGGCGGGACGTCACGAACTTGGCCACTACCGCGATGTCACGCTCGTCTCATTGCGCATCATGGATGCCGTGCGCCAGCAGGCCGGCATTACCTTCCCGTCCGACGCAGGCAAGCAGGCCTAGCGATGGGCTTCTTCGATGCGTTCTTCTCCAGCGTCACCGGCGGCAGTCGAGAGCCTCAAAAACCATCAAACATCGAGCTCGAGTTGCGCCGCAGGCTTACTGTGCTCGCAAGCGACGAGGCCACTCAAGACACTCCCCTGCGCTATTTCCTGCGCTGGGCGGGGCAAGTCCAGGGCGTTGGTTTTCGCTTTACCAACACCAACCTCGCGCAGGCACGCGCACTCACCGGCTGGGTGCGCAACATGGAAGACGGCTCGGTCGAGATGGAGATACAGGGAGCTCCGGCAAACATCCTATCTCATCTCGAGGCGCTTCATGCCTCCTACGAGCGCATGGGAACGCGTTTTCGCCTCGTAGAAGCCCAGGCCCAAGCCCCACTTGCCAATGAAGACAGTTTCATTCCTCGTTATTAGTATTGTGTGCTAAATACGGTATCATTTACCTACGACCGTTGATAGAAAAGAGGCGAGGCGCATGGCGGTGCAAAGAAGGAATACCAGGCAGCGAAAGCTGGTTCTTGACGCCGTGCGCCAAAGTTATAACCATCCCACCGCCGACGAAATCTACAACGTCGTGCGCGCGCAGGATGACAAAATCAGCCGCGGTACGGTCTACCGCAATCTCAATCTCTTGGCCGACGCCGGCGAGATCCTCTCCATCAAGACGCCGGGCGGCAGCCGCTTCGATCGCACGATCGAGCCGCATGCGCATATCATCTGCACCTCATGCAGCCGCGTCATCGACGTACCGCTCCCCTTCGATGCCCAGCTCGACGCCAAGGCGTCCGAGCAAATCGGCTGGCACGTCACGTCGCACTACACCATCTTCGAGGGTCTCTGCCCCGATTGCCGGTAGATGTTTGGGACATGCCTACTCAGCAAGTAGACGACGCAGCTCCTCTTCGACCGTGCGCACGTAGCGGACACGGTCATTGACACCGCGCATGCTGGGATTGCAGCTCTCCATCAGATAGGGATGGCCCACCACGTTGAGCATGTCGCGATCGTTTTCGTTATCGCCAAACGCCATCATTTCGTTAGGTGAGATCCCCAGCGCACAACCATAATCGGCAAGCGCGGACCCCTTGCCCGAATCAAAGCCGATAAAGTCGGTCCATTCGGTTCCCGACGTCATCACATCGACCCGGTCGCTAAAGCGACGCACAAAATACTCCAGCGCCGCCGGCTGCTCCGCCTCGGGCGTCTGGAAGGCAATCTTAATGACATCCTCGTCAATGTCTTCGGGACGGTCGACTACCGCCACATCACAATGGACCTCATAACGCAGGTGGTCAACAAACGCATCGTTGCTGCTCATGGTGTAGAGGTGTCCCTCGCACGAAAGGGTCACGTCGGCATGGGGGTACGCAACCACGGCATTCGCGATATCCATGGCCAGGCCACGCTCCATAGAACGCTTGACCACGGCACGCCCCTCGCTCATGACCAGGGCTCCGTTTTCGCATACATAGGCGAGTTCATCGGCCACCGGGGCAAACAGGTAGCGCAGGCTCGCATATTGACGGCCACTCGCCGGCATAAACACGATACCGCGACGATGTAGCTCATCGATAAGCTCAAAGGCCTCGGAACGCGGCTCGCGCTCCCCCGGGTGCAGCAACGTGCCGTCCAAATCGCATGCAATCAGCTTGATTCCCTCAAGACCCATATGCTTCCCCCAAAGCCTCCTATCAACAGCAAGACGGACCTTGATCGGTCACCCCTCAAAGCCCGTCTTGCGCATACGCGCGCTTAGTCGCGCGTCTTTTTAACGATGGTAAAGTCCGGAGCCATGCTCACGACAACATCGGCCGCGCTCGACGCAAAGCGTCGGCCCGCATCGAGCTCGCGCGAAACGATCGAGATTCGAGCTCCCTCGACGCCGCGAAGCATACGGCCCAAAACCGGCTGCACCGGCGTATACATGCGCACGGTATGCTCGTCCGAGTCGCCCCGGAAGAGCGGCGCATGCATGTTGCCGATCTCCCAGCACGCATGCGCGAGCGCAATCGGATCCATGCGGTCGACTTCGACCAAATAGACCTCGGCGCTGCGCAGGCGCACGACAACCACCACGGGCACCATGCCCGAACGGTCAATGGTGAGCACGTCGCCATCGGCAAGACGACCGCCGTCGGCAGTATCCAACCGAACATCGATCGTGCGCCCCAGTTCCGTCACGCCCACAAACGCGCATGCATCAGCCTGGTCCCAATCGAGCAGTAGCTCGTCAACTTCAAAGACGCCGCCCAACTTCCGGCGAAGCAGGAGTTCATAGGACGGATCGTTGAGATTTCCCAAGCATGTCGTCGAAACCAAGCGTTCAGGCATACTCTAGTCCTCGACCTCGACGAGCTCGATATCAAAGTTGAGGTCCTTGCCGGCCAGCTCGTGGTTGGCGTCGAGCGTCACGGCCTCGGGCGTCACGTCGATGACGACGGCGGGGACGGGCATGCCGCTCGGCGTGGACAGGAAGAGCTTCATGCCCTTCTCGATCTGCTCGATGTTGGGAACCTGTTCGGCCGGGAAGGTAATAACCATCTCGGGATTGTGCTCGCCGTAGGCATCGGCAGCGGGAATGTGCACGGTCTTCTTCTCGCCCACCTGCATGTCGACCACGGCGGCGTCGAAGCCCTTGATCATCTGACCGGCGCCGCAGGTGAACTCCAGCGGCTCGCCGCGATCGTAAGAGCTATCGAACTGCGTGCCGTCGTCGAGCGTGCCACGATAATGGGTCTTGACCTTCTTGCCCTGGTTGGACATGGTAACCTCCGTGATAAGGGCGGCGCACAACGCGGGCCGCCGTGAACATATGGCGCTAACTATACCCTAGTCATACAATTCAAAGACAGTTTGCAAAGAAACGCTGCAACCGGAGGAACCATGGCATATCCCGTATTTGACCTACACTGCGACACTGCCGACCGAATCGGCTGGGCCACGCTCGATCTCGACCTGCGCTTTACCGCCGGCACCGACGGTTATTTCCCCGGCGACGAAACGCATCCGCAAGATTTCGACCTCATCGAGGGCAACGCCTGCGCCATCTCGCTCGCAAAGATCGGCAACACGCCGTGGGCACAGTGCTTCGCCACGTTTGTCCCCGACGAGATTCCCACCGCCCACGCCGCGCGCTTCCAGGCGCAGATCATGGCGCATATAAGCGGCCAGGCAATGCTCAACCACGACCGTATGGTCAACGTGCGCAGCGCCGCAGACATTCGCCCCGCGCTCAAGGACGGCAAGGTCGCTTGCATCCACACCATCGAAAACGCCACGTTCTTTGCCGAGGACCCCGCGCTGATCGAGGTGCTCAAGAGCCTGGGCGTGCTTATGTCGTCACTCAGCTGGAACGCGCAGGGACCGCTCGCGAGCGGCCACGACACCCACGCCGGCCTCACCGCCGCCGGCATCGAGACGCTTACGCAGATGGAGCACGCCGGCATGGTGCTTGATGTCTCCCACCTCAACGATGAGTGCTTTGACGAGGTCGCCGCCCGCGCCAAGCGTCCCTTCGTCGCCAGCCACTCCAACTCCCGTGCGGTTTGCGGCGCCAAACGCAACCTTACCGACGACCAGTTCCGCACCATTCGCGACATGGGTGGCATCGTCGGCCTCAACTACTGCAGCGAGTTCCTTTCCAACGACGCAACCAAAAAGACCGCCGCAGACGTCACCTTCGACCAGCTAGCGGCACATATCGAGCACTGGCTCGACCTGGGCGGCGAGGACGTCATCGCACTCGGTGGCGACTGGGACGGCGCCACGGTGCCCGCCTTCCTCTCCGATGCCAGCATGATGCCCGAGTTCCAGAACATGCTCTCCAAGCACTTTGGCAAGACCGTGATGCAAAAGCTCTGCAGCGACAACGCGCTTGCCTTCTTTGAGCGTTATTAATTTCACATCCCTTGAGCGGGCCGGCATGCCGAACGGTCGACATGCCGGCCCGTCCCCAATCCAAAGGACCGCTTTTGACGCAGCAGTTTACGATTTCCGCATCCCGACCGGATGGGACGCCCATCCCCGTCGTCGTTACCAAAAAGTGCGTCAAGAACTTCAACCTACGCGTCACTTCGAGCGGTGAGGTCCACGCCAGTGCACCGCTCGGTGCCAGCCGCGAGCGTATCGAAGCGTTTGTGAAGCGCAACAGCGCCTGGATTATCAGCCGACTTGCCCAGCGCGAGCAACGTCAGGCGACGGCGCGAGAGCCGCTCAGTCCCTCGTCCATCATTGCGCTTTGGGGCAAACCCATCACCGTTCAGGATGCACTCGACCACAACTTTGCATCACCCGCACCGCGGCCCAAGCAGGCCACCTTCGCAAGTTTTATGGGTGCCGATGAATCGGACGAAGGCCCGCAGGCCAAGCGGTACGCAATCCTCGACGGCCTAACGTCCGACGAGCTCCAAGCCCACATCGACCAGCTCTACGCGTCCGAGGTCACCGCAGCGCTACGCGACATCGTGCACGCGTACGAAATCGCAATGGGCGTCGCCGTGGCCCGCGTCTCCGTGCGCAGCATGAAAACGCGTTGGGGCTCCTGCACACCCAAAACCGGCGCCATTCGCATCGCGCGCGAGCTCGCCGCCTACCCTGTCGAATGCCTCGACATGGTTGTCGCCCACGAGCTCGTCCACTTGCTCGAGCCAAGCCACAATCAGCGGTTTCACGCCCTGCTCGACACGTACTGCCCTAACAATAGAGCTCTGTCGCAGCGGCTCAAGCAGCCACCCCTCAACAAGCTCTAGCGTCGACTAGCGCACGCGCTCGATCTCGACGCCGCAGCTTGCCAGGGGCAGGCCAACAGGAGCCCACGGCTTATCGAGCTTTATGCGCACACCAAGCAGCGAGGGATAACGGCGCAGCAGCATCTGGGCTGTCCCCTCGGCTGCCGCCTCGATGAGCTTAAACGTGTGCTCGCGCAGATAGCCATCGACATCGTGGCACACCGAGCCGTAGTCAATCGAGGCGTCCAGGTTATCGTGCTCTCCCGCCGCGCGCAGGTCGGCATAGAGCACCAGAGAAACGATGAACTTCTGACCCAGCGCGTTCTCCTCGGGATACACGCCATGGTTGGCAAAAACCTCAAGGCCGTCAATGACAATACGATCGGCATGGCGCAGATCGTCATAGCTCACGTGAGGCACCGCCGTTGCGGTGGATATTTCGCCCCTTCCACGGCGGGCGAGCTCAGCACCTTCAGTCTTGGTTGCATTCTCGGGCAGTTTTTTGTTACTCAACGCGATCGTCTCCTTCGTTTAGAACCCCGACCGCGCAAACTAACTACACGCGAATCGACAGGTTCTTTTTATCATCGCTCCAGTTGCAAGCATTGCGCGCGGGGCATGCAAAGCAGGCGCGCGACGCTTTGTCGGCTGCATAGAGCAGACGCTCGAGCGGTTGGCTGTTCACGCGCAGCTTTCGATGGCCCAGAATGGCCGTCTTAATGGCTGCGGCATCGGCCGGCTCAAACGCCACGTCATCGGGCATGCCGCCGAGAATCGCATCAGCGACGCGTTCGCTTGCAACATCATGGGATATACCCGATTCATACTGTTCATCTTTGCCGATATCGTGAAGAAGTGCCGTGGCGTAGATGACCTCGCGGTCAAATTCGAGCTGTTCCTCGAGATTCTTGATCCACATAATGCGAGCGACATCGAGCAGATGGTCAATACCGTGGCGGCAGAAGATGCGCCCCGATTCCAACTGTACGATGTTGCCCAGGTGCCGCCGGAACAGCCCGTTGGCACAAATGTAATCAATGCGAGGCATGGCACCAAAGGGGGCCAGGCCCGAAGCCATAAAGCCGCGACGCGACGTCCCCTCATCGGTCTTCGATGTAAAGTCGTTGACGACTCTCATGGTTAGCGGCCCAGCATCCTAAAGAAACGCTCCTCGAGCGCGGGATCGGTCTCAAAGACGCCGCGGCGAGCAAGCGTCACGGTCTTGGTGCCGGGCTTTTGCACGCCACGCATCGTCATGCACATATGCTCGGCCTCCATCAACACAATCGCTCCCTGGGGAGCGAGATAATCCATGAGGGCATCGGCAACCTGTGTGCACAGTTGCTCCTGCAGCTGAAGACGGCGGGCATAAACCTCAACCGTGCGGGCGAGCTTGGAAAGCCCAGCCACCCGACCGTTAGGGATATAACCAATGGCGGCCTTGCCATAAAACGGCAGCAGATGATGTTCGCACAGCGAGTAGAACGTAATGTCGCGCTCGATAACCAAATCGTTCGAAGCGACGGCAAAGGTTTTGGACAGGTGCTCCTCGGCACTCTGGTCCATGCCGCCGGCAATCTCACCATACATACGGGCAACGCGCGCCGGGGTCTCCAGCAGGCCCTCACGAGTTGGGTCCTCGCCTATGCCCTCAAGCAACAGCTTAATGGCGGCCTCGACTTTTTCCTGATCGACCATCTGGGCCTCACTTTTCCGATTTCACGTTCGCGCTATGGTACCACGCCCTCCGGCATCGACCACAAGCTACATAGTATGGGTCGAATAGACCGGATCATCACGCCAAAGTTCAACCGCATCACAAAGCGCAACGCCCTCGCGCTCAGCACGGGCGCGCGTGGCATTCATATCGATCACGCGCTGATTGCTCGAGCCCCTAAAACGCAACGAGATATCGTACAGATCTTGAACAAACGGGCCGTCCACCAACATGTCAAGGCAGGCAAGGATGCGATCCGTCACCTCGGTATGATGGCGACCGCCCGGCATAAGCTCCTCGAGCACGTCACCGGTAAAGCACCAAATAGTCTTCCCCGACTCCACCGGGTAAGCCGTGCGCACGCGCTCAATGAAATCAACGAGTCCCGCCTGGTTCTCGGGCTCCATAGGCTCGCCGCCCAGAATCGTCAGACCATCGATAAAGGGATGATCGAGGCTCTCGATAATCTTGTCCTCGACGGCACGATCAAAGGGCTCGCCCGCAGCAAAGTCCCACGCAACAGAGTTAAAGCAATTCTTGCACCCACGACGGCACCCGCTCACAAACAGAGAAGTACGAACGCCTTCCCCATCAGCAATGTCGAAATACTTAATGTTCGCGTAGTTCATAAGTAACCTTCCTGGGGGTCTGGAGCATATCACCCCGTCCTCAAACATTCTCGGCCTTCGGCCTGCGAAACTGCGGGCGGGACGATATGCTCCAGACCCCTCGCGAGCGATACTCGGTGAACGAAGCGAACATCGAGTATAGGGTTCGAGGTCTAATAAAAACTTTGTTGCAGCTCAACCGCTATCGCAAGCAAATCGCAGCTGCAGCTCGAATTATTTCCGCTAAGAACTTCGAGGAGTGAGCAGACCGCATACTGCATCTCAGCTACGTCAACTTGGCTGCCCCGTAGCGAGGCCCCGGACCTTTGCTCGATATGAGTTCCGCACGAACAGGAGGCGCCAGTGGCGCCTCCGTCGTGAGCCAGGACTGTCCGAAATAGCGAGTAAAGGTCCGGGGCCTCGCTACAGGGCAGCCTGGGATGGTTATTAGAGATGCAGCACGCGGTCGCGGATCTCCTCGGTTCGGCCCTGGTTCCAGAACTGGGTACCGATGTAGCCGCACGTACGACGAGCGACGTTCATCTTCTCCTGGTCGCGGTTGCCGCAGCTGGGGCACTCCCACACCAGCTTGCCGTCATCCTCGACAATCTTGATCTCGCCATCGTAGCCGCACACCTGGCAGTAATCGCTCTTGGTGTTGAGCTCGGCGTACATGATGTTGTCGTAGATGTACTGCATCACGCGAATGACAGCCTTGAGGTTGTCCTGCATGTTGGGAACCTCGACGTAGGAGATGGCACCGCCCGGCGAAAGCTGCTGGAACATGCCCTCGAACTTGAGCTTGTCGAATGCGTCGATCTCCTCGGACACGTGGACGTGGTAGCTGTTGGTGATGTAGCCCTTGTCCGTCACGCCCGGGATGATGCCAAAACGACGCTGCAGGCACTTGGCGAACTTGTAGGTCGTCGACTCAAGCGGGGTACCGTACAGCGAGAAGTCAATATCGCTTTCGGCCTTCCACTCGGCGCACTTGTCGTTCATGCGCTGCATGACTGCCATGGCAAAGGGCGTGCCCTCCTTCTCGGTGTGGCTGTGGCCCGTCATGTACTTGACGCACTCATACAGGCCGGCATACCCCAGGCTGATGGTGGAATAGCCGCCCACGAGCAGCTTATCGATCGTCTCGCCCTTCTTCAGACGCGCCAGGGCGCCGTACTGCCAAAGAATCGGCGCGGCATCCGAAAGCGTGCCCATCAGGCGCTCATGACGGCACAGCAGGGCACGATGGCACAGCTCAAGGCGCTCATCGAAGATCTTCCAGAACTTGTCCATGTCCTGATGCGAGCTCAGCGCGACATCGGGCAGGTTGATGGTCACAACACCCTGGTTAAAGCGACCATAGTACTTAGGCTTGGTCGGGTCATAGTTCAGCGCGTTGGCGACATTGTTAAAGCCGTTGCCCGAACGGTCGGGCGTCAGGAAACTACGGCAACCCATGCAGGTGTAGCAATCGCCGTTGCCGGCGGTCTCGCCCTTAGACAGCTTGAGCTCGCGCATCTTCTTCTCGGAGATGTAGTCGGGCACCATGCGCTTGGCGGTACACTTGGCAGCCAGCTGGGTCAGGTAGAAGTACGGGGAATTCTCGTGAACGTTATCGTCCTCGAGCACATAGATAAGCTTGGGGAATGCCGGGGTAATCCACACGCCGGCCTCGTTCTTAACGCCCTCGTAGCGCTGGCGAAGCGTCTCCTCCACGATCATGGCAAGGTCGTGCTTCTCCTGAGGCGTACGGGCCTCGTTAAGATACATAAAGACCGTCACGAACGGCGCCTGGCCATTCGTGGTCATAAGGGTCACGACCTGATACTGAATCGTCTGGACGCCGCGACGGATCTCGTCACGCAGACGGTCCTCAACGACCTCACGGACCTTCTCGGCAGACGCAGAGACGCCAAGCTCCTCGAGCTCGCGGGCAACCTCGCCGCGAATCTTCTGACGGCTTACCTCGACAAACGGAGCCAGGTGGGTCAACGAAATCGACTGACCGCCGTACTGGGAAGAGGCGACCTGGGCGATAATCTGCGTCGCGATATTGCAAGCAGTCGAGAAGCTGTGCGGCTTCTCGATCAGCGTGCCCGAGATAACGGTGCCGTTCTGGAGCATATCCTCCAGGTTCACCAGGTCACAGTTATGCATATGCTGGGCGAAGTAGTCCGAATCGTGGAAGTGAATCAGGCCCTCGTTGTGGGCATCCACGATCTCCTGGGGCAGCAGCACGCGTTGCGTCAGGTCCTTGGAGATCTCGCCGGCCATATAGTCGCGCTGAACGGAGTTGACGGTCGGGTTCTTGTTGGAGTTCTCCTGCTTGACCTCTTCGTTATTGCACTCAATCAGCGACAGGATCTTGTCATCGGTCGTGTTCTTTTGGCGCTTCAGGCTCTGAACATAGCGGTAGATGATGTAGTGGCGGGCGACCTCGTAGCAGTCGAGACGCATAATCTCGTCCTCGACCAGATCCTGGATCTCCTCGACCGATACGGTGTGGCCGGCCTTCTCACATGCCTCGGCGACGTTTTGTGCCGCATAGATCACCTGGCGGTCGGTAAGGCGAGAGCCTTCCTCGACCTCCAAGTTTGCGGCGCGGATCGCATTGACGATCTTATCGATGTCAAAGGTAACCTCGGTGCCGCTGCGCTTGATGATCTTCATCCTCTTGCCTCTTTCGCATCGTAGCCTCATTGCGCTTCAGAGCCAAACGATGCCCGGCAGGGTTTGACCCTGTCTTGCGGCGCCGTTGCGCAATCTGTGTTCTCGATAACCATAGGCCCTCATGCGGACAATCCTCGCAACCAATCCAGGGGCTCAAAGATCCATCCAAATAATGGGGCGAATAAGGTTCTCGTTCTCTGTCCGCCATCTATCATACGGCAAAGAGGCATCTATATCCTGTATTCTTTTTTTAGGCCAAACACAACATATAGTGTTTCAGCAGGTCAAAGCAATTGGTCAATTTGCAGACGCATTATAAATGAAGGCCTCTTGGCAGGCTGCTAAAACGTTATCAACCCAACTACCTGCACAGCAGTTTTGAAACCCCCTCAACCGTGCCGCCGCCAAATAGCACCAAAACCAAGCCGCTCACGCCAAAAGAATCCAAAAGATTATGCTTGACCAACATGTTGCGGTCATGATGGGCCAGGACACATGCAATCTGCCGGCACCCCTACGGGATGCGAAGACCATCGCGTACGGACCGTGGATCAATATTTGATGACTTATTTGGCGGCGCGCTTGGTGGCAAAAAACAAAACAGCCCAGAGGACATAGCCTCTGAGCTGCGAACATTTGGTGGGCGTTAGAAGATTTGAACTTCTGACCTCTTCCGTGTCAGGGAAGCGCTCTCCCCCTGAGCTAAACGCCCAAATGGAGCGGACAACGGGGCTCGAACCCGCGACCCCAACCTTGGCAAGGTTGTGCTCTACCAACTGAGCCATGTCCGCCTGCGAGGATTTAATATACGGGATGATCGCCCCGAATGCAAGAACTATTTTCGAATAATTTGAAAAGAGTTCGAGCCTCTGGAACGGATTGACCAATCAGGCGAAAAGAACTGATGGCACACTCCCCCGGCCACAACAGCGAGCGGGCTCCGGGTGCCCCAGGTTGCCGCGAAAGAGGAGGGAAGCGTACTTTATGTACGCGACCGACGATTGAGGGGCAAGATGGGGCACCCGGAGCCCGCGCAGCGTCAACAAAAAACGCGGTTTGTTAGAACCGCGTAAGATAGTTGGAGCGGACAACGGGGCGTCCGCGTATCCGCTTCGCGGATCCGCACCGACTTCGGCCGCCTGCCGGCGACCTCGCCAGCTCGCTACAAACGCTCCGCGTTTGCTTAACGCTCGCTCCCTCTCGGTTTCGAGCCCATGCGATGGTTACGAAAAAGCCCGGCTACCGTGGTAGTCGGGCTGCTGCGTTTGGAGCGGACAACGGGGCTCGAACCCGCGACCCCAACCTTGGCAAGGTTGTGCTCTACCAACTGAGCCATGTCCGCATATGTAAAACAAAACGGGCGCCGGAGCGCCCGGATGTTGTCTGGAGGCGAAGCCCGGATTCGAACCGGGGGTAAAGGCTTTGCAGGCCTCTGCCTTACCACTTGGCCACTTCGCCGAAAAAGGACCGTTAAGAACGGTCCGGAAATGCAATGGAGCGGACAACGGGGCTCGAACCCGCGACCCCAACCTTGGCAAGGTTGTGCTCTACCAACTGAGCCATGTCCGCTTGCGGGTTATTAATTTACGCGAGTTATCCAAAAGACGCAAGTACTTTTTTCAAAAAAGTTGCTCAAAGCAAGTTCACGCAGGGAAATCATGTCAACCCAAGGCGCTAAGCGCACGATTCCAATGCCGAGCTAAACAGCTTCACCATCCGAACGCGTGTGCCGGCACCATCCGTGCGACGGGTAACCTCCACATTATCGACGAGCATGCGCATAAGCTTGATACCACGTCCGCGTTCCTCGGATGCCACCGGCTCGCTCGCCCCATCGATAGAATAGCCAGCGCCCCGATCAAGCACCTCGAGCACAACACGGTCCCCGTAGGCCTGAACCGTCAGGATACAGCCAACACCGCCCGCATGGTCATACGCGTTACCCAATGCCTCCCCCAGCGCCAATGCGACGTCATAACGTTCATCACGCCTCAGGGGAAGTGATTCGAGAAGCTCGGCCACACGGTGCCGATAATACGGGAGATTCTCGATACCTCGCTGCACTTCGATGCTCTTGCTCCATCGTGGCAACTCTCCCACCGGAATGGCGGGAATCGACTCACGCGCCGGACCCGCAACATGAAGGATGTCAACAAGTCGGGCAATCTCCAAAAAGCGAACGACCTCATCGGAGGCGTTAACGAGCGAAAGCAGGCCCTCTCGCCTCATGAGCTCTCTGGCACGTGTAAGCAAAAACGCCAAACCCGTCGAGTCGATAAAGCCCACAGCCTGGCAATTGATGACAACGCGACGCACGCCCCGGTCGATCAAATTATCCAACCGTCGGCGCAGCACGGACACCGAGGCGATGTCGACATCACCCGGTGGCGTCAGAACCGCTATGTCATTCCACTCATTCATACGACCATGGTTCCCCAAAAGAGCTCGCTCGATGCATACGTATCTGCAACCGCGCAGATTTTGCCCGTCAAGTATCGCGGTCTACGATCGACCCCGTAAAAACTCAAGGGAAACCAGCGCGATGTCATCGTCCAGCGCAGACTCGGTAAAGCGGTCAAGCTCGCCCAAGACCTTACCGCAGATTCCCGATACGCCCTCACCCGAGACAGAGAGCAAAAGGTCACGAAGGCGCTGCTCGCCAAAGAAAGCACCCGAGCGATCACGTGCTTCGATTGTTCCGTCGGTATACATAAATAGCATGTCACCAGGAGCGAACGTAAAAACGCCTGTCTCGTACACCATGCTCTCAAAGGCGCCGATCACGCCCGATTGGCACCCAAGGAGCTCCACTTCTCCCCCTCGGATTTCTCCACAGCCAAGCGGCGTCGACGAGGGCCTAATGACCATAGTGGGAGGATGCCCCGCAGAGCAATAGGTAGCGCGACCCGCTTTAAGATCAATCTTGGCGATAAACGCCGTCACAAACGTCTCGACCCTCGAAAAGCCCATGAGCATGCTATTGAGCGAGCGGGCCATACGGGCGGGCCCAGCACCCTCCCAGGCATAGGCCGTCAGCGCCGTCTTGACGAGCGCTGACATCGACGCCGCCTCGATTCCTTTGCCGGATACATCGCCCAAAATCATAACGGCGCAATCGTCGGGAAGACGGACGAGCGTATAAAAGTCGCCACCGACCAACGCCGAATTCGTTGCCGAAAGGTATACCGAATCGGTCGCGATACCCGGAACGTCACCAAGCGAATTTCTCATGCCAATCTGGAGGGTCTGAGCGATATGGCGCTCCTCGCGCTTTTGAGATTCGCCCTCGTAGATCAGTTCAAAGTCATGCGCCAAGTGCACCAAGTAGTCATATTCAAGGTCATCAATCGGCTCTTGACTACCGTCACGAAGCAGCAGCGCGCGCGTCGTCGGGCCTTTCGCAACAGAAGCAGGAACGATCGCGTCGTTGCTGTGCTTGCCATCACCCTCAGAGCGCGGGCGCCCCGCCTCGATGCCGGTGTCGACGTAGAGACCCTGGCAAGGCAGACCATGCGCCCTAAGCCAGCCTCCCATAGGCATCGATTCGTCAACGCGAGTTATACGGACGTGTTTAAGATCCTCGGCACTCGTGCCGCCCAAAACAGACGCCTCAAAGCCATCAGAGCCAACCCCCAAACGTGCCGCTGGCGCCGTCGTGGAAAAGAAAAGCTTCTCGGGATCGTCCGGCAAAGCAACGCGACTGCCGCCTTCAAAATCTATGACATAGGAGCCCAGACTGGCGTCATACTCAACAGGGCAAAAATGACAGTTGAGCATATTGCAAATCTCGGACGATACCGCCTGAGTAGCCGCGGCGGAATCGTCTAGAAAGGTAAACAACTCATCACGTAAGACATTGAGCGAGCGGCCAAGCTCGGCCGTGCGACGAGAGCGAAGGCTCGATGCCATGCCGACCAGCTGGATAGACAGGTAATCGCAAATGACCTCGAGTACATTAACGTCATAGGCGAGGGGTGCCTGAGGGCGCTTCCAACCAACTTCCAGCACGCCAAGGATCTGCGTACCGTAAAAAACGGGAAGGCAGATCTCGCTGCGGTACGGAGGCATATCCTGCACGCGCAACAGGTGCTTAGAACAATTGTCCAGGTCCATGAACATACCGGAGGCAGCCCTATCACCCTCAAGGTCCTGTTGAATCGACAAACGACAGGCACGCGACTCGCGAAGCACATACGTCGGAATGCCAGCGCCATACGGCAAAAACTCGGGCAGGTAGCTGTCGTGCAGCTCCTTGGAAACACCGCGAAGCTTAAAACCGCCGCTCTCAGAAAAATAAATAGCGGCACCCGAAGCATCGAGCGTTCCTACAAGCTGGTTCAAAACGGTATCTAACAAACTAGGCAGCTCATCGGAGCCCACCGTGCTCATAATGACCGACAAAGTGCCCGAAAGGCGCTTATTCGCCACTCTAAGCTCCGAAAGCGCACGCTTGAGCTGGCGGTCGTGCGAGTACTGCTCTTCGATGCTATGAAGCGCCACCAGAACACGCGGCGCGCGGCGCCCAAAAATACGAGGCGGTGTAACCGAGCCGGCACAAACCAAGACGGGAATAAAGGAGCCGTCACTCAGCTTGAGCATCAACTCGCTCTCGGTTCCATTGGTCTCAAAAGGAAGACGATGCTCTGACGCGCGTTCAAATGCTGATGAGTACAAGAGGTCTTTAACGTCCCCGTTGATCACATCGGAACGCTCCTCGCACATCAAGTCGAGCAAGCGGTTATTCACATGCAGAATGGTTCCGTCGAGCTCACAAATGATGACAGCATCGCTCGTGATCTCGACCAGTTGGGCAACGTCCGCCCACTCGTTGCGCTCAAGCGTTTCCATCGTGAACCTCACCGTCTATCGGTAACAAAAAAGCCTCCGAAGAGGCTTCTCAAATGCGATGGTGTCGGAGGCGGGACTTGAACCCGCATGACCAAAAAGCGGTCACTAGCACCTCAAGCTAGCGCGTCTGCCAATTCCGCCACTCCGACATGCTATGTTGTTGATTCGCGGTTCGTTTTGTTGGACCCGCGCGTTCAACGAGGAAGATAATAACCTATGTTTCGAGAACTGCGCAAGCACTTTTTTCAAAAAAGTTTACGAATTTGTAAATATGCAGGTAGATCCGTATGTCCGGGCCGGAACGGGGTCAGCTTCCCAACGCGTCCTCGGGCATGCGGTACATTTTGATTCGCGCTTCGCGCTACAAAATGTACCGTCCCCTGCGGAATGCGTTGGGAAGCTGACCCCGTTCCGGCCCTACGTCCACGTACTCCAGGCACCGTTCTCAAACATGTTCTGGGGGCTGATGCAAATTTGGTGGCTCGGCTTTGCCGAGCCCTTATATGGGGAGGCCGGAGCCAAGGCTCCGGCCTCACACAATTCCCTATCAGATTAAGCGAGCGATCAGGGAATCGCACTCCCCCTGCCGAGTTAACGTAGGGCCCGCCCTGGTGTTACTTTTCAGAACACTCCGCAGGACGCAAGAAACCCCCGCCGCACGAAGTGCGCAGCGGGGGTTTCTTGCATGTCCGAGGACGTTCTGAAAAGTAACACCAGGGCGGGCCCGGACGAGAACAACCGACTACAGGTCGATGTGCGATTCCTTGATCGGGAACGGCTCCGCGAAGTGACAGGCGCAGCAGTGACCCGGTGCGACTTCCTTAAACTCAGGCAGCTTCTCGGAGCAGATACCCTGAGCGATCGGGCAGCGCGTGTGGAAACGGCAGCCGGTCGGCGGATCCAGCGGCGACGGCGGATCGCCAGCGAGGATGATGCGCTTACGGGTCTTCTGGATATCCGGATCGGGAACCGGCACGGCAGACAGCAGCGACTGCGTGTACGGATGGTGAGGCTCGCTATAGAGCGTCTTCCAGTCCGAAACCTCGACCATCTTACCCAGATACATAACGGCAACGCGATCGGAGATGTGCTGTACGACGGACAGGTCGTGTGCGATAAACAGATACGCGGTACCAAACTTGTCCTGCAGTTCCTTGAGCAGGTTCAGAACCTGGGCCTGAATGGACACATCCAAAGCGGATACCGGCTCGTCACAGATAATCAGCTTGGGCTTGAGCGCAAAGGCGCGGGCAATGCCGACACGCTGGCGCTGGCCGCCCGAGAACTCGTGCGGATAGCGGTTGATGTGCTCGGGGTTCAGTCCGACGACGTCGAGAAGCTCGCGGACACGCTCGATACGCTCTTCCTTGGTACCCACACCGTGAATGGTCATGGGCTCGGAGACGATCTCGCCGATGGTCATACGAGGGTTCAGCGATGCATAAGGATCCTGGAAGATAAACTGCATCTCACGACGCATATCCTTGATCTCGTGCTTGCTCATCTCGGCAACATCTTTGCCCTGGAAGAACACCTTACCGGCAGTCGGCTTGGTCAGACGCATGATGGTGCGACCCGTGGTGGACTTACCGCAACCAGACTCGCCGACCAGGCCAAAGGTCTCGCCCGGATAAATCTCGAACGAAATGTCATTCACAGCAGAGACGACACGCTTGGAAAAACGCTTGGCGAACATGCCGGACTCTGCAGGGAACTCCTTAGAGAGGTGCTCAACCTTCAGCAGCGGAGTACGCTCATTATTGTCTGCCATTTACGCCTCGCCTCCCTTCTTGGAATCCTTGCGCGTACGGGACGTCTCAGGAGCGTTCTTGAGGAACTCGGGTTCACCGGAGTAGTGGCACGCAGAGTAATGGCCAGACTCGGTAACGACGCGCTCGGGGCGCTGCTTGCGGCACTTGTCCGTCGCATAGGGGCAACGAGGAGAGAAGACGCAGCCCTCAGGCAAGTTCATGAGCGAAGGCGGGTTGCCGTGAATCGGCGTAAGCGGTTTCTTCTCCTCGATGGCCTGCTCCGGAATGGAACGAATAAGACCCCAGGTGTAGGGATGGCGGCTCTCGTAGAAGATTTCCTCAGCAGTACCGAACTCGACGGGACGGCCGGCGTACATAACCATGATCTTATCGGCCATATCGGCGACGACGCCCAAGTCATGGGTAATCATGATAATGGCGTTGCCGTTCTTCTGCTGCATCTCCTGCATGAGCTCGATAATCTGAGCCTGAATGGTAACGTCCAGAGCCGTCGTGGGCTCGTCGGCAATCAGGATATCGGGATCGCAGGCAAGAGCCATGGCAATCATGACACGCTGACGCATACCGCCGGAGAACTGGTGCGGATACTCGTTGACGCGCTTCTCGGGCTCGGGAATACCCACGAGGTCCAAGAGCTCGGTGGCGCGCTTGAGCGCCTCCTGCTTGGAGTAGCCACGATGCAGACGAAGGCCCTCGCCCACCTGCTTACCGATCTTATAGACCGGGTTAAGGGAGGTCATAGGATCCTGGAAGATCATCGCGATATCGTTACCGCGAATGTGCTGCATCTCTTCCTCGGTCATCTCAAGGATAGAACGACCGCGATAGCGAACGTCACCGCCCTCAATCTTTCCCGGAGGCATCGAGATAAGGCCCATGATGGTCATGGCGGTCACGGACTTACCCGAGCCGGACTCGCCGACGACGCCCAGGGTCTCGCCGCGATCGAGCGTGTAGGACACACCGTCGACAGCGCGAACCACGCCATCCTCGGTGTGGAAATACATCTTAAGGTCATCGACCTCGAGCAGATGCTGGCCCTCGGGAACCGGCTGGTCCTTCAGGTCCACATAGTTCTTGTTCTTCTTCATCCTTATGCGTCCTTCATCTTGACGTCGAGGGCGTCGCGCAGACCGTCACCCAGCAGGGTGAAGGCGAGCACCGTCGAAAGAATTGCCAAACCGGGCATGATCATCATCCAGGGAGCAGTCAGAAGATACTGCTGACCGTCCTGAATCATGGAGCCCCACGAAGGCGTAGGCGGAATAACGCCCATGCCGAGGAAGGACAGAGCGGACTCGGTCAGAATGGCACCACCGATGTTCATGGTCGCGTAGACTACGATGGAAGCAACGGAGTTCGGGAAGATGTGACGCACGACGATACGAGCATCGGATGCACCCATCGCGCGCGCAGCGTCAACATAGTCGTTTTCCTTGACTGTCAGGATCGCGGATCGGAAGACACGGGCAATCGAGGGCCAGCCGAGAATACCGATGGCGATGAAAACATTCTGAAGACCACGGCCGATAACGGCGATCATGGCGACAACGAACAGCACGTACGGGAACGCCAGGAAGATATCCGCGAAGCGCATGATGATCGTATCCCAGATGCCGCCATAGAAACCGGCCAGGGCGCCCATGATCAGACCGATCACCGTGGAGATGGCGGTGGCCATAATACCGACGGAAAGCGAAACGCGCGCGCCGTAGATAACTCGGACGAGAATGTCGCGGCCAAGGGCGTCGGTACCAAACGGGTGCTCGGCACACGGAGCCAGCAGCGAAGTCTCGGCCATGGTCGTCGAGTCAGAAGCCGTCGGCGACCCGAGCCAGGGCTTAGCCCACAGGTCTGCGGTCAAGGCAACCAAAACGACGATGATAATCCAGCAGATACCGATAACGGCGAGCTTATTCTTGCGAAGACGCTTAAAAGCGTCGCCCCACAGCGTGCGGGACTTGGCGGGAGCAGATGCGGCCTTGGTGGCGGTAGCCTGCTCCTGAGACTGAGAATCAGTTTCCTGCATGAGACGTACCTCCCTTAGGCCTTATCCGACGGACCGCCGAGGCGGATACGCGGGTCGAGGAATGCATAGCTAATGTCGACGAGCAGGTTGATCACCATAACGACGACAACGATGAGCGTAACGCCGCCCATAACGATGGGCCAGTCGCGCATGCTAATGGCGCGGTAGACCTCAGAGCCGATACCGGGCCAGTTAAAGACCGTCTCGGTCAGGATGGCGCCCGAAAGCATGCCGCCGAAGTCGACACCAATATAGGTAACAACGGGGATGAGTGCATTCTTAAGCGCATGCTTGACGATGATCGCGCGATTGGAGAGACCCTTGGCCTTTGCCGTGCGGATATAATCCTGATTCATGACGTCGAGCAGCTGCGAGCGCATGATGCGGGCAGCATAGGCGGTCGAAACCGAAGCCAGCGTGATGGTCGGAAGCACATAGTGCATCCAATCCTGATACTGAGAGCTGGAGCCGCCGGCACCCGAGATCGGCATGGAGAATGCGCCGCCGGTGGCATCCTTAAGGATGACGCCAAAGAACAGCTGCAGCAGCATACCGAGCCAGAATGCAGGAACGGCAACGAGGATCGACGTGGTCAGCGTTACCAAAATATCCCAGAAGGAATAGCGCTTTACCGCCGAAATGATACCCGCACCGATACCCATGATTGCCTCGAGCACGATGGCGCACGCGGCGAGTTTAACCGTATACGGATACTTCTGGGCAAAGATTTCCGCAACCGGCAGCTTGCGCTGATACGAATTGCCCAGATCGCCATGAAGCAGACCATTCATGTAATTCAAGTATTGGTCCACAAGCGACGTTGGAACGGGATCGCCGTTCTCGTCAAGGAT
The DNA here is from genome assembly GCA_905215065.1 of uncultured bacterium. Classification (GTDB taxonomy): domain Bacteria; phylum Actinomycetota; class Coriobacteriia; order Coriobacteriales; family Coriobacteriaceae; genus Collinsella. The sequence goes on along the minus strand of CAJMOF010000008.1, from coordinate 37,508 downwards.
CGCGTTGCCGTCCTCGTCCGCCTGGACCAGGTGATAGCGCACGCGAAGTTGAAGCTCTACCTCGGGGGACAGAGCCTTGTCTCCACCGATCAGCTTGATCGGGTCTCCCGGCACAATATTCTGGAGGGCGAACAGAATCAACGTAACGCCCAAAAATACCGGGATGAACTGAAGCACACGTTTAACGATGTACTTACCCATACCACTCCCCTATCTAGGGATTAACCTAAATGGGATGCCGATCGCCAGACCGGCATCCCAAAATTACCATCAGCCAGTTTACCCCAGGTTAGGGAGAACTGTATGTTTCCCATGAGGTCTACGTAAATACTTGACCCTCATGGAAGCTGCAAAACTCTTAGGCGAGCTCAGCGGTACCCAGATCGGCGTGCTTCTGCGGATCGACATAGAGGTACTTGACGCGATCGGAGCCGACGATGGTGTGCGTGTAGAACATCACCGGGATAACCGGGCAGTCAGCGGCGACCATAGCGTCAGCCTCCTGCATCTTGGCGATGCGCTCGTCGTCGTCAACCGTGGCACGGGCCTCATCGACCTTGGCATCGAACTCGGGGTTGTTGTAACCAGAGCGGTTGTCGCCACCGAGGGAGTCGGAGTGGAACAGCGGGTACAGGAAGTTGTCCATGATCGGGTAATCGGCGATCCAGCCCAGACGGCCGAACTGATAGTTGAAGTTCTGATACTGCTCGAGCAGGGCAGACCACTCGGGAGTATCGGAGACGGCGGTGACGCCCACCTTGGCGAGGTCGCCGATGATGGACTCCATGATCTCCTTGTGGCCACCGTCCTGGTTGTAGGACAGGGTCACATTAATGCCACGATCGCCGTTAGCGCCAGCGGGAGCGACCTTGTCGAGGTACTCGTTAGCCTTGTCGACGTCATAGGCGCAGAACTCCCATGCGCCCTCCTTGTAGCCGGCGATTCCCGGAGGAACGATGCCGTCAGCGGGGGTACGGGTGCCCTTGAAGATGGTCTTGCAGATGGCCTCACGGTTGATAGCCAGGGAGATGCCCCTGCGCAGGTCAGCGTTGTTGAACGGCTCGGCCGTGGTGTTGCACGTCAGATAGTACGTGGAAGGCTCGGAGCCGAGCAGCATGCGCTCGCCATCACCCATGGTGTAGCCATCCTTGGACTCGCCGCGATCCTTCTTGGCGGCGTCGATCTGAGCAACGGGAACGTCGCAGACATCGAGGTTGCCGGCCTGGAACTCCTTGTAAGCGGTCTCCACGTCCTTGATGACCTGGAAGTGGATGGCGTCGATCTTGGCCTTGTCGCCATAGTAATCGTCAAACTTCTTGAGGTTGATCTCCTGACCATCCTCCCACTTGCCGTCCATCATGAACGGGCCGTTACCGACCGGGGCAAGGTAGAAGCTCTTGACATCGGACTCGGCGCACTCGGGAACCGGGGACAGAGCCGGGTGAGAGGCGACGAAGGGGAAGTCGGCGTAGGCGGAAGTCAGCTTGACGACGAGGGTCTCGTCATCCGGGCAGGTAACGCCGGACAGCTCGGTAGCATTACCGGCAAGCAGATCGTCATAGCCCTCGACCATGGAAAGGTGGTAGGAGACCTCGGAAGGACCATACTCGGTAGCGATGGCCGACTTAGTGTTGACCAGGCGCTCCCAGCCGAGCTTGAAGGACTTGGAGGTAACGTCGTCACCGTTGTGGAACTTGGCCTTCTTGATCTTGAAGGTGAACTCGGTGGCGTCGTCGTTAGCCTCGAAGGACTCGCAAGCCAGCGGAACGATCTCGCCCTTCTCGTTATCGTACTCCGTCAGAGCGTCGAAGAGCTGGTACTCGACCTGAGTGCCCTGATCCTCCTGGACGTTGTAGGGGTCGATGCAGACCGGGTTGTTGATGTAGAAGTTCAGCGTCGAACCGGACTCAGAACCGGAAGCGTCGCCGCCCTTCTTGCCGCATGCGGCAAGAAAAGCCATGGAGCTCGCAGCGAGGGTGCCGCCAACAAAGGCGCGACGACCCATAACGGGCTGGTGGAACATAGAATCAGCCATGCCATCCTCCTTATGAGATAGGACAAAGTGAATTCGGCCGGGCAACGTCAAGACAGCCCGATCGAACCATTCAAACGCGGTCCGCCGTTATGGCTGGTTATGCAGTGCGGACCAACGTTTCGCAATACAGTAGCGCATTTTATGCACAATATGGCGCTAATTCCGGTTAACGGTCGAGAATTTCTTTAGTTAGGCGAAGTATGTGGGGATATTTTGACTCTATTACAAGTCTGTAAACAAAAAGGGCCCCGCACATGCGGGACCCTTTACAAACGTATATACGCCGATGCTTAGTAGCCGACGATACCCTGCGGGAAGAAGAACATGCACAGAACGACACACACAGCAAAAACGACGGCCATAATTACCGTCAGGCGATCGAGGTTCTGCTCCATAACGCCCGTGGCAGAGCTGGAGTTATACAGCGAGCTGGCAATCATATCCGAAACGCCGGTACCCTTACCGGAGTGCATCAGGACGAGAATCGTCAGCGCCACGGCAGAGATAGCCCAAACGACAAACAGAAGAATCTGGAACGGACCCATAGATAAGCTCCTTAATAGAACAATTCAAACTCCAGTACTGTACCACAACCCCCAACACTCCCCCACCTGCCATTTAGGGACGGGTTAGAAATGGCAGAAATACCAAAAAGGGGGTCGTCCGGTTGTGGACAACCCCCTTACTAGAAAACGATAGTTGTTTTCTATTAGGCCTCGGTGGCGAGCACGCGACCCGTCATCTCGGCGGAAGGCTCAATACCAGCCATGGTGAGCATGGTCGGAGCGATATCGGAAAGACGGCCGTCCTCGATACCGGTGAGCTGCGCCTTCTCATCAACGATGATGAACGGCACACGGTTGGTGGTGTGAGCCGTGAACGGATGCTTGGAACCGTCGGAAGCAACGTCAAACATGTGATCGGCGTTGCCGTGGTCGGCGGTAATCAGCGCAAAGCCACCCTTGGCGAGAATCGCCGGGACAACCTTGGACAGGGCATCGTCAACAGCCTCGACGGCCTTAACGGCGGCGTCGAAGACACCAGTGTGACCAACCATGTCGCAGTTCGCGAAGTTCACGATGTAGAAATCAGCGCGATCCTCGTTGATGGCGGCGACGAGCTTCTCGGTAACCTCGGGAGCGCTCATCTCGGGCTGCAGATCGTAGGTAGCAACCTTAGGGGAAGCGACGAGCACGCGCTCCTCGCCCTCCTTGGGCTCCTCGATGCCGCCGTTGAGGAAGAACGTCACGTGGGCGTACTTCTCGGTCTCGGCGGTGTGCAGCTGCTTCAGGCCATTGGCGGCGATAACGTCGGCCAGGACGTTCTCAGGGAATGTCTTGGGGAAGGCGACCTCGACATCAAACGTCGGATCGTACTCGGTTATCGTCACAAAGTGCGAAAGCTTGATCTGCTCGCGCTCAAAGCCGTCGAACTCCTTGTCCGTGAACGCGCGAGTCATCTGACGAGCGCGGTCGGGACGGAAGTTGAAGAAGATGGCCGCGTCGCCCTCGTGAATGCCCTCGTTGTGGGCAGCAAAGGGCTCGACGAACTCGTCGCCGCGCGGATCCTTCTCATAGTAGGCCTTGATACCGGCAACGGGGTCGGTATCGGCATCGGACGCGTTGACCATGACGTCGTAGGCGCGCTGGATGCGCTCCCAACGATTATCGCGGTCCATGGCCCAATAACGGCCCGAGACGGTGGCAACGCGAGCGTCGCAACCGGTCTCCTCGGAGATCTTAGCCAGGAAGGCGCAGAACTCACTCATGTAGCCGGCACCGGACTGCGGGTCAACGTCGCGGCCATCCATGAAGGCGTGGACGCGAACGGTCTTGACGCCATGCTGGGCAGCCATCTTGACCAGAGCCTCGACGTGGTTCATGTGGGAGTGAACGCCGCCAGGGCTCATAAGGCCGATAAGGTGAAGGGTCTTGCCCTCGGCCTTGACATCGTCCATAGCCTTGACGAAAACCTCGTTCTTGGCGATGGAACCGTCCTTGATGGCATTGTTGATGCGCGAAAGCTCCTGGAACACGACGCGGCCGGCACCGATGTTGAGGTGACCAACCTCGGAATTGCCCATCTGGCCGTCGGGAAGGCCCACGTCCTCGCCCGAAGCGCCGAGCGTGGTGTGGGGGTACTTCTCGTACAGGCTATCAAGGAAGGGCGTCTTGGCAGCGGCGACGGCGTTCTCGCCGTCAGCCGGAGCAAGGCCGCAGCCATCCATGATGATCAGGAGTGCAGGAAGATGACGCTGTGCCATATGTCCTACTCGCCTGCCTTGACGACCATAGAGGCGAAGTCGGCAGCCTTAAGCGAAGCGCCGCCCACGAGGGCGCCGTCAACGTCGGGCTTGGCGACGAGCTCGGCGATGTTGCCGGGCTTAGCGGAACCGCCGTAGAGAACGCGGATGCCGTTAGCGAGCTCCTCGCCAAACATCTCCTTAAGGGTCTCACGGATAGCGCCGCAGACCTCCTGAGCGTCCTCGGCGGTAGCGGTCTTGCCGGTGCCGATGGCCCAGATGGGCTCGTAGGCGACGACGACCTGCTTGGGGCAGGTGATCTCAAGACCAGCAAGGCCAGCCTTGACCTGGTTCACGACGTGCTCGACATAGGTGCCAGCCTCGCGGACCTCGAGAGACTCGCCGCAGCAGAAGACGGGAACAAGACCGGCGGCAACGAGAGCCTTGGCCTTCTTGTTCTGATCCTCGTCGGTCTCGTGGAAGTAGTCGCGACGCTCGGAGTGACCGATGATGCAGTAGGTGCAGCCAGCGGACTTGAGCATGTCGCAAGAGGACTCACCGGTGAAGGCACCCTTGGCCTCCCAGTACACGTTCTGTGCACCGAGGGCGATGGGGGCAGCCTGAATGCGGTCATGAACCGTAGTGATGTCAATGGTCGGAGGGCAGACGAGCACCTCGACGCCAGCCGGAACCTCGGGCAGAGCCTGGGCCAGCTCGTCGGCGAGCTTGGCGGCCTCGGCGACGTCGTTGTTCATCTTCCAGTTACCAGCGATAAGAAGGGTGCGATTAGGCATCGAGAAGCGCCTCCACTCCGGGCAGGGCCTTACCCTCGACGAGCTCCATGGAAGCGCCACCACCGGTGGAGATCCAGCTCATCTTGTCGGCCAGGTTGAACTTGTTGACAGCTGCGACAGAGTCGCCACCGCCGATGATCGAGGTGCAGTCGGCCTCGGCAACAGCCTCGGCGATAGCCTGGGTGCCGTGAGCGAAGTTATCGAACTCGAAGACGCCCATGGGGCCGTTCCAGAACACGGTCTTGGCGCCCTTGACAGCCTCGGCGTAGAGCTCCTCGGTCTTGGGGCCGATGTCCATGCCCTCACGATCGTCGGGGATAGCGTCGGAAGCGACAACCTCGGGGACAGCGTCCTCGCCAAAGTGATCGGCAACGCGGTTGTCGATGGGGAGCAGGATCTTAACGCCCTTCTCCTCGGCCTTCTTGAGCATCTCGCCAGCGCGCTCGACCCAGTCCTCTTCCTTGAGGGACTGACCGACGGTCAAGCCCTGAGCCAGGAAGAAGGTGTAGGCCATGCCGCCACCGATGATCAGGGTGTCAGCGGAGTCGATGAGGTGATCGAGAACGCCGATCTTGGAGGAAACCTTGGAACCGCCGACGATAGCGACGAAGGGACGCTCGGGCTCGGCGAAGATGCCGGTCAGCGTGTCGACCTCCTTCTCGAGCAGGAAGCCGGCGACGGCAGGCAGGTAAGCGGCGGGGCCCACGACGGAACCCTGGGCGCGGTGAGCGGTGCCGAAGGCATCGAGAACGAAGACGTCACCATAGGAAGCGAGCTTCTTGGCGATCTCGGGATCGTTCTTTTTCTCACGCTTGTCGAAACGGACGTTCTCGAGAACGAGAACCTTGCCCGGCTCGACGGCGGCGACAGCCTCGGCAGCCTTCTCGCCGTAGGTGTCGGCGACAAAGGCAACGTCGAGACCAGAGAGCTCGGCGAGCTTCTTGGCGACGGGCTCGAGGGACAGCTCGGGCTGGAAGCCGGTGCCATCGGGACGGCCGAGGTGGCTCATGAGGATGACGCGAGCGTTGTGCTCAACGAGGTAGTTGATGGTGGGCAGGGCAGCCTTGATGCGGGTGGTGTCGCCAACGACGCCATCCTTGATAGGCACGTTGAAGTCAACGCGGACGAGAACGCGCTTGCCGTCGACATCGATGTCGCGGACGGTCTTCTTGGTAAAGGCCATGTTTGCTTCTACCTTTCGTACGTGTCTGCCTCCCATTACGGCAGACGATTTCCTATAAAAAGGGCGCGACCCTAGGGTGTAAGCCCTATAAGGCCGCGCCCTTCTTTAGACGCTCAACGAGCTATTCGCTAAAAGCTAAATTAAGCAACGAACTTCTCGAAGTACTTGATGGTGCGGACCATCTGAGAGGTGTAAGAGTTCTCGTTGTCGTACCAAGAGGTGACCTGAACGAGGGTCTGGCCGTTGCCGAGATCAGAGCACATGGTCTGAGTGGCGTCGAAGATGGAGCCGTGGGTCTCGCCGATGATGTCGGTGGAGACGATGTCGTCCTCGTTGTAACCGAAGGTCTCGGAGATGGTGGCAGCGTAGGCCTTCATAGCGGCGTTGACCTCGTCGACGGTGACCTTCTTGTCAACGACAGCGTAGAGGTTGGTGATGGAGCCGGTCGGCGTCGGGACGCGCTGGGCGGCACCGATGAGCTTACCGTTGAGCTCGGGGAGAACCAGGCCGATAGCCTTGGCAGCACCGGTGGTGTTGGGGACAATGTTGACGGCGCAGGCGCGGCTACGACGCTTGTTGCCCTTGCGCTGCGGGCCGTCGAGCGGCATCTGGTCGCCAGTCCAGGCGTGAATGGTGGTCATGATGCCGGACACGATGGGAGCGAAGTCGTTCAGACCCTTGGCCATCGGGGCGAGGCAGTTGGTGGTGCAGGAAGCGGCGGAGATGATGTTGTCCTCAGCGGTCAGCGTCTCGTGGTTGACGTTGTACACGATGGTGGGCAGATCGCTGCCGGCCGGAGCGGAGATGACGACCTTCTTGGCGCCAGCGTTGATGTGGGCCTGAGCCTTAGCCTTGCTGGTGTAGAAGCCGGTGCACTCGAGAACGACGTCGACGTCGAGGTCGCCCCAAGGCAGGTTATTGGCGTCGGCCTCCTTGTAGATCTTGATCTCCTTGCCGTCAACGGTGATGGAATCCTCGCCAGCAACGACCTCGTGATCGCGAGCGTAGTTGCCCTGCGTGGAGTCGTACTTCAGCAGGTAAGCGAGCATATCGGGAGAGGTGAGGTCGTTGATAGCGACGATCTCGGAGCCCTCATGACCGAACATCTGACGGAAAGCCAGACGACCGATGCGACCGAAGCCGTTAATAGCAACCTTTACTGCCATTGTGTCTCCTTTCGTAAGGCCCCCGCAAGCTACAGCGCCTGCCGTTGAGGCCCACAAACTAACCACTCGCCTAATATACCTTTTTTTGGACTTGAATTTCACGAGAATGCTCGAAATTGAAAATCAAATTTACGTTAAAACGTTTTAAAGAATAAAACAGCAGTTAAATCCGTATATACGCCGATACTTTAAACTACCTGTTTGCTTCAATGAGCTTTTCAAGCCTCAAAACTCGATGGTAGAGGGCCGACTTCGACAAGGGAGGGTCAGCCATCTCCCCTAAATCACGCAGCGACAGATCGGGATAGCGCTCGCGCAGGTCGCAAAAGACCGCCAAGGCATCCGGAAGCGCATCGCGAAGGCCGCGCTGCTCGAGCTCATCGATAAGCGCAAGCTGATGCTGGGCAGCACCGGCGCTTCTGGTCTGGTTGGCGAGCTCGGCGTTCACGCGACGGTTCACATCGTTCTTAACCAACTTGACCGCGCGCGCCTCCTCAATCTCGGCAACGCTGCGCTTGGCACCAATCAGCTTTAATAGATGCTCGATTTCCTCGGCGCTCTTAATGTACACGGCATATGACCCCCGCCGCGCATTAACACGAGCATGGACCCCAATCTGCCCCAACAGGTCGCAAAGCCCCTTGGCATATTGCTCACCCTGCACCGCGATCTCCAAATGGAAATCGCCGCGTGGATCGGCCACGAAGCCGCCCGCGATGAGCGCGCCGCGGATGTAGGCAAGCCTGCAGCAGGGACGGGCAACGATGTGTCGGGGAACACCAGCGACGAGCCCTCCTCTGCGGTCTAGAATGCCCAGCAGCACCAGAGCCTTGTCCAGGTCGGGTTGATCGGGCAGGGTAATGAGATAGTTACGGACCTTATGCAAGACCGATTTACGAACGGTGAATTCCGTTTTGAGCTTAAGGATGCGATGCGTCAGCGTGATCATCGTGCGCGCGACGGCTCCCGTCTCGGTCGCGACCGTCAAACGATACCGCCCGGAGCCGGCCAACGAAAGCGTACCGCTCACACGCGTCAGGGCGGCAAGCGTCGACAAATCGCAGTATTCACATTCGGGTTCGCAGCGCGCAAGCTCGTCGCGCACCTCAGCGGTAAACGACATGCAGGCCTATGCCTTCGTGTTGGCGCGCGACAGGTCGCGGTGGGAGATGCTCACGTGATACTGGGCGCCTTCCAGGTAACGGGCCGTGGCCTCGGCAATGGCGACGCTACGGTGCTGTCCGCCCGTGCAGCCGATGGCGATAGAAAGCTGCGGCTTACCCTCCGCGATATAGCCCGGCATCACCGTATCGAGCAGCTGTGTCCAAGCCTTCCAAAACTCCTGCGTCTTGGGGTGGTCCAGAACAAAATCCGAGACCTTTTTATCGAGACCGGTCATGGTACGCATCTCGGGATCGTAAAACGGATTGGGCAGGAAGCGAACGTCGATCATAATGTCCGCCTCGACGGGCATACCGTGCTTAAAGCCAAACGAGAACACGTGAACGTCCATGAGCTGCTGGTCGGACAGTTCGGAAAATGCCATACGTAGCTTGTTGCGCAGCGCAGAGGTGCGCAGACGGCTCGTGTCGATAATCATATCGGCTCGTTCGCGCACGCCCTGCAGCTGAAGGCGCTCGCGCTGAATGGCATCGGCCGTAGTCTCCCCCGGCTTGGCAATGGGATGACGGCGGCGATTTTCGCTGTAGCGACGAATCAGCACCTCGTCAGAAGCCTCCAGGAACACGATGTCGCAGCTCATCTCGCGCTCTTCGAGCGCGGCGACCGCATCGAGCAACTCGTCAAACAGTCCCTGGCTACGCAAATCGCAGGTGACGGCGAGATGCCTGCCCACGCCCGTATTGATGCCGACGAGCTCGGCAAGCTGGGCGATGAGACGCGGAGGTAGGTTATCAATGCAAAAATAGCCCATGTCCTCGAACACGTGCATGGCCTGTGTGCGGCCCGATCCGGACATTCCGGTGATGATGACGATATCGGGGATGCGCTCCGAGCGCTCCGCCGCATCCATGGCATCTCCCTTTTGCATGTGCTGCCTCCCAAAAACAAGCGCGGGACCTAGCAACCCGGATCCCGCGCGGTCAATTGCCTATATTGAGTATACCGCCCCGAGCGGATACGAGGCCTGTCTTACGCCTCAAGCGCAGCCTTGAACCAACTTGTAATACTCGTGGGGTGCGTGATGGCGGTGCCGACGACAACGGCCCAGGCGCCAGCATCGATCGCGGCGCGAGCCTCCTCGGGCGTGTGCACGCGGCCCTCGCAGATGATGGGAAGACCGGGGAATTCCTCGGTCGCCTGACGCAGGAGCGGCAGGTCGGGGCCATCGGCCATGGTGCAGTCGATGGCGGCGACGCCGTGAGAAAGCGTGGTGGATACCAGGTCAAAGCCCATATCAACCGCACGGCGAATGTCCTCGATGGTGGCACAGTCGGCCATCAGGAGCACGCCCTCCTCGTGCAGCGGACGGAAGGTGTCCTCGACGGTCTTGCCATCGGGACGCGGGCGATCGGTGGCATCGATCGCCACGATATCGGCACCCGCGGCAACGCAGGCGCGAGCGTGACGCAGCGTCGGCGTGATGTAGACGCCCTCGTGTCCATCCTTCCACAAGCCGATGACGGGGACCTCGCAGCGGCCCTTAATGGCGGCGATGTCGGCAAGACCCTGGCAGCGAATAGCGGCGGCGCCGCCAAGCTCGCAGGCGCGAGACATCTGAGCCATGGTTTCGGGCGTACGAAGCGGCTCGCCCATATAGGCCTGAACGCTCACGACGAGCTTTCCCTTCAGGGACTGGATCAAAGGATCAACGGTCATAAGGCTGCAACCTTTCTCAGAACAGCCTCCCGAGGCGTGTTGTCTCGGGAGGCTCCTACAGCAGATACGTTTACTTTAACGAGGCAAGAAGATGCTCAGCGGCACCGATGAGCGGAGCATCGCCCTCCAGAGAACCGATGAGGATCGGCGTGTCCTGAAGCGGGTCGAGCGCCTGGCTGGCATAGCCCTCGTGCACCGAGTCCTTCCACGTCTGCGAGCGCCAATCGGGACCCTGGTGAATCACACCGCCCGAAAGCACGATGACCTCCGGGTCAAGGATATTGGCGAGCGAGCCCAAGCTGGCGCCCAGCGCAAAGCCAGCGTCATGGATGACCTCGGTTGCCTTTGCGTCGCCCGCGCGGCACAGGTCGTTCACATCGCGACCGACCGAAGGACGGCTGGGGTCGACGCGGCCAAAGCGCTCATCGTACATACGACCAATGGAAGTGCCCGAAGCGACAGACTCAAGATGGCCGGAACGCCCGCAGGCGCAGGGAATGCCGGCGGCAGCCGAGGACTCGATGTGGCCCATATGGCCAGCAGCACCATGGAAGCCCTGCATTACGCGGCCGTTCTCGACATATGCGCCGCCGATGCCCGTACCGATGCCAAGACACAAGACGGAGAACTTGCCCTTGCCGACGCCCCAGTGGGCCTCGCCCAGAGCATGAGCCTGCACGTCGCCTACAACGGCAACGGGAAGACCGAGATCCTCGCGCAGACGCGGCCCCAACTGAACGCCGGACCAGCCGGGCATAATCTCATTGGCATACGCGATGGCGCCCGTCTTGGGATCGACGACGCCGGCGGCACCGATACCGACGCCAAGGACCTCGACATCGGGATTCGCCTCGAGAGCAGCCTTGATGGACGCCTCGATACGCTGGAAGACGGCCTCGCCGCCCTCTTGGGCCTCTGTGGGAACCTCGGCCTCAAAAACGGGACGGGGCACACTACCGTCAGCCGGGTACTCCATGATGGCAGTCGCAATCTTAGTTCCGCCGATATCGACAGAGCAGACGTACTTGTTCTCCATGTCGCTCTCCTTCGGAGATAAAAACAACTACAGGAAATGCGCCGTCAGGCTAGCCGTCACAGCGCAGTAAAGGTTATCCAGGTGCCCAAGATCGCCGAGAAACCGTATGGCCATTGACCGAATGGGTCATGGCCACACGGTTGAACGACGAGGTCGGGTGCCTGGGAAAGCTTTACAGGAGACCGTTGTCCTGGAGGACCTTCCTAATAGCCTCGACGTTCTCGCCGGTCATGGCCTTCACCGGGCGCGGCATGGTCGGGCTGTCGAAGATACCCATGAGGTTCATAGCGGTCTTGAAGGCGCCGACGCCACCGGCATAGCCCTGGACGCCCGAGGTGACATCCCAGATGTGCGAAATCTCATTGAGGCGATCCTGCTCGGCCTTGACGGTAGCCCAGTCACCAGCCTGAGCGGCCTTCCACTGACGAACGTAGCCCTCGGGCTCAACGTTGGCGAGACCCGGGACAGAGCCGTCGGCGCCACCGAGGTAAGCGCCGTCGACAACAACCTCGTGGCCGGTGAGGATGCTCATCGGATGGCCGTTCTTCTCGTTCTCCTGAACGAGGTAGCGGAACGAGATGTCATCACCCGAGGAATCCTTGACGCCAGCAAGGACGCCCTCGGCGCCGAGCTTGGCAAGGAGCTTCCAGGGGAGCTTGGTGTGAACGCAGACGGGAATGTCATAGGCAAAGATGGGCAGGTCAAGCTCCTCGTGCAGGATGCGGAAGTGCTCCTCGACCTCGGTCATGCCCTGCAGGGCATAGAACGGGCAGGTGGCGACGAGGGCATCGGCGCCCAGCTCCTGAGCGACCTTGCCGTGCTCAATCATGCGCTCGGTCTCGGTATCGATGATGCCGACCAGAACAGGCACGCGGTGGTCGACGATGCGGACGGCCTCGGCGATGATCTGGCGACGACGCTCGTCGGTGGAGAAAACGACCTCACCCGAAGAGCCCAAGAAGAACAGGCCATCGACGCCGGCATCGATCATGCGGTTGATGCTGCGCTCAAAGGAGGCAACATCGAGCTGATGATCTTCGGTATCGGGAACAACGACGGGAGGGATAACGCCGGTGAATTTCTGAGTTGCCACAAGAATCTCCTTAGTTGTCTGGCGGGCGGCCCTATGCCACCCACTCTTGTTGGCAGTGTCCAGGCCGTCTAGGCCAAAGAACACGAGTAGAACGTTTGGTTAAAAAAGTCTACGACTTCGTTTTCGAACGCATTGATGCGCTCGTGAGCGTATTTTGCATAGATGATATGCCTCCGGTCACACTCAAGACCGTTGAATACGGCAAACTGATCCTTGGGATCGCTCACGGTATCCATAAGCGATGTGCCCATGAGCACCGATCCGCGCACCCGAGACGACAGTACCTCGAGGCCGCCAGGAAGCGGATTGGCAACCGCCGTGCGGGCGAGGCCCCGCTCGTCCAGAGCAGAAACCGCCAGCGCGACTCCGCCGCCAAGACCCTCGCCCCATGCAAAGATGCGTTCGGGGTCCATGCCATCAAGATTGCGCGCGACCTCCGCCAACGCGCAGCCCCAACGGACGCGCCTGACAAAAGCGGGCGAGGTAATCCCCTGCCGCAGATCGCTGGGTCCAATCGCCTCATCGTCCAGCGCAAGCACGGCATATCCCATGGCCGCAAACCTCGTCATGTGATGCCATCCCCGCACGGGTCGGTCGATGTCGTGAAACATCAGACATAGCGGCACAAGCTCGGATGCTCGGGCGCGACCGGCAGGCTCGATCAAACGTGCGTGGACCACATCGCCACCAAGCTCAAAGGAAACCTCGGAGTAGCGGGCATACGGATTGGCGAAATCGATCGCCGTAATGGCCAGGCCTTGAATCTCAAGATCCATAGCACATGTCTCCAAATCAGAAACATCTGCCTGAACATCACCGTGCCAGTCCCGATATTCAGAGAGCCTTGACGAAACCGTTCCGGGAATCCCCACAAGGTCGGGGACAATCAGCTCGCCGACATTGCTCTCGCACTTAGACATGAGCCTTCCCTCCCTTGCAGAAAAACGGAATGATCAGATCGTCAAAATCCTGAATCTCCTCGTGGCCAAAGCCTTCAAAGAACTCATGACGCTTTTCACAGGTCAGGTTGTTATAGACCGCAAACTGCGTCGCTGGCGGACAGACGGTATCGGCTGTGCCGGTGCCAAACAGCACGGGGCACTTGACCATGGAGGCAAAATTCTTGGAATCGAAGTACGCCAGCTTGGCATAGGCTTCCTCGATACGAGTCGAGTCCTCGTCAAACCAACGCGACCAATAGCGCAGACCCTCGTAGGCAATATCGTCGGCGTCCAAATCCCAGACCAGGCGGAAATCCGACAGGAAGGGATAGAGGATGGCGGCGCGATTGATAAGCTCGCCGTTAAGCGCACAGGTCGCAATGCCCAAACCGCCGCCCTGCGACGCGCCGTTCACAAACACACGGGCAAGATCGATGCCCTCAAGCTCGCGAACGATGCGGCACAGGATGCGAATATCTTGGTGCAAGCGGACATAGTAGAGGTTGGCCGGGTCGCCGTCGATACCGGCGACGATATGGCCCGCGACCGTTGTGCCCTCAAATCCACCAATGTCCTCGGAGGGACCTCCTTGACCGGGGCAGTCGAGGGCGATGAGCGCCATGCCCATGCCCGCAAACGACGCCTGCTCAAACCAGCTGCGGCTTGCACCCGGATATCCATGGAACTGAAGTACCAATGGCACGGGCTCATCCGAGACGGGTTTAAGGTACTTGGCATGCAGGCGAGCGCCACACATGCCGGTATACCAGAGGTCGAAAAGCTGGCAGGTCACGGCATCGGTGACCGATGCCGTCTCGATCGCATAGTCAAGCCCGACGGCGTCGGCCTCGGCCATGCGGTCCTTCCAAAAGAGATCGAAATCCGATGGACGGGGCATAGCGCCTCGATATTCACCAAATTGCTGTTGTAGCTCCTGAGCACTTGGCATGGCTCGTGAACCCAACCTTTCGAAATCGCAACGGAGGTGCGCCCGGCAAGGGAACCGGGCGCACGGGAGGGAAAGCGAGACTACTCGCCGAGCTTGGGATGCAGCAGCGACGGCGCAGCGCCGAGCAGCATCTTGGTGTAGGGGTCCTGGGGGTGCTGGAAGACCTGCTTGGCCTCGCCCTGCTCGACGATCTTGCCGCCATTCATAACGATGATGTCGTCAGAGATATAGCGGACCGTCTGGATGTCATGGCTGATGAACACCATGGCCAGGCCGAGCTCCTTCTTAAGGTCGGTCAGCAGGTTCAGAATCTGCGCGCGGACCGAAACGTCCAGAGCCGAGGTGGGCTCGTCGGCGATGATGGCATCGGGGTTCAGCGACAGGGCACGGGCAATTGCGACGCGCTGGCGCTGGCCGCCCGAAAGCTGGCCGGGAAGAACCTCGGCGGCGGAGCTGGGCAGACCGGTGAGCTCCAGGAGTTCCTTGACACGCTTCTCCTGCTCGGCCTCGGTACCCAGGTTGTGGACGCGCATGGGGTCGAGCAGCTGCTCGCGAACGACCATGCGGGGGTTGAGCGCCGTGGCCGGGTTCTGGAACACGACCGAGATGACGCGACCCATGTGGCGACGGTCCTCGGCGGTACGCTTGGTAACGTCCTTGCCCTTAAAGTAGACCTTGCCGCTCGTGGGGGCCTGCAGGCCGCACATGACGTTGGCGGTGGTGGACTTTCCGCAACCGGACTCGCCGACGATGCCGATCGTCTGACCGGGCATGAGCTTAATCGTTACACCCTGGACGGCGTGAACCAGGTTGGGGTGCAGAATCGAGCCGGTACGGGTCCTAAAGGTGACGTGGACGTCATCAAGGAAGATGATCGGCTCGACGCCGTTGACTGCGGTCTCGCTCATCTACATCACCTCCGCGTGAGGGGTCAAACCATTTGCCTTGAGCACCTCGTCGGGGAGCTCGGAATAGAAGTGCTCGGTGCCGGGCACGCGCTTGAAGACCGGACGGGTGTCCAGGCCAATACGAGGATGGCTCGAGCGGGGCGCGAAGCGATCGCCCTTGGGGAAATCGCGCGGGCTCGGAACGGCGCCGGGTACCTGGTGAAGGCGGCCCGAACCGCTCTCGATGGACAGAACGGAACCCAGAAGACCGCGGGTGTACTCGTGAATCGGGTTGGTGAGCAGCTCCTTGGTGGGTGCCTGCTCGATAACCTGACCGGCATACATAACCGTGATGTTATGGGCGACCTCGGCGACCAGCGCCAGGTCATGCGAGACGAAGATCATGGCAAAGCCGAGCTTGGCCTGAAGGTCGTTGAGCAGCTTGATGACCTGCTTCTGGACGGTAACGTCCAGAGCGGTCGTGGGCTCGTCGCAGATGACCAGCTTGGGGTCGCGGGTAAGGGCCATAGCGATCAGAACACGCTGACGCTGGCCACCGGAAAGCTCATGCGGGTAGCTCTCGAGCGTACGCTTGGGGTCGAGGCCCACGAGCTCCAGGAGTTCCTCGGCGCTGCGGGTGCCGCCGCGCTTGGTGAGCTGCTTCATCTGGGCAGAGATGAGCATGGAGGGGTTGAGCGAGGACAGGGCGTCCTGATAGACCATAGCGATATCGGTACCGCGCAGGCCGAACCACTCCTTCTTGCTCATCTTGAGCAGGTCGCGGCCCTCCCAGAGGACCTCGCCGGAAAGGTGCTCGTCATCGTCGGTCAGGCCCATGATGGCCAGCGTGGTGATGGACTTGCCGCAACCGGACTCGCCCACCAGGCCCATGGTCTGACCAGGACGGACGTCAAAGTTGACATGGTCGACGACGTTGATATCGCCGTGGTGCTCAAACTGAATGCAGAAGTCACGGACCGAGAGAATCGGTTCGACAGACTCGTCAGGCACATGGCGATCGTCACGCTTGAGCTCGACATCGCGCAGGGCGCCAAGGCGAGCGGAGAGGGACTGGGCCTGCTCCTTGTAGGCGCGAACGGGGTCGGAGACCAGCAGGTCGGCCTCGCGACGCTTGGAGGAATCGGTCGGATCCAGGGCGGCGGAGGGAGCAGCGGCCATGGCGTCGGTAATGCCCTCGGAGAGGATGTTGAGCGCCAGGCAGGTGATCATGATGGCCAGGCCCGGGAACAGTGCCTGCCACCAACGGCCGGCGAGCACGCCGCCGCGGGCGTCGGCGAGGATGTTGCCCCAGGTAGCGGTGGGCTCCTGGATACCAGCTCCGATGAAGGTCAGCGAGGCCTCGAAGATGATGGCGTCGGCGACCAGGGTAACGGTGAAGACCATGATCGGGGCGATGCAGTTACGCAGAACATGCTTGATCAAAATCCACGGAGCCTTGGCGCCGGAAACGATGACCGCGCGGACATAGTCCTCTCCGTACTCGGACACGATGTTGGCGCGCACGATACGGGCAATCTGCGGAGTGTACATAAAGCCGATAGCGAAGATGATCGACGGCACGGAGTTGCCCAGGATGGAGACGAAAACGGCCGCGAGGGCGATACCCGGGATAGACATGATGATGTCCAGGATACGCATGATCGTCTCGGAAACGGCCTTGCGCGAAACCGCCGCAAGGGCGCCCACGACCGAGCCGCAGACCAGAGCCATGGCAGTGGCGCCAAAGCCGATGATCAGCGAGTAACGGCCACCGTAGAGCATACGCGACAGAATGTCGCGACCCTTATCGTCGGTACCGAAGATAAATCCGTTGCCGGGAGCCTGGCGAGCCGTAAAGATCTCGACCGGGCTATAGGGGGCAAGGAGGGGCGCCAGAATCGCGGTCAGGGCGACCAGCACCAGCACGACGGCGGCAATCTTGGAAGACAGCGTCATCTTCTTCCAGCCACCGAGCTTGAGCCCCTTGGAGGCAGCCTTCTCGAGCTGCTCGGTTTGCTTCTCTCGAATCTTTACCATAATCTACACCGTCCTGATGCGCGGGTTGATGAGCAGGTAGAGCATGTCAACCACGATGTTGATGATGATGAAGGCAAGAGCAACGACGATGACGACGCCCTGAACCAGGTTCGCCTCGTTGCCCTGAACGCCCTGCAGGATCGCGGTGCCCATGCCGGGGAGGTTGAAGATAACCTCGATGACGACGGCGCCGCCCATGAGGTAGCCGATCTTAAGACCGAGGGTGGTGACCGGGGTGATCAGCGCATTGCGAAGTACGTTGATGCCGACGACGACCTTCTCGGGAACGCCGGCGCCGCGAGCCATACGGACATAGTCCTTGTCGAGCTCCTCGACCATGGCGGTACGCACGATACGAGTCATCTGGCCCGTCAGCGGAAATGCCAAGGCGATGGCGGGCATGATCATACGTCCCAGATAGC
The DNA here is from genome assembly GCA_905215065.1 of uncultured bacterium. Classification (GTDB taxonomy): domain Bacteria; phylum Actinomycetota; class Coriobacteriia; order Coriobacteriales; family Coriobacteriaceae; genus Collinsella. Next base: position 19,885 of record CAJMOF010000008.1, on the reverse strand, counting down.
CAACCGGATTCGTGGTGAAGTGAGGCAGAGCACCCGATGCCGGAAGCACCTTAAGGTAGGAAGAGAACAGCAGGATCAACAGAACGGCAAGCCAGAACGACGGGGTTGCCAAGCCGGCGATGGAAAAGACGCGGATCACTTGATCCGGCCATTTGTCGCGATACAGTGCCGCGATGACGCCGAGTAAAAACGAAACGACCGCACCGATGGCAAGGCCGATGAAGGTCAGCTGCATCGTGACGGGCAGGGCCGTGGAGATGCGCTTGGCAACGGAGTTGCGAGCAGCACCATAGGTGCCCATGTCGCCATGAATCAAATCGCCCATATAGCGCACGTAGCGCACGGGCCAGGGGTCGTCCAGACCATACTTCTCATGGTACTCGGCAACCGCCTCGGGCGAGGCACCGTCACCCAACGCCGTGTAGGCGGGGTCGGTCTTGGAGAACGACATAAGGAAGAACACCAGGACGGTGACGCCCAATGCCATGATCGGCAGCGCCACAAGACGCCTTCCAATCAAACGTAGCAAGTTGTTCACGTTCTCTCCCCTTTCTTTTGTCGGTAGGACCAACTGGTATATGAGTACGGATACTCATTACAAGACCCGAGCGACATCGAGGTCGCCCGGGTCTTTGTTTCAACTATGAGGATACGGTCCCAACGACCGACATCCTGCATACAGACTCAAGCGAGTCTTACGCCTTGACGGTCGCAACGCCCCTGAAGGACATGCTCGTCGTGCCGATGCCCTTGAAGCCATCGAGGGCCTCACCGTTGGGCGCAGTGGACGGATCGTCCCAGGAAGCGGAGACGGTCTTGACGTGGACAACGGGGTACAGAACGGCGTTGTCGGCAATGATGTCGAAGCACTCGTTCCACTTCTTCTGCTGCTCGTCGCCCTCGGCGGCAAGAGCCTCGTCCATGAGACTGTGGAGCTTCTGCCACTCAGCGGACTCCTTCCACGGGCAACGGGTCTGCATCCAGACGTTGTCGCCGTACCACCAGTTGAGCAGCAGGTCGGGGTCGGCGCCGAAGCAGGAAGGATCGCCAGGGGCAAGGAGGATATCGTAGGCCTCGCCGCCGTCGATGGCAGCGTAGGTGGCCGGCGAGGTATCGGTCTGGATGGTCACATCGAAGCCGAGAGCGTCGAGGTCGTTCTTGACCTGGGCGGCCATGCCCTTAATCTGCTCGTTGTCGGTGGTGCGCAGGGTGATGGCACCCGGGGTGATGCCAGACTCCTCGATGAGCTTCTTAGCCTTCTTGGCGTCGGTCTTGTACACCGTGGAAGCCTCATGATAGTTGGTGAAGCTCTTGGGCAGGTAGCAGCTGGCAGCGGTGGCAAGGCCGGCGAAGGTGTTGCTGACCATCTTCTCGGTGTCGAGCGCATACATGACAGCCTGACGGACCTTGACGTTGTTCCAAGGCTCCTTGGCGACGTTGAACATGATGAAGCGGGTGCCGAAACCCTGAACGTTATCGATCTTGCAGCCGGCGCTCTCGAGCTGGTCGACGGCGTCAGCAGTAACGAGCTCCATAACGAGCGTGGAGCCCTCCTGCTGAGCGGTAACGCGAGCGGTGGGGTCGGTCAGGATGCTGTACTGGATCTTCTTATCCTCGGCAGCATACTCACCGTTGTACTCGGGGTTGGGAACCAGGGTGATCTCGGTATCGGAGATAGAGTCGTACATCCAGGGGCCGGAGCCGATCGGCTGCTTGGCGCGATCCTCCTCGGTCTGGGTGGCCGGGGTAACGCGGACGATGGCCAGACGATCCTTGAGCAGGGAGAAGTTGGGGACCTTGGTCTTGACCGTCACGGTGCTGGCGTCCTTGGCCTCGATGGACTCGAAGGGCTGGAAGAACGGAGCATAGGTAGCGGAAGCGGCGCACGCGGTGTAGGAGGCGACGACATCGTCAGCGGTGACCTCCGTGCCATCGGAGAACTTTGCGCCCTTGCGGATGGTGACCTCGAAAGTGGTGTCGTCCACAGACTTGGGATCGTCGGTGGCGAGCTCGTTGAAGGTGCTGTAGTCGTGGTAATCGATGCCGTAGAGGCCCTCGACGACGTGCCAGTTAGCACCCAGGCCCACAGCGGAGCCGGTGCTGGCGGGATCGAAGCTGGACGGAGCGTAAGCGGAACCAGCGGTGATCACGCCGCCGCCACGGTTGGCGGAATCGGTGGAACCGGAAGCGGAACCCTCGTCGCTAGAGCTGCCACCGCAGCCGGTGAGACCAAGCCCTGCGACAGCAGCGACGCTGCCGGTGAGGCCGAGGAACGAACGCCTGGACATACCCTTGTTGATGATGGCCATGTCTTCTCCTATCAATAGAGAATCTTACCCGGGAGCACCTAAACGCGCCCCCGCGCAACTTGCGGACGATATATACCTTACCTACCGACGAACCCAACTGAGGTGCCGCGCTCGGCGACCGATACATACATACGCTTGAACGGTATTTACTACCGTTCACCGAATTCATTGACAAACGATTCGCCAGACAGTATGTATCGACGAGGTGAGATATCAGTCTTCGTCAACCCGCAGGATAGCAGGGTTGTTCACCATGGCTAGTCAAACGTTTTAGCGTTAATTAAACCCGAAATCGGCTGGTAATCGCCGTGAAATACATGATTGAAAAACACGCAATCATGTATATCAGTTGTTTAGAGGCGTGTTTAGTTTTCGGATTGCTTTGCCGCCATCTCGGAGCGCTCGGCATTCCACGCAACAAGTGCCTCGTGGACCGCTTTGGCGACATCGGCCGGAACGCCTCGAACTTCTGCAATCTCCTGCTCGCTCGCCGCGCGCAAACGCTTCATCGAGCCAAAATGGCGCATAAGGGCACGTTTTCTGGTGGGCCCCACGCCAGGAACGTCATCGAGTACCGAAACTGTCATGGCCTTGTCGCGCAATTCACGATGGAACGTGATAGCAAATCGGTGGGACTCATCGCGCACCTGTTTAATTAGATAGAGCGAGGCAGACCCGGTCGGCAGCACGACGGGAGTCTCGTCCCAAGGCACAAAAACTTCCTCATCGGCCTTCGCCAAGCCACAAACTGGTATATCGAGCCCAAGAGCCTCAAGTTGCTTGATCGCAGCGGTCAATTGCGGCTTACCGCCATCGACAACGAGCAAATCGGGGCGCGAGCCAAAGCGCTCGTCGGCCATGCGCTCGGGAGCATAACGTCGTCCCAAAACCTCGGACATCGACACGAAGTCGTTTGCCTCGTCCAATTCGGCCTGAATTTTAAAACGACGATACTGACTCTTGTCGGCGCGCCCGTTGGTAAACACCACCATCGAGGCGACCGTAAAGGTGCCATGCAGTGTAGAGATATCGAAGCACTCGATACGCAACGGCGGCGATGGCAGCGCCAACGCACTTTCGAGCTCCAGGAGCGCTTGATTGGTGCGGTCGTCAGCGTACCCCGTTCGCATCATGTAGCGCATGAGGGCATGGCGCGCATTTTTGGATGCCATATCGAGCAGACGGTGCTTTTCGCCACGCTGCGGCCTATGGAGATGGCAGGAACGCTCACGCTTGCCCGCAAGCCACTCCCCCAGCGCTTCCGCATCCTCAAGATCGACGGAAAGGTTGACCTCAGCTGGAATATCAGCCGTCTCGTCGTAATAGCGCTTAAGAAAGCCCGACTGGAGCTCTTCCTCGTCAACATCAAGACCCTTGTCGAGAATGAACTCGCAGGTGCGAACTGTTCGGCCCTCGCGAACGACGAAGACGCAAGCGGCGGAGATGGTCTCCTCGCGATAGAAACCGATGACATCTATATCGACACTGGAGGGAAAAACGACTTGCTGACGATCGTCCAGACCCCTGATGACCTCCAAACGACGTTTGACGCGTGCCGCGCGCTCAAAGTCGAGCGCCTCAGCGGCATCCGTCATCTCGGAGGTCAGCTCATCGACGACATCCTTGCGATGGCCCGACAAAAAGCGCTCGACACGCTTGACGTTCTTGGCATAGTCTGCCGGGGAAATCACGCCGACACACGCACCCGGGCCGCGCCCGACATGGTAGTCAAAGCAGGGGCGCCCGTTTTGCGCGCAAATCATATTGACGATGTCTTCCTCGCCCTTGTGGGACTCGACGATACGGCGACAACGACGCCACTCCGCACAGGATGCGGAGCAGATGGGGATAACCTTGCGCAGCGTATCTATCGTCTCACGTGCCGCGCGGCTATCGGTATAAGGTCCAAAATAGCGCGTTCCCGGCTTATGACGCTCACGCGTGTATTTGATAGCGGGATACAGGTCGCCCTTTGTAATGGCGATAAAGGGGTAGCTCTTGTCATCCTTGAGGTCGACGTTAAAGTACGGATGGTACTGACCAATCAAATTGCGCTCGAGCACCAACGCCTCGTGCTCGGTCTCCACCACGATATAGTCAAAGCTCGCCACCAGCTGCATCATCAGCGGGATCTTCTGGCGCTCGTCCTGCAGCGTCACGTACTGACGCATACGGGCGCGCAGGTTTTTCGCCTTGCCCACATAGATGACATCGCCCTTGGCGTCTTTCCAAAGGTAGCAGCCGGGCTGCGTGGGAACGCGCGAAACCTGCTCGGCAAGCGTTGGAATGTTGTCGTGACCGGCCACGCGCACCTACTTGCGACGAATCAGCGCCGAGACCTCGGGCATCTTAAGGACGACGGCAAGGCCAAAGGTAACAGCAAGCGAGACGACACCCGCAACGCAAACGTAGCCAAGAGTAATCAGAATCGAGCCGCCAAGTGCCCCGACAAAGTGCTCAAGCGCCCACATGACGCCGGCGCCTGCGGCAGCACCCAGGCCACCGAGCAAAAGGCCAAAGAAACCGCCATGCAGGATAGATTTAACCTGAAGACCACGCAGACGACGACGCAGCCACCACAGCGAGCAACCGACCAAGATCACGTAGTCGACGACATACGAAAGCGCGATTGCCGGCATACCGAAGCCCAGCACAACGCCAAACAGCAGAACCGAGCCGGCCTGGCCGATGGCGGAATACAGGCAATAGCGGCTATAGGGCTTCATGTCGAGCAAGGCAGAGAAGCTCTTCTGCATCAGCACGACCACGCCGTAGAGCGGCAGCGAGAACGCCAGGTAGACAAGGAACTCGGACACCAGCGCCACGCCGGACTCATCGAACTTGCCAGCGCAGTAGATCATGTTGAGCGGACGCGCGAAGACAATCAGGTACAGCGCGAACGGAACCAGGAAGAACAGCATCTGGGCGACGCCACGCGAAATGCCCGTGCGAACGCTGTCGTAATCCTTCTCCTGTGCGTCGTGAGAGAGCTCGGTATAGAGCGCCGTCGAAAGCGAGGCGGCAATCAGCGCGTAGGGCAGCGTGTACCACAGGCGCGCATAGGCGATGACGGAAGGACCGGTCTCGGGCTGGACCACCAGCGCAGCAGCGTTGGTGATAGAAGTCGAGACAAACATGCACACCGTAGCGAGCAGCGTCGGGATACCGAGCGCAATCGTCTGGCGCAGTGCGGGGTCCTTAAAGTCGATATGGATATGGGGATGCACGCCGTGCTTGCCAAGCGCGGGGATCTGACAAGCCATCTGAACAAAGACACCGAGGGTCGTACCGGCCGCAATCAAGATGATGCCGGCACGTTCGCCAAACTGTGCGGACACGGGCGCAAAGCCCATAAAGCTCGCAATGACGATCACATTGTTGAGGACCGGGGCAAACGTCGACCAGAAGTAGTCGCGGTGTGCGTTGAGAACGCCCGAGAACACCGAGCCCAAACCATAAAACAGAATCTGGATGGCGAAGAAACGGAACATGAACGCAGCGGTATCCATGCTGCCGCCGTCACCCGAAAGGAACGATTGCGTCCAAATAAAGCCCGGAGCGAACACGGTCCCCAGCAACGAAATGCCACCCAGCACCAATAGCAGAATACCGAGCAGGTTGCCCACGTACTCGTTCGAGGCCTCGCGACCCTGCTCACGCCTCACGCCCATGTACACGGGCAAAAACGCCGTCACGAGCATGCCGCCCATCACGAGTTCGTAAAGCATATTGGGCAGGTTGTTGGCGACCTGATAGGAGGACGAGAGCAGCGACATGCCGATAGCGGCCGCCATTGCCCATGTGCGGATAAAGCCGGTGACGCGAGACACGATGGTCAGGATGGTCATAAGCCCGGCGGAACGACCAACCGTGGAGTAGTCCGACGAGCCCATATCATCAGTGCCATCTCGCGACGAAGAAGCTTCGGATGAGGGTGTCTGAGGCGCAGATTCTTTTGCAAAATGAGCTCCGCACTTCAATTCTTCCTGCGGCATCGCTCAGTCCTCTCTCGTAATCGGGGCGACCGTCGCCCCGCAAAATGCAATTAAATCATCGGGTGCAAGCTCAAGCTGATAACCACGCTTGCCTCCCGAAATAAAAATGGTATCCCAAAGGACACATGTCTCATCAATGAGCGTCCGGTAGCGTTTTTTCATACCGACCGGACTGCAGCCGCCGCGAACGTAGCCAGTCGCCGCAAGCAAATCCTTCACATGCATCATGGCCAAGGACTTCTCCCCCGCGGCACGCGCGGCGGACTTTAGATCGAGCTCGTCGGCAACAGGGATGCAGCACACGACATGGTCGTTGGACGGCGTCACGCAGACCAAGGTCTTAAATCCTTGTCCGGGCTCCTCGCCAAGCTGCTCCGAAATCGCGACCCCCAGGCCCGCCGACTCATCACCATCGTCTTCGTACGTATGTAGAACATAGGAAATGCCGGCGCTTTCCAGCTCGCGCATCGCATTGGTTTTTGGCGTCTTTACAGCCTTTGCCATGGCATATCCTTTCCCTCGCATTCGGACGCAAGGATTAAGTATATGTCCAATTCGGCTGCATACGTCACTTCGACACAGCAAGCGCCATCGAATCACAAGGAGTCGATGGCGCCCATAAACTGAATCGCCTATTTATTGAGCATCAAGTTGAGCCTGACGCTCCCGGTCACGCCTGAGCAACGGCGCCAAAAACTTGCCCGTATAACTTTGCGGACAGTCCGCAACCTGCTCCGGTGTGCCCGAAACCACGACGGTTCCGCCGCCGTTACCGCCCTCGGGGCCCATATCGATCAGGCGGTCGGCAACCTTGATGACATCAAGGTTATGTTCAATCACCAGCACCGTGTTGCCCGCATCGACCAAGCGCTGCAGCACATCGAGCAGCTGGCGGACGTCCTCAAAATGGAGACCGGTCGTCGGCTCATCCAGAATGTAGAACGTCTTACCCGTCTGACGGCGGTGAAGTTCCTTGGCGAGCTTTACGCGCTGTGCCTCGCCACCCGAAAGCGTCGTTGCCGGCTGGCCCAAGCTCACATAGCCCAGGCCCACATCGTACAGAGTCTGGAGCTTACGCTTAATTTGAGGAATATTGCCAAAGAAAGCCAGCGCCTCGGTGACGCTCATGTCGAGCACGTCAGAGATGGTCTTACCACGGTAGGTGACCTCAAGCGTCTCGCGATTATAGCGCTTGCCGCCGCAGACCTCGCAGGGAACATAGATATCGGGAAGGAAGTGCATCTCGATCTTAATTTGTCCGTCGCCCTTGCATGCTTCGCAGCGGCCGCCGCTCACGTTAAAGGAGAAACGTCCCGGCGAGTAGCCGCGTGCCTTCGACTCCGGTGTGCTCGCAAACAGCGCGCGCAGATCATCCCACAGGCCAATGTACGTAGCGGGATTGGAACGCGGTGTACGGCCGATCGGCGACTGGTCAATGTCGATCACCTTATCGATGCACTCGATACCCTCGAGCTTTTTGTACGGGCCCACAGGACGCGTCGAGCGATGAATGGCATTCGTAAGAGCAGGCGCGATGGTGTCGGTAACCAGGGAGCTCTTGCCCGATCCCGACACGCCGGTAACAACCGTAAGCGTACCGAACTCAATCTTGGCGGTAACGTTTTTAAGGTTGTTGGCACGGGCGCCCGTGATCTTAAGGCAGCCGCGACCGGGCTTGCGGCGCTTATCGGGAACCCGAATCATTCGCTTGCCAGTCAGGTAGGCACCCGTCATCGAATCGGGGCACGCCATGATATCGGCAGGCGTTCCCGCGGCGACCACGTGTCCGCCGTTCACGCCCGCGCCAGGGCCCATGTCGATCACATAGTCGGCAGCACGAATCGTATCCTCATCATGCTCGACGACGATGACGGTATTGCCGATATCGCGCAGGCGCTCAAGCGTCTTGATCAGGCGCTCGTTATCGCGCTGATGGAGGCCGATCGATGGCTCGTCCAAAATGTACAGGACACCCATGAGGCCGGCGCCGATCTGCGTTGCCAGGCGAATGCGCTGGGCCTCGCCTCCGGAAAGCGTCGCCGAGGCACGGTCGAGGGTCAGATAGTCGAGTCCGACATCGACCAGAAAGCGCAGGCGCTCCAGGATTTCCTTAACGATGCGCCCGCCGATAAATTGTTGGCGCTCGGTAAGCTCCAGGCCCTCAAAAAACTCGAGCGACTCGCGGCACGACAGGCAGCAGACCTCGTAAATGGACTTACCGCCTACGGTAACGGCGAGCATCTCGGGGCGCAGACGAGCACCATGGCAACTCGAGCACGGCTCCTCGCGAATGTACTTCTCCAAGCGCGCCCTGGTGTTCTCATTCGTCGTCTCGTTATAGCGCTCGTACAGGATATTGCGCACGCCCGAGAACTTGGTGTCCCACTGGCTGCGGCGCCCATCGAGCTTTTGATAGTCGACCGAAATCTTCTGGTCGCCCATGCCGTCTAAAAACGCGCGACGCACCCGCGGAGGCAGATCCTCCCACGGCGTATCGACGCTCACCTTAAAGTGTTTGCAGACCGCAGCGAAAATCTGCGGATAGTAGTTAGAGTTGCCAAACAGGCTGCCAAAGACCCCGTCGGCGATCGACTTCGAGGGGTCTTCGATTAGGGCCTCGGCATCGACCGTCTTCTTAAAGCCCAGGCCATCGCACTCTGGGCACGCGCCATAGGGCGCGTTGAACGAGAAATCACGCGGCTGCAGGTCATCGATGGAGTGACCATGCTCCGGGCACGCCAAGGCCAACGAATACTCCAGCAGCTCGCCCTCGGTCCCCTCGGGAGCATCACGATCGGGCAGCATGTACACGTTTACATTACCGTGAGCCAGCGCGGTCGCCTGCTCAACGGACTCGGCGATACGGCCCAGAGAGTTCTCACGGATCACGATGCGATCGACCACGACCTCGATATCGTGCTTGAACTTCTTGTCCAGATCGATCGGATCGTCGAGCGAGCGCACTTCACCGTCGACACGCACGCGGCTAAAGCCCTCAGCGCGAAGGTCCTCAAACAGTTTGGTGTACTCGCCTTTTCGCCCGCGCACCACCGGTGCCAGCACAAACGCGCGGCGGCCCTCCCCCGCCGCCAAGACCTTGTCGGCAACCTGGTCGGTCGTCTGACGCTCAATGACGCGGCCGCATTCGGGACAGTGCGGGGTGCCCACACGGGCGAACAGCAGGCGCAGATAGTCATAAATCTCGGTTACGGTGCCAACCGTCGAGCGAGGGTTTTTAGACGTCGTCTTTTGGTCGATCGACACCGCCGGCGAAAGGCCGTCGATTGAATCCAAGTCGGGTTTGTCCATCTGGCCCAAGAACTGGCGCGCATAACTCGAAAGGCTCTCGACGTATCGACGCTGGCCCTCGGCATAGATAGTGTCAAATGCCAGCGAACTCTTGCCCGAGCCAGAAAGACCGGTAATGACCACGAGTTGGTCACGCGGAATGGAAACATCGATATCCCGGAGGTTATGCTCACGAGCGCCGCGAATAACGATAGAAGAATCAGACATGGAAGCTCCTTGCCTCCTATTGCATCGAATCATACTGCCGATGAGTTTAGCGCACTCGACGCGCACAGATGTTCGTAATACAAGATTCGCAGACCTTTAGCTTTGCGTATCGGGCGCTTTGTTTCTCGAAATGCCGTGGAAAGGTTACAGTAATCTAATACTGAACTTAATTTGCTGTACCAGAGGAACGTCCATGACCGAAGATATCCCCCTTGAAATCACTTCGAGCGACATGGCCAATCTGCCCATATTCGTCGCCGTCCTTATCGTGGCCGCCGTCGTCGTGCGCGTGTATTTTTCAATCAAACGCAACGAAAAGCCACCCATTGCCCCCGTCTTTTGGTGCGCGACGCTCCTCATCCCGCTCGGCGTGGTAGCTGCATGGGTTACGAATCAATTGCTCGTAAATGAGGGCAGCTCCCTATGGATCCTTTCTTATTCGGCGCTCGGTGCTGCCGCCGTCATGCTTCTTGTCGAGCCCTTGGTTTCGGGACTTATCGACCAAACCGACCTTGCGACGGGAACAGTTGCCTGTATTTGCCGTGACATCCTTGTCATCGCCGCTGTTTCAGCGCTCTCGTTCGTTTCACTCGAAATTGCCTGCAACGAAACGTTCTATCGCATTCCCGCCAACTCATTCGGGTTTTCCGTCGGGCTGCTCGCGACGGTTCTGCTCTCCCTTTATTTGCTGGGACAGCGTCATGGAGGCGTCATGGCCCTCGTGCCCATCGTCTGTTGCATCCTTGGCATTGCCGAGCACTTCGTCATAACGTTTAAAGGCGAAGCCATCCTGCCAAGCGATATCTTGGCCCTTGGCACCGCAATGGAAGTGAGCGAGGGATACGAGTTTACCTTTACCGCCGGAATCGTAACCTCTCTCGCCCTGCTGGAGATTTCCTTGGGGCTTCTTTCGCTCATCCGACCGCAAAAGCTCCGTACGCCCACCCATGTCTTCCCCGCTATCGCCGCTAACCTCTGTGCTTTTCTGCTAGTGACCGTTGTGGGGCTCTCAGGCTTTTCCAACATCGACTTGGAGCAGGCGCTGGATTTTGGATTTGACCGTTGGCAGCCCATCACCACGTATGCGTCTCAGGGTTTTATCACTTCGTTCACCGAAATGGTCAACGAGTTGCCCATTGAGAAGCCCGAAGACTATACGCCCGATGAGGCACAGAGCATCGAGCAGGAGCTCGCCGCCGTCTACGACAGCACATATGGCTCGAGCGAACAGCGCGCGGCGGCCGTTGCCCAGTTCAATGAAATCAAGCCGACGATTGTTGCCGTCATGAATGAGAGTTTTAGCGACCTTTCGTGCTTTGAGCAGCTCCAGGCGGCCGGGTACACCGGCCCCGCATTCTACAACTCGCTTCCCGACACACTTGTTCGCGGCACCATGCTCGCTTCGGTCGCCGGTGGCGGAACGGCGAACTCCGAATTCGAATTTTTGACCGGAGCGACAACGGCCTTTGTCGGATTAGGCAAGATCCCCTATCAGCTGTATCAGATGAATGGCGTAAACAGCCTGGCAAAAGACCTTAAAGAGCTTGGGTATACCACTACCGCTATGCACCCGCAAAACCCCGTCAACTACCATCGAGATAAAATCTATCAGCAGCTGGGCTTTGGAGACTTTCTTTCAATCGGCGATTTCGAAGGTGCGCCCTATTACCATGCCGGCGTATGCGACTACGCCACCTACGACAAGATACTCGACTTGCTTAGAACCGACGAAGCGCCACAGTTCATCTTTGACGTCACGATGCAAAATCACGGCGGCTACGACTATGGCACCGTTCCCGCCGAAGAGCTGACAAACTATTGGGTCGAGGGAGCCAGCGAAGGCGCCAACAGCGCGCTCAACACCTATCTCACCTGCATCAACGCATCCGACCGGGACCTCGAGTACTTTATCAACGAGCTCCGCAATATCGGCAGACCGGTTGTTCTTGTCTTTTTTGGCGACCATCAGCCGAGCGCCGCAACGACTCTCAACGACGAGCTGTACCCTCAGGAAGATACGGCAAGCCACGCTTTCCGTATCTATCAGTCGACATATCTCGTCTGGGCTAACTATGAGATCGCCGGCAATACCGAGCTCAACGTCTACGACACCGTCGGGGCAAACGAGATTGCAGCCATTACCCTTAATAAGATCGGCGCTCCGCTCACCAATTACCAAAAGGCCCTGCTTGCGACAAGGTCAGATGTACTCACCATCAATGTCGCCGGCTATCTCGGTGCCGACGGGCTGCGCTACGACTTGGAATCGGAAGACAGCCCATACGCCTCGACGATCGACAAGCTGCAGCGCATGCAGTACCTCGAGTTCGCCAGCAAAGTTCAGTAAGCCCGCCCATTCGCTTGGGCCCATCATATTGCAAGCGCGCTCGGCCCAAATGCATCGCAAATGACTCCCGCTCGCAAACGAGGGTACAATGACGCTCGTGTCACATCGCGGGGCCCCGGCCCCAGCATATACAAAGGAGTCATACATGGGTTGCGAACACGCACAGGCCGCCGGCGGACAAACGTCGCCGTCGCAATTTGAGGAGAACACGCTGTCCGAGGTCAAGCGCGTCATCGCCGTGCTTTCCGGCAAGGGCGGTGTCGGCAAGTCATTTGTCACCGGTGCCATCGCCACCGAGCTTGCCCGTCACGGCCACAAGGTCGGCGTCCTCGATGCCGACATCACCGGTCCCTCTATCCCCAAGATGTTCGGTATGAGTGGACGCCACGTCCATGCCCTTGGCAACCTTATGCTGCCCGAAATCTCCGAGCACGGCGTCAAGGTCATGAGCTCCAACCTGCTGCTCCAAAACGAGACCGACCCCGTCCTTTGGCGCGGTCCGGTCATCGCAGGCGCCATTAGGCAGTTCTGGAGCGAGACCTCGTGGGGCCCCATCGACTACCTACTGGTCGACATGCCTCCGGGAACAGGCGACGTCGCGCTCACCGTCTTCCAGTCGCTGCCGGTCGACGGCATCGTCATCGTCACGAGCCCGCAGGATCTGGTCTCGATGATCGTCGCCAAGGCGGTCAACATGGCCGAGAAGATGAACGTCCCCATTCTGGGCATTGTCGAGAACATGAGCTATATTGAGTGCCCCGACTGCGGCAAGAAGATCGAGGTCTTTGGCAAGAGCAAGCTCCCCGAGGTCGCAGAGCGCTATAACCTCGACATCTTGGGCCAGCTTCCCATTAATCCGGCACTCGCCGAGGCCTGCGATAAGGGCGAGGTCGAGACCGCGCTGCCCGATGGCATGTTGCCCAAGGCAGTCTCTGCCGTCGAGGCTATTACCCCGCACGAGACCGACGAGGCCTAAGTGAACGCGAGCGCCCTCTATGACGTCTTGGTAATCGGCGGCGGGGCTTCAGGCCTCGCCGCCGCCATTACGGCCGCACGCGCTGGCAAAAGCGTCTGCATCGTTGAGCGCGATGTCGCCTGCGGCCTCAAGCTCCTTGCGACCGGTAACGGCCGTTGCAACCTCTCCAACGAATCGATTGATCCTCAGCGGTATAACCACCCCGCATTCGTCGAATCCGTCATGGGCCCCCAGCCCGAACAAGAGCTTATGGGTTTCTTCTCCTCGCTGGGCATCATGACAACCTCCGAGGAAGGCCGGCTGTACCCGCGCTCCCTTCGCGCCGAATCGGTGCGCGACGCGCTTCTCAACGTTTGCGACCGCCTAGGTATCACCTTAATCTGCGGAGCCAACGTTGCCACGGCGCACAAAGCTTCCGAAGGCTGGACACTCCAAATAGACCGTCCCGTGCGAGCACTCAAGGCAAAAAAGCACGACGACCGAAAATCGGAGCTCCGCTCGCTTCGGAAGGCGCTCGCCGATGTCCCTCGCAAGAACGAGGCCCTGCAGGCACATGCCGTAATTATCGCTACGGGCGGCAACCCCACCGGTATCGCCGATACGTTTCGCCTTCCCCTCACTTCGCTGCGCCCCATCCTCTGCCCCGTATCGGCAACGGTCGTTGGCGATCGAGCGGCACTCAAGACGTTGGATGGCCTGCGCGTCCGTGCCCGCTTGACGCTCGCCCACAATCATAATGAGCTCTGGCACGAAGACGGTGAAGTGCTGTTTCGAACCTTCGGTATCTCAGGCGTCGCTGTCTTCAACCTCTCTCGTCGTATCCAGCACGGCGATACGATCCTGCTCGACGTTTTCCCCGACCTCTCCAAAGACGAGTTGCTCGATATGCTCAACCGGCGCGTTGAGCTGCTCGGCGGCTTTTCGCCCCGCGATCCCCGTTGGCTCGACGGCATGCTCGCCCCGCAACTCTCCCGCGTCGTCTGCACAACGTTCGAGCAGTGCCATCCAGGCTCCAACGATGTCATCCACCTGGTCTCGATCCTCAAACACTTTAAGTTGCTCGTCGAGGGAACAGCCGAGGAGCGCTCAGCACAGGTCACGCGTGGTGGCATATCTGTCGAGAGCATCTCAACACCCAGCCTACGCGCGCGCAGCGTTGTCGACGCCCCGCTTTACGTCTGCGGTGAAGCGCTCGACATCGACGCCGATTGCGGAGGCTTTAACCTTGCGTGGGCCTGGATCTCGGGCATTCGCGCTGCAAGCAGCCTGTAGCCGCGCAGTCTATAATCAAAAACGCATTCGGGCCGTCTGGGATACCGGACGGCCTCTTTCTTGCCTCTAAGGAGACCTCGATGATTGAAATCACCCAAGTCAACGCGTCGCTCGATGAAGCCGGCGATGAAAATGCCTGTCTCATTGTTGGCAAGCGAGTCGCCAAGTGCGTCCTACGTTGCAAGGACTCCGAGATCAAGTCCATCGAGCTCCACCGCAAGTCAATCGACGCTCGCAAAAAACGAGACGTCCATTTTATCCTGAGCTTTCGTGTTGAGCTGACTAGTCCCCACCTCGAGCGAGAAGCGATCGACAGCGTTGCCGAGCGTGACCGCTCGCGCGTACGCGCGATAGAAGACGATGAGCCTTCATTCCCCTCCCCCGCCTCCGACGCACCTCAAGAACGCCCTGTCGTTGTCGGCGCCGGATGCGCCGGCCTTTTCGCTGCGCTTACGCTCGCCGAAGCAGGTCTTAAGCCCTTGCTCATCGAGCGCGGCGACCCGGCATTTCGCCGCTCGCGGGCGATCGACCTCTTTCTAAAGGAGCGCATCCTCGACCCCGAGAGCAATATCCAGTTTGGCCTGGGCGGCGCGGGGACCTTCTCGGACGGCAAGCTCAATACGGGAACCAAAAATCCCGCCCATCGCCTTATCCTCGAAACCTTCGTCGAAGCGGGTGCGCCCCGCGATATTCTGTGGGATGCCAAGCCGCACATTGGCTCCGACATCCTTCCCAAGGTTGTCACCGCTATATCCCAGCGCATCGAGCAGCTCGGAGGTGTCGTCCGTTATCGAACGAAGCTCGTCGACATTCGCATCGACGCGTCTGGCGCCATCACCGGCATTGATGTCCAATCGTCCCAAGACGCCGCTTACGAGTCAATCGAGACAAAGCACCTCATCCTCGCCTGCGGGCATTCTGCTCGCGATATTTTTGAGCTCCTTAAGGACCACAACGTGGCCCTCGCACAAAAGACCTTTGCCATGGGCGTTCGCATCGAGCATCCGCAACGCGACATCGACCGAGCCCAATATGGAGCCTCGGCGGGACATCCAGCGCTCGGGGCGGCCCCCTACAAACTTGTTGCCCATCTTCCCAACGGCCGCAGCGTGTTCTCGTTTTGCATGTGCCCCGGCGGGCAGGTTGTCGCCGCCTCTTCCGAGCAGGGCCATCTGTGCGTCAACGGGGCCAGTCTCAATGCCCGCGACGGACGCAACGCAAATGCCGCCCTGCTCGTTAACGTCACGCCTGAGGACCTTCCCAACAATGACCCGCTCGCCGGCATCGAGCTCCAGCGTGCCTGCGAGGCGGCCGCCTATCGCCTGGGCGGTTCCAACTGGAACGCACCAGCACAGCTCGTCGGAGATTTCCTCGCAGGACGCGCCAGTAAGGCGCCCGGAAAGGTAAAGCCCACCTATCCGCTCGGTGTGACCTGGACGGCAATTGACGAAGCCCTGCCGCAGCATATCATCGAGTCGCTCCGCCTGGGACTTCCCCTACTCGGAAAAAAGCTACGCGGCTACGACTGCCCCGATGCCGTTCTTACCGGCGTGGAGACTCGTTCGAGCTCACCGGTCACTGTCACCCGAGACCGAACGTGCCATGCCGTGTCGACCCCGGGCCTCTACCCTTGTGGTGAGGGAGCTGGATATGCCGGCGGCATCATGAGCGCGGCCACCGACGGCATCCGTTGTGCCGAAGCCCTGATCGCAGACCTCTAACGCACGAATTCCAGCGCGCAAAAGACACAGGCCCCAAGCTCCACAGGGAACTCGGGGCCTGTTCACTATTTCTTAAACCGTGCACCCTGGCGTTTTCTGCCCGATGCGAACGTGGAACCCTTGCGGGCCTGCGAACGTAAGCGCTCGATCGTCTCGTCCTCAGACGCACCCTCGAGCATCGCCCGAATCTGAACGACGGCATCGCGCAGGCGCGCCGCCTCCTCAAAGTCCATGGCGGCAGAAGCGTTACGCATATCCTCTTCCATGGTTTCGACGATCCGCACGAGCTCGTCATGCGGCAGTTCTTCCAACTGCTCCGCAAGTGTCTGCTCGGGCGCCACTGTTTCCGGCACGCCACCCTCGCCCAACTCATCGGGCGTATAGAATGCGCCATGGCCAAGAGAGTCGCCCTTCGAGCGTCCCTTGGAACCCACGGTTTTTTCGGCCTCGGCAATAAAACTTGAGATGTCGTTGATGGCCTTGCGCACCGTCTTGGGCACAATGCCATGTTCTTCGTTATATGCCATCTGAATCTCGCGACGGCGCTGCGTCTCCTCGATGGCCTCTTTCATCGAATCGGTCACAACGTCTGCATACATGATGACTTCGCCATCGGCGTTACGGGCCGCGCGGCCAATCGTCTGAATCAGCGAACGGCGGTTGCGCAAGAAGCCTTCCTTATCGGCATCGAGAATTGCCACCAGTGAGACCTCGGGGAGATCCAAGCCCTCGCGAAGCAGGTTGATGCCAACGAGAACATCAATCTTTCCCTCGCGCAGCGTTCGCAGGATCTCGACACGGTCCATCGTCGCTGTATCGGAGTGCATGTAATTGACCTTAATGCCGGCATCAAGCAGATGGTCGGTCAGGTCCTCGGCCATGCGCTTGGTGAGCGTGGTCACCAGCACGCGCTCCTTGCGGGCAACGCGCTCGCGAATCTCGTCCTCAAGATCGTCAATCTGCCCACGAACCGGACGCACATCGATCTTGGGGTCGAGCAGACCGGTCGGACGAATAATCTGCTCCACGTCGTTTTGGCTCACCCGCAGCTCGTAGTCGCCCGGTGTGGCCGAAACATAGATAAACTGGGGTATCCTTGCCTCAAACTCATCGAAACGAAGCGGGCGATTATCGAGTGCCGAGGGCAGGCGAAAACCGTGTTCCACCAGCGTCACCTTACGCGAGCGGTCACCTTCGTGCATGCCGCGAATCTGCGGCACCGTCACATGGCTCTCATCGATGATGCAGAGCATATCCTTGGGAAAGTAATCGATCAGGGTAAACGGCGGCTCACCCGGCTTGCGACCGTCCAGATGACGCGAGTAGTTCTCGATACCGTTACAAAAACCCATGGTCTCGAGCATCTCAAGATCATAATCGGTGCGCTGCTGCAGACGCTGCGCCTCGAGCAACTTATCAGTCGCCTTGAGCTCGGCCACACGTTTCTCGCACTCTTCGCTGATCGATTTCAGAGCCGCCTTGACCTTCGGCTTCTCGGTCACGTAGTGCGAGGCCGGCCACACGGGGATGGCCTCGTACTCACGAAGCATCTCTCCGGTGACCTCATCGATCTCGGCAATCAGCTCGACCTCGTCGCCAAAGAACTCAAACCGCAACGGATGCTCGGCATAAGGCGGATACACGTCGACGACATCGCCACGCACGCGGAACGTGCCGCGCGCCAGGTCATAGTCATTGCGATCATATTGAATGTCGATAAGTGCGTGGATAAAGTCATCGCGCTCGAGCGGCACCTTCTTGTCGACGTTTGGAGCCAGACCCGCATAGTCCTCAGGAGAGCCAATGCCATAGATACACGAGACCGATGCGACAACGATCACATCGCGTCGAGAGAGCAGCGATGCGGTCGCCTGATGTCGCAGCATCTCGACCTCTTCGTTAATCGAGGAGTCTTTCTCGATATATGTATCGCTTTGCGGCACATACGCCTCGGGCTGATAGTAGTCGTAGTACGAGACAAAGTAGACCACAGCGTTGTTGGGAAAGAACTCTTTGAGCTCGCTCGCAAGCTGAGCGGCGAGCGTTTTATTGGGAGCCATGACAAGCGTCGGCTTCCCCAGGGCCTCGATGGTTTTAGCCATCGTAAAGGTCTTGCCCGAACCAGTCACGCCCAGCAAAACCTGATAGCGATCTCCATCCCTCACGCCCTGCACAAGCGACTCAATGGCCTTAGGCTGAGAACCTGCAGGCTCATAAGGAGATACAACCTTAAATGGCACCGCAGAGCCCTCAACGCCAAAACGTTTGAGCTCTCCTCCAACACGCTCAACTTCAAATTCCGCCATGGATACTCCTAACTCATATATCTGCAGTATACGCAGGCGGCAGGCATAGTCCTATACGAACCGATCGGGATAGAGG
Source organism: uncultured bacterium (assembly GCA_905215065.1). GTDB lineage: Bacteria > Actinomycetota > Coriobacteriia > Coriobacteriales > Coriobacteriaceae > Collinsella. Next base: position 1,367 of record CAJMOF010000008.1, on the reverse strand, counting down.
GTCTTATAGCGAACCCAGGCATTATTGACACGAATCAGATACGCCTGCGTCTCGGGAAAGGTGATTGCATTATGAAGCGAAGTGCTCTGCTGCGCCCAACCGTCGACATTGCCCATGCCAGCGTTATAGGCAGCAATGGCACTGTCGGTCGACCCGTTAAAATACGTTAGAAGATACGAAAGATACGCACAGCCAAACTCGATGTTCGTAGCGGGATCGTTAAGGTTGTCGGCTGAATACTCGCTACCATCGACAAGACCTTTGGCAATCATATCCTGGGCAGTCTCGGGCATCAGCTGCATTAATCCCCGAGCGCCTTGATTCGACTCGGCCTCGGGATCCCAATTCGATTCCGACTTTATGACAGCACACACCAGATACGGATCAAGATTGTGCGAAATGCTCGATTGCTTTACGTACGCCTCGTAGTCAATCGGATACAAAGGCTTAAAGAAAGCGGCAGGAGCATACGAGTAGACGAGCGAAATAAGGCCAAAGACGAACACAACGGCAAGTGGCGCCACGCGATACCACGTAAAGAAACGTGTCCTAGGCATCGACCTCCTCCTTATCCACTACATCCCCGAAGCCATGGCGCACAAGCCAAGCGTCCAGTTGTTCAAAGAGCGAGTTATCGCCCGCCGCATTATCGATTACCGTCGAAGCGAGATTGCAAAGCGAAGCCTCATCAGGTTGGCATGCAGAACGCGCATCAAAATCAGAGGGCTCCATACCACGATGAATAGCACGCCCGCGACGAACTGCTAAAGGAGCGCTGATAACCAGAATTTCATCAGCCAGGCCAAAAGCATCCTCAAAACCAGTCGGGGCAGAAACCTCGACAACCGCAAAGGGATAACGGGGGGACGAAACCGTGCAGCAAACCGGATCAAGAATCCTAAGCGAAAGCTGCTCAATGAGAACGGGGTGCACAATGCTATTGAGCCTCGCGACCGCATCAGGAGAAACAAAAGCTCGAGAAGCGAGGATGTTACGGCGAACGCCGCCCTCCTCGTCCAAAATATCCCAGCCAAATTCTTCCGCGAGGGCATTGACGATATCGGAGCCTGGCACATACAGCGATTTGGCAAGCTCGTCCAGATCGATAAGCATGGCGCCATGAGATTCGAGATAGCGGCAGGCAGTCGACTTACCCGAAGCAATATTGCCCAAGACAAAAACGGTAAACATCAAGTCCTCCCTAACGCCAATGGGAGTTATTATCGCGCAAATACAAAAGAAGGACTCAAAATACAGCCAAACAGTAAGACAAGCTAAAAGAAGGCGAGTTCTTGTATTACAGCTCTCTATAAAACGCAAAAAAAGGGGGAGGCCGCGAGGCCTCCCCCTTCTTCAAGTCATCCGAC